>NZ_CP011427.1:2156632-2464722 GCF_001506165.1 Pantoea vagans | reverse complement strand
GAATAATAAAGTGGGACTGGTAAAAATGCGCTGGGTAGGCGCGGCAGTCCTGCTGGCGTTGTACGCCAACAATAGCTGGGCGTTCAACATTGATGATGTGGCAAAACAAGCCAAGGCGTTGGCAGGGAAAGGTTACGAAGCGCCGAAGAGCAATTTACCCTCTCAGTTTCGTGATATGAAATTTGCGGATTATCAGCAAATCCAGTTTAACCACGACAAAGCATACTGGGGCAAACTGCGTACGCCGTTTAAGCTCGAGTTTTATCATCAGGGCATGTATTTCGATACGCCAGTGAAAATTAATGAAGTCACGGCGTCTTCTGTTCGCGAAATCAAATACAACCCCGACTATTTCAACTTCGGCAACGTCAAGCACGATGCTGATTCGGTTAAAAATCTCGGCTTTGCCGGTTTCAAGGTACTGTACCCGCTGAACAAAAAGGGTAAAGACGACGAGATTGCCAGTTTCCTCGGCGCCAGCTACTTCCGTGTTATTGGTGAAGGCCAGGTTTATGGTCTTTCTGCGCGTGGTTTAGCCATTGATACCGCGTTGCCGTCAGGTGAAGAGTTCCCGCGCTTTAAAGAGTTCTGGATTGAACGTCCAAAACCGCAAGACAAACAGCTGGTGATCTATGCACTGCTGGATTCACCACGTGCCGCCGGTGCCTATCGCTTTATCATCAAGCCGGGCAAAGAGTCGACGGTTGATGTGCAGTCGAAAGTCTACCTGCGTGACAACGTCGGCAAACTGGGTGTAGCACCGCTGACCAGTATGTTCTTGTTTGGCGCTAATCAGCCATCGCCAGTCACCAATTTCCGTAATGAATTGCATGACTCCAATGGCCTGTCGATTCACGCGGGCAACGGTGAGTGGATTTGGCGTCCGCTGAATAACCCGAAACATTTAGCGGTGAGCACCTTCACCATAGAAAATCCGAAAGGTTTTGGTCTGCTGCAACGTGGTCGTGACTTCAGCCACTATCAGGATCTCGACGATCGCTACGACCTGCGCCCAAGTGGCTGGGTTGAGCCAATGGGTGACTGGGGCAAAGGCCGTGTTGAGCTGGTTGAAATCCCGACCGCCGATGAAACCAACGACAACATCGTTGCGTTCTGGACGCCGGAAAAACTGCCTGATCCAGGCAAAGAGATGAACTTCCAGTATCGCCTGCACTTCACGCGTGATGAGAACCTGTTGCATCAAGATGATGTGGCATGGGTGAAAAACACGCTGCGTTCAGCCGGTGATGTTAAACAGTCTAATCTGGTGCGTCAGCCAGATGGCTCCATCGCCTTTACCATCGATTTCGTCGGTAAAGCGATGAGCAAGCTGCCTGACAATACGCAAGTTACGCCGCAGGTTAGCGTGGGCAATAACGCCGATGTGGTTGAGCAAAGCGTACGCTACAACCCGGTAACCAAAGGCTGGCGTTTAGTGTTGCGTCTGCGCGTGAAAGATAACAAGCAGCCGACCGAAATGCGTGCGGCGCTGGTGAGCGGCGACAAGACATTGACGGAAACCTGGAGCTATCAGTTACCTGCCAATGAATAAATCGATATTTCTACCTCAATCTTACGTGGAAGCTCTGCCGCTAGATGCGGCAGGGCGGGCTCGTCTGAGCGATTCGCTTCAGCATGCTCAGGCGTTCCACGCTATTCATACGTCGCTGGGGCAGGATAACGCCGCCAGCGAGCGCCCGGACGATGCGCCGCTCAAATCGGTGTCATCCCGCGTGCAAATGGCCTGGCCAGATTCGCTGGCAGATGGCCAACAGCTCAGCAAGGATTATCTTGACCGCACCACACTGAAGGCGATGCCAAAAGTGAAGCGATCGCTGATGTTCCCGGAAATCTGGCGGACTAACCCGATTGCCCGCGCCTGGGATTCACTGCGTGGTCAGAAATCCACCCCGCGCTATGCCACGGCAGAAGAACAGAAGACGGAAGACAAATGGCGCCATGTGGGTTCTATGCGTCGTTATGTGCTGCTGATCCTGACGCTGTTGCAGACTGTGGTTGCCACCTGGTACATGAAGACCATTCTGCCTTATCAGGGCTGGACACTGCTCGATCCGATCGAGTTGTTTAACCAGAACTGGTTGCAGTCGGTTGAGCTGATCCTGCCGTACATATTACAAACCGGGATCTTGTTCCTGTTTGCGATTCTGTTCTGCTGGGTCTCCGCCGGTTTCTGGACTGCCTTAATGGGGTTCCTGCAACTGCTGATTGGCCGCGATAAGTACAGCATCTCCTATTCCACCACCGGTGATGAACCACTCAATCCTGAACACCGTACTGCGTTGATCATGCCTATCTGTAATGAGGATGTTGAGCGTGTGTTCGCCGGACTGCGTGCCACCTGGGAATCGGTGCAGCGTACCGGTAATGCCGAGCACTTCGATGTTTATATCCTGAGCGACAGCTACGATGCCGATATTGCCATCGCCGAGCAGAAAGCGTGGATGGAGCTGGTGCGTGATGTCGGTGGGGCAGGCAAGATTTTCTACCGCCGTCGCCGTCGCCGTGTGAAGCGTAAAAGTGGCAACATCGATGACTTCTGCCGTCGCTGGGGGAGCAACTACAGCTACATGGTGGTGCTGGATGCCGATAGCGTGATGAGCGGTGAGTGCCTGTGCGGTCTGGTGCGCATGATGGAAGCGAACCCGAACGCCGGTATCATCCAGTCGTCACCTAAAGCGTCCGGTATGGATACCCTGTATGCTCGCTGTCAGCAGTTTGCCACGCGTGTATATGGTCCGCTGTTTACGGCCGGTCTGCACTTCTGGCAGTTAGGGGAGTCGCACTACTGGGGCCATAACGCCATCATCCGTGTTCAGCCGTTTATCGAACACTGTGCGCTGGCACCGCTACCGGGTGAAGGTTCCTTCGCGGGCTCGATCCTGTCGCATGACTTCGTTGAAGCGGCCTTAATGCGTCGTGCCGGTTGGGGGGTGTGGATCGCCTATGATCTGCCTGGCTCTTATGAAGAGCTGCCGCCGAACTTGCTGGATGAACTGAAGCGTGACCGTCGCTGGTGTCACGGTAACCTGATGAACTTCCGCCTGTTCCTGGTGAAAGGTATGCACCCGGTGCACCGTGCGGTGTTCCTGACCGGGGTGATGTCTTACCTGTCAGCGCCGTTGTGGTTTATGTTCCTCGCCTTGTCCACCGCTTTGCAGGTGGTGCATACGCTCATGGAGCCGACCTACTTCCTGCAACCGCGCCAGCTGTTCCCGGTGTGGCCGCAGTGGCGTCCTGATCTGGCAATTGCGCTGTTCTCTACCACTCTGGTGCTACTGTTCCTGCCGAAACTGCTCAGTGTCGTGCTGATCTGGTGTAAAGGGGCAAAACCTTATGGTGGCGCCATCCGCTTATTCTGCTCACTGATACTGGAAATGCTGTTCTCGGTGCTGTTAGCGCCGGTGCGTATGCTGTTCCACACGGTGTTCGTGGTCAGCGCCTTCCTGGGTTGGGAAGTGGTCTGGAACTCACCGCAGCGTGACGACGATGCCACGCCATGGGGTGAAGCTTTCCGTCGCCATGGTTCGCAAATGCTGTTAGGTATTGTCTGGGCAGTGGGTATGGGCGTGCTGGATCTCAACTTCCTGTGGTGGCTGGCGCCGATTGTGTTCTCACTGATTCTGTCACCCTTTGTCTCGGTGATGTCGAGCCGTGCCACTGTGGGGCAGAAAAGTAAGAACGCCAAGCTGTTCCTGATTCCGGAAGAGTATGAGCCGCCGAAAGAGCTGGTCGATACCGATCACTACTTACAGGTGAACCGCCAGCGCGCGCTGAAGAATGGCTTTATGCATGCACTGTTTAACCCGGCGTTTAACGCGCTGGCGACAGCCATGGCGACCTCACGTCATAAGCAAAGTACCTTGCTGGATCATGCACGCGATCGTCGCGTCGATCAGGCCTTGAGCGATGCACCAGAAAAACTGAACCGCGAGCAACGCTTGCAGTTAATCAGTGATCCGGTGGTGCTGGCACGCGTGCATTCACGTTTGTGGGAAAGTGCGGATAAATACCATCAGTGGGTGGAGAGCTATCAAAAGCTGAAACTCAATCCTGAGGCATTGCCTCAGCGTTAAGATGGGAAATCGAAAAAGCGGCAGAAATGCCGCTTTTTTTTTGCCATGATTCTGACTAACGCAATCTTTACGCATTGAGATGTAGTTATTTGCCTACTCAGGCGGTTAAACTGACGCCAGTTCATTGTGAGTAAATGTTGTGAAAGATTTCCTGAAAATAACCGCGCTCAGTGCCGCCATTCTGCTGTTGAGCGGTTGCGGCAGTATTATCAGCCGCACCATTCCTGGCCAAGGGCACGGTAGCCAATATTATCCCGGCGTACAGTGGGATGTCCGTGACGGGCCCTGGCGCGTACTGACCATATTAGACTTGCCGCTGTCGCTGGTGATGGACACCCTGCTATTACCGGTTGATGCCCATCATGGCCCGTACGAATAAGCTTTAGGCCCAGTTGTCTGAGGGGCTATCATCATCTTCCCACTCTTCCGCTGCAGCCTCGCCTTCTTCGAGGTCACGCGGAGGTTCAAGCTGGAACTCGCCTTCATCCCACTCGTGCAAGGTATTTTCTGACTGCCACTCCTGTCGCAGTTCAACCTCGTCGAAATCACCGTCAAACACCGCCTGTGCTGCATCGCCGTTACAGATGGGCAGGCATTCTCCCTGGCCTTCTTCGTCGGCAAAAAACTCGGCCTGCCACATAGTGTCGCCATCTTGCATGACATACTTTTGCAGCGCGAACTGACTCACACTGGCATCGTCTGCGGTGATATCAGATTGGCTGGCAAGAAACTCTTCACGTGCAGCTTCAATGGCTTCTTCGAGGGTGCTAAACAGGTTCATGGTGAACTCCTTGTCGCTTGAAAGAGGATTTCACAGAAGAATAGACAAAAAAATGGCAGCGTGCAGAGCGGCGAGAAAATAACGGTGGGTGGTTGAGGAAAATTCAACCACCCATACCGTTTATATCATCTTTTGCGGGAAGTGCAGTACAGGACGCACAGACTCGCGAATAATTGGGGAAGAATAACGGATGCAGCATTTAATACAGGGTTTCACCTTTTTAAAATTAATTCTCGCGGTCGATAAAGCCTGATTTAAATTATAGAGCGTACCGATAAAAACCATATCCTCCTTTACGGGTAGACGTTTACACTCTTTCCGATGCAGAAGGTGATAGCCCTCCTGATCGGTACTGATCGTTACGTAGTAATAGATGCCTTTATTCATATTATAAGTTCCTGCGATATATTTGCTGTGTGTAATCTTTTTATATTTTTAGAAGGGCAGTTATTGAACTAACTGTCACGGTTGAAACTAACTGGAATCGATTTCGCGGACAAATTCCAGAATGGAATAAGGATAGTTTTAAATACACGAAAGTGGCATATAGTGACCAGGCACTAAGACAATACCTTGTTAAGTAAGTTAATTTTACTGCATTGATAAGCGGAGCCAAAGCATTCAGCAATATTAAATAGGAATAGGCCTGGAATTGATGAAAATCAGATCCGTGCGAGCATATTTCAATCAGTAAATGGCGTTGATGCTGATAGAGCTAATTTCAATAAGTTGCGTGGTTGGATGTTCACATTTTGTTAACAAAGATTAAGATTCTGCATCGCTACTGATGCTTTATCACATCGAATAAAGTTAAAACTGGTACCAACGAAACATTCAGCCTGAGTTCCGACTGGTCCAGTTTTACCTAAATTGAGCGGATATCATCGTGATATAAGGCAAATTCACACGGAAAACAGTGGAACACAAAGTGTGCTCCACATCACATTAATACAGCGATGGTTGACCTTCGGGGCGGGTTTTGAAACGACGATGCAGCCACATGTATTGTTCTGGTGCGAGTAGAACGGACTCTTCCACCACTTTATTCATCACAACTGCTGTATCAAGCTCGCTTTCCAGTGAGAACTTCGCACGAATGTCGGGCATCATCTTTAATTCATAGCCGCGTCCATTGGGCAGGCGACGCGCCAGAAAAGGCACCACGCTGGGATTGCCCAGGCGAATCAGCATATGCGTGCCAGTGGTGGTTGCGGCATCCTGCACGGCGAAGAACGGCGCAAACACGCTGCTGCGTGGACCATAATCATGGTCGGGTGCATACCAGATGATGTCATTGTTCTTCATGGCGCGAATCATGCCTTTAAGATCCTTACGATCAAGCATGCTTTTATTGGAGCGCATTCTTCCCCACGTCTGCAGCCAGTCAATCAACTTGTTGTCGTTAGGGCGGTAAACACCGATGCCCGGATTGTGCATGCCAAATACGCGCGCGCCCAGTTCAAGGGTGAGAAAATGCATGCCAATCAGTAAAATGCCGCGTTTCTCGGCCAAGGCATTAGCCACATGCTCAAGCCCAGTGGTCTTCACCCATTTCTGGATGCGCCAGTCTGGCCAGAACCACGCCATACCTGTTTCAATCAGCCCCATACCCACCGATTCAAAATTATGCTTTACCATCGCCTCACGTTCGTTGGTGGGCATGTCAGGGAAACAGAGTTCAAGGTTACGTTGCGCTACTTCAACACGCCGTTTCATGAAACGCATCGCTACACGACCCAGACCACAGCCAAACGCGTGCAAAACCGGATAGGGGAGTAATACCAACAGGTAGAGGAAACCAATGCCAATCCAGGTAAACCAGTAACGTGGATGAAGAAGCTCACGAGTAAATTGGGGAAGTTGAGTCATTGAAATGTCAGTATCCTGCGTCTTGTGCCAGAGAGTCCGGTTTCTGTTATTTGCCGCGATTATGCCATTTTTTCTTGCTGACTGAAATCAAGCATAGCTTGCACGTTGGTGAAAGGCAGCAGCTTTGCGCATTAAATAGCAATGGCAGCGCAGAACTGCGCCCGTAATCACGGCTATCAGGATAATCCTTCCTGGGGCTTTGCTTCAGGGTGAATTCAGGTATCATGTGCGCGCTAAATTTCTCTGATTGCTAACAGGAAGAACACCATGCCAGTGTTACACAACCTCGTTTCCAATAAAGAGCTGAAAGAACGTATGTTGGCGGAAACCGAACCACGTACCACAGTCTCTTTTTATAAATACTTCCAGATTGCCGACCCTAAAGCATTCCGTGACGCCCTCTATGTTGAGATGACCAGGCTCAAGGTGTTTGGCCGCGTGTACGTGGCGCACGAAGGGATCAACGCGCAAATCAGTGTGCCAGCCAGCCAGTATGAAGCTATGAAGGCTGCGCTGTATGCGTTTGACCCGGCGTTCAACAATCTGCGTATGAACATTGCGTTAGACGATGACGGTAAATCATTCTGGGTGTTACGTCTTAAAGTGCGCGAACGTATTGTCGCGGACGGGATAGAAGACACGAGTTTTGATGCCAGCGATGTCGGCGCCTATTTGAAAGCCGCGGACGTGAATGCCTTGCTCGACGACCCGGAAGTGGTTTTTGTCGATATGCGTAACCACTACGAATTCGAAGTAGGGCATTTCGATAATGCCATTGAAGTTCCGGCTGATACGTTCCGCGATCAACTGCCGATGGCAGTGGATATGCTGCAGGACCAGAAAGACAAAAAAATTGTCATGTACTGTACCGGCGGCATTCGCTGTGAAAAAGCCAGCGCGTGGATGAAACACAACGGCTTTAACGATGTGTCCCACATTGAGGGCGGCATTATTGAATATACCCGTCGTGCCCGTGAGCAGGGGTTACCGGTACGTTTCAAAGGCAAAAACTTTGTCTTTGATGAGCGTATGGGTGAGCGTATTTCCGACGATATTCTTTCCAGCTGCCACCAGTGTGGCGCGCCTTGCGATAGCCATACTAACTGCGTCAATGACGGCTGCCATCTGCTGTTTATTCAGTGCCCAAGCTGCGCAGAGAAGTACCATAACTGCTGCAGCCCTATCTGCATGGAAGAGTCAAAACTGGAACCTGAAGAGCAGCGCGCACGCCGTGCTGGTCGGGAAAATGGCAATAAAGTGTTCAATAAATCTCGCGGATTACTGAACATGACCATGGCCATCCCTGTACCCGAGAAGAAGTAATCGCTTAACAGCCTGAGGTCACCTGACTTCAGGCTATATACCCGTCATACTTCAAGCCGCAGGTGCGTTGGCTGCCTTCACTCACCCCAGTCACATACTGGTGTATGCTCCCGGGGATTCGTTCAGTTGCCGCCTTCCTGCTCCAAGAGTAGGCCCCATGAGGGGACTCGAAGTATTTAGGGTATATATATGTTACTGACGCACGCCTTCCACCGAAATGATCAGTTCTGCCGTTTGCGATGCGGGTCCGAGATCTTTACTGATATTAAACTCTTTCAGGACGACATTGCCGCTGGCTTCAAATCCTGCACGATAACCGCCCCATGGATCTTTGCCCTCGCCGATTAATTTGGCATCCAGCGTGATCGGTTTCGTCACGCCATTCAGCGTGAGATCGCCGGTGATCTTATAATCCTGCCCCTCTTTTTTCACCGCTGTAGAGGCAAAAGTGGCCTGCGGGAATTTTGCGGTATTCAGGAAGTCGGCACTGCGGATATGTTTGTCACGCTCAGCATGATTAGTATCAAGGCTGGCAGTATTGAGGGTGACGTTAACTTTATCTGCGGCCGGATTCGCCTCGTCAAAGGTAAAGGTACCGTCAAAGTCTTTAAAGCTGCCATACAACCAACTGTAACCCAGATGCTGGATGCGGAACTGTACAAAGGCATGCTGGCCTTCTTTATCAAACTTATACTCCGCAGCGTTAGCCATAGAACCGGTGCTCAGTACACCGGCGGCGCTCAACGCCAAAATCGTTTTCTTTAACATGTTACTTTTCCTTTTCAGAGGTTAAGGGGATGCGGTAACCCAGCATCCTTTTTAGGGTCACATCTCGATCGATAAAATGGTGTTTCAACGCGGCCAGCGCATGCAGAACGGAAAACAGCACCAAACTCCATGCCAGCCATAGATGCACATTCCCCGCCAGGTCAGCCTGGACGCCGGCTCCACTGAACAGGGCGGGGACATTGAACCAGCCAAAAACAGAAATGGGTTTGCCATCGGCTGTAGAGATGAGATAGCCGCTCAATAAGAGAACCAGCAACAGCCCATACAGCAGCCAGTGCGCGGCGCTGGCTGCACGGCGAACCTGCGGCGAGTAATGTTTGAGCGGCGCAGGAGGAGGGGAGATTACACGCCAGCACAGGCGCAGAAGGAGTGCGGCGAACAACAGGATGCCGATGCCTTTATGGATTTCCGGGGCGTTGTGGTACCAGCTATCGTAATACCCCAAACCCACCATCCATAAACCCAATGCAAACATGCCGTAAATAGCCAGCGCCATGAGCCAGTGTAATAAAATGGAGACGAGCCCGAAGTGTTGGGATGAATTACGCCACATGTTTGTGAACCAGTGATGGAAATAAGTAGCAATGAGCATCCACATTTTGAAATGTGAAAGCAATCAGGCTTACTTTTCTATAACTTCCGCAAAGACTTTCGGAATAAATGAGTGATTATTTAAAAGTTAACCAGGATTATTGAATGCAGGGTGTTATCGGTGGGGATAAAAATGAATAATGGCATAATTACTACACCAAATGCGTCACCGCTGTCGGTAAAGTTTCATGAAATAACAATTAACGTCAGTTTATGTCAATAAGGCTGGCGCATCACTGCGCCAGCACCAAGGAATTTTATGCGAATCGTGCCAGTGAGAACGGTGAAACGTCGAAAGAGAACGGTTTTTCCTGCGCAAATTCGCTGGCCAGTTCACCCAGCACGCTGGCAAATTTAAAACCGTGCCCACTCAAACCGGTGATGATCAAACGATTGGGTTCGCCCGGCAGTGTATCAATAATGAAGTCTTCATCTGGCGTGTTGTCATAGCTGCACGCTTCACCATGTAAACAAACTCCCACACCGGGCAGGAACTGGCGCAGGAAACTAAAGGCTTCATTACCATCAGCCGCGATGCTGCCAAAAGGCTTGCGGTCCTCAGGTTTTTGCATTGGCTGTCCGCCATCATGGCGGCCCACTTTTAAGGCGTTGTTATCCGCAGGGAAGCCATAAAAATGAGTACCGTCTGGCATCTCTACGGTGAAACCAGGGAATTGGTTATTCTCACTGTAACGACCGTCAGCCTGATACCAGGCGAAGACTTTACGCACCGGTGTGACCGGTAAATCTTTTACTAACTGGCTGACCCAGGTTCCGGCGCTGATAAGCAGCTTACGTGCGCGAAACACGCCGTCACGCGTCGTGACCTGCTGAAGATCACCATCGCGGCCAATTTCACTCACTGGACAGTTAAACAGCTGGGCACAGCCCGCTTGCTCGGCCAATTGCACCCAACTGCGCACGGCCTGTTCACATTTGAGGAAGCCGGAATGAGGTTCAAATACGCCAATGTATCCGTCTGGTACGCTAACCTGCGGCCAGCGCTTGCGCACCTCATCAGCCTGCAACACTTTCACGTCCAGTTGAAACGCTTTTGCGCTGTCGATGACGTTCTGGATAAACGAAGAAGTGATGGGCGCGAGGTTAAGAATACCGCTGCGATGCATAATGCGTTCACCGCTCTGCTGTTCCAGCTCGTCCCACAGAGTTTGCGCACGTAACACCAAAGGGACATAACGTTCACCTTCACCATACGCATGACGGATCAAGCGGGTTTCACCATGGTGCGTGCCTTGGTTGTGTGGCGGGTGGGCACTATCAATCATTAATACAGATAAGCCAGCCTGCGTGGCATAAAAACCGGCGGCTGCCCCGACCGATCCGCTGCCCACCACAATCAGATCATAAACCATAACCCCATCACTCCTGCAAAACGGCGAAAATTTTCAACAGCATACCAAAAGAGAGCGCCCATGAAAAAGGCACCCTGTTGGGTGCCCTTTCACGCGAAGATAAGAAATTAGTGCTTTTGATTATCGCGTAGGTATTGCTCTGTGGACTCTATCTTTGCAATGCCAGCTTCGAGTATCGAGATGAACTGTCTGGCTACATCGGTAGTCAGCCAGTAGGTGGGTCCCACGTCAGCTTCTTCTTCTTTCTGATCCTGCGATGATAGCGAGTGCAGGCGGATCATCATGGCGTCATAACTGTCTACAGTACTGATGTCCCATCCTACCAGCGGATGAGTCTGAATGACGTCTTTATTTCTGTCCATTATAACCTCCATATTACTCGTTAAACGAAGTGCTTCTTGAGGTTCAATGCGGCTTTTCTTGCACTAGCGGGACAATTATAACATGAAACAGGCGGTACAATAGTTAAAAAGTGGGGTGTTCTAAATCTGAACTAAAATAATTGCGTTTAGAATGCGACTTTCGTCGAATAATAGCATGCCCAGTGAGACGGGCATTTATTCGATAAACTAACGCGTATCAGTAACAGCATTATCGGCGAACCTAACCAGAAACTTTAGGTTCTCTCAACACGAGCGAAAGTGCTGGTCTCAGGCGTGAGGTTCTGTGGGCGACTGGCCATTGCGTTTCTGAATCTCTTCCGCTAACCGGGTAAAATGCTGCTGTAACTGTGCGTCATGGTTCTGGTTTTGTGCTTCGAGCGACAGATTGTGCACCAGTAGCTGACTGGCACGATCGTCGAGACAGAACGTTAAACTGGCGAATGCGTTTTCCAGCACGGTTAAACGGCGCTGTTGTTCGGCAATTAAAGCCAGCAACTCACCAAAGGTCATCGCCTCTTCTGGTTTTTCAGTAGTCATGTAAAACACCTCCTGTAAGCATGACGAGGCAAGAATAGGGGATCGTTTGATCAGAGTCTAGATGCAGCGAGTTTATCTGGCGAGGGGGAAATAAAAACAAAAAAACCGGGTGGCGAAACCCGGTAAAACGGCACTGCGGCAGTTAATCAGTAATAAACCAGTCGTCTGCACTTTCCCACGTTTCTTGTAAAATATCGCTAATACGCTCCCGCGTGTCTTTGCCGCCGCCGAATACGCTGAGCTGGTTGCCGCCGGCATAGCGGACTTTGACATGGTGATCGTCATCGGGGAAATCACGAGAAATACGGCGGGTCAGTTCTGCACTGAGTGCATCCAGTGCGCCTGGGGGAAGGGGCTGAGTTTTCGCAACGGTAATTTCAACACGCATAAAAGCCTCCGGGATAATATACTGTTTATTTGTACAGTATAATTATGCCGAAGGCAACAGATGCAACGTTATTCTTTTATGCGCCAGTTGAGGGTCTCACCGGCCAGGAAGGGGACCAGTGTATCGTCGGCGACCTGAACGCTTTCCTGCACTATCCAGGTTTCACGTACCAGGGTTAAGGTGCCTTCGTTGAGTGGCAAGCCATAGAAGTTGGGACCATTCTCTGAACAGAACGCCTCAAAGTGTTCCAGCGCATTCAAATCTTCAAACACCGTGGCGTAGGCCGGCAGAGAGGTCGGTGCGTTAAACACGCCCGCGCAGCCGCAGCTGGCTTCTTTCAAATGGCGCAAATGTGGTGCGGTATCCGTGCCAAGGAACACGCGACGGTTGCCACTGGCGACCAATTTACGCAGCGCTTCCTGATGGATATTTCGTTTTAGAATCGGCAGGCAATAAAGATGCGGGCGCACGCCGCCCACCAGCATGTGGTTCCGGTTGAACATCAGGTGTTGAGGCGTGATGGTGGCACCAAGCAATTCGTTACCTGCCGCGAGGTACTCCGCAGCTTCTTTGGTCGTAATGTGTTCCATGACGACTTTTAATGCCGGGAAGCGCTGACGCAGCGGCTCCAGCACGGTTTCAATAAAGCGTGCTTCGCGGTCAAAAATATCGATATGGGAATCCGTGACTTCACCATGAACCAGCATCGGCATACCGAGCTGCTGCATACGCTCTAACACCTTGGCAATGGAATCAATATTGGTGACGCCATGGCTGGAGTTCGTGGTGGCATGAGCGGGATAAAGCTTAGCGGCGGTGAACGTGCCGTTGCGGAAGCCGCGTTCAATTTCATCCGGATCTAATGAATCCGTGAGGTAGCAGGTCATCAGCGGCGTGAAAGCGTGTTCTGCTGGCAGCGCGGCAAGAATGCGTTCGCGATAAGCAACAGCGGCTTCAACGCTGGTGACTGGCGGAACCAGGTTTGGCATGACAATCGCACGACCGTTCACCGCACTGGTATAAGGCAGTACTGCATTGAGCATCGCGCCATCGCGCAGATGGATGTGCCAGTCGTCAGGGCGGCGAATGGTGATTTGCTGAGGTTGGGCTGTCATTCAAAAGGCTCCGGCTAAGAAAAAAAACGAAAGGGCACGTTTAGGCCGGGGAGTAATCATAAGGGTGTGAGCAACCGTTTGCACGGGATTTTGTTGCCGCCATGAAAAACCGCACCAGATGGTGCGGTTGTGTCGGTTAATCCGTAAACGGAATCACCAGTTGTCCGGGTTTTACTTCAATGCCTTTGGCAAATTTCTTCGCCAAAGCTTCACCTTTACTGCGATCTTCACTCAGCACATACGCTGGTTTTTCATTGAAATAGCGCTTAAGCGATTCATTCAGGTAGGGCGTCAGGGTCTTCATGATGGAGGCCATTTTTTCTGGCTGCACCTGGGCATCGACGATCTCCATGTCATGCAGGTAAATTGCCCCTTCCTGAGCATTGAACACCGGTTGTGCTTTCATCTTCAGCTGCATTTCTGCTTGCTGTGGGCCAAACAGTGAGCTGACATTGATGTTGGCTTTACCGGAAAGGGTGATCTTGCCCGGTTCTTCGCGGCCAATCTGGCTATTCAGATCGCTTAGCACAATATGCGCATTCACCAGCCCGGAAACGCCGACGTCTTTCTCGAAGTTATTGCGCTTTTGCAGCGCCTGATTCACTTCTTGTTCGCTGATGGTGTATTGCGTCAATTGGTTACAGCCGCTCAATAGCACGGCTAAAAACAGGGCCAGTAGCCCGTACATCGCCTTTTTCATCTTTCCTCTTCCTGAATGATATGGCAAACCCGGCATAGCCTGCCTGAAAGCGGGCCAGGAGTCACCAGGAGAGGTACGAGAAACGCGGATGCGTTTCTCGTAAAGCACAGATTATGCAGCGATAGAAGAGAGCAGGTTAATCTGCGTTTGCTTTGCCATGTTGTCACGATAATCGGCGACGCGGCTGGGCCAGTCGATACCGGCAACCAGCGTCAGGGAGCGTAACAGCGGGAAGAGATTGATGTCGTCTTCAGACAGTTCGCCATTGACCGCATTGGGTTTGACGATCAACTTATCGAGCTGGCGCAAATCATCACTGATATTTTTAATCAGTCCCGGCGCGTGTTTGCGCAGTTCGCCAAAGTCACCGAGGCTGGCTTGCTTTTTATCACGGAAATAGTTGCGCGCTTCAGGCGTGGCAAACTCGGCAAAGGCGGCGTCAGCAATACGGGGAATCAGAAGTTTATTAATGTAGCCATTAACGCGGCGCAGCCAGTCACTGATAGCCGGGTTATTTTTGCCGTTAAGCAGCGGCTCGCGGTCTTGCTTATCCACCAGTCGCACAATATCCATGCTTTCCGGCATCGCACTGCCATCGGCCTTTTGCAGTATCGGGGCCATCTTCTGACCAATCAGTTTCTTTGGCATCTGCTCGTCGTCATTGAGCATGACGATCAGCTCGACCGGCAGATTTTTTAAACCAAAAATCATGCGCGCTTTGACGCAGAAAGGGCAGTGATCGTAGATGTAGAGTTTCATCCCGCTTCTCCTGTGATGATAAGGGTGACAAGCGTCACCCTTTTTCCGGACGTGCGGGAAGTATGGAAGAGATTATCAGCAGGGGCAAACTAGCTGCTGAAGATGGCCGGTGCCACCGGGCGTGGCTGGAACTGCCACCACAAGGCCAACAGCGTGATCATGCCGACGCTGCTCAATAACATCCATGGCAGTTCAGGCAGTGCCATCTGCTGCCCAACATCAAACATCCAGCCGCCACCGGAGTAGCCAATCAACCCTCCAATGGCGAGCCCTAATCGGCTAAAGCCCATGTAACTTCCGCGAGCACGTGAACTGGCCAATGAAGCGCTAAGCGTTTCTCGCGCCGGTTCGGCAATAATGGAACCGAGATAAAACACGCCAATGAGCATAAACAGAGAGGGCAATGAATCGGTCATGCCTACTGGCAGCAGGCTGAAGGTCATCAGGAACAAACCGGCCATCAGACGCGTTTCTAAACGAAAACGTTTTTCGCTCCAGCGTGCCAGCGGATAGAGCAGGCTCAATGACAACATGGCTTCGATGGCATACATCCATTTCACCGCAGCCGGCGCGCCAGCCACCTGGTTGACCATCACGGGCAGCATCAGCATCACTTGCACCGCCAGAATGTAATAGCCTGTCAGCGTCAGCACATAGAGGCGAAAACGCTTATCTTGCCAGACCCGCTGCATGCCTTCGCGCATGGCAATCCGTTCGGTTGAGATGCGCCATGCCGGTAACCATACGGCATTAAAGATGGCTGCCGCGACAAACACCGCTGCACCCACCCAGCACACCAGACGGAAATCCCACGCCAGCAGCCAACTGCCGACCAGCGCGCCCAATACCGCACCGGCACTGTCTTGCATCATCAGAAGGGAGAAAAAACGTCCGCGCTCGCGAGCACGCACCAGCTTAACCACCATGGCACTGCGGGGGGGATCAAACAAGGTGCCTCCCAGCCCCGAGAGCAGGCAGGCCAGCCACAGCAGCCAGGGTTGGTGTGCCAGCGCCATGCAGGCAAACCCGGCGGCGCGCATCAACATGCCTGTCACAATCAAAGGACGCGCACCAAAGCGGTCAGCAATAGCACCGCCAAAAATGCCCAATCCTTGCTGCACAAATTGACGCAGACCCAGCGCGATGCCGACCATTAATGCCGCCCAGCCGAGTTGCTCAACAAAGTGAATGGAAATCAGGGGGAATACCACGAAAAACCCTAACACCACCAGCATGTTATCCACTAACAAAAATGTTTTACCGAGGCGTCGTGCCCGCGCTACCCGAGACATGCTTTATCCTGAGCAAGAGAGAAGAGAAAGAGACCAGTTGGTCTATTTTCCGCCTGCCAACAGGGGAAAAACAGGGTTATCAGGATGATATTTTTTAATCGCATGAGCAGGAATATTAATCCTGAATCGGGAAGAATCACTTTGCCCTATGGCAAGGGTTTTACCGCAGCCAAGGTGGCGGTTATAGTGAGAAGTATCGCCGCTGGCGTACATCTTTCTTAAAGTTATGGATTTCAGGAGTCATGATGTTTGGCTATCGTTCTGCTGGCCCACGCGTGCGCCTCACGACCGACCGTTTGGTGGTTCGTTTAGTGCACGAACGCGATGCCTGGCGACTGGCGGATTATTACGCCGAAAATCGCGTTTTTCTCAAACCCTGGGAGCCGGTGCGTGATGAAAGCCACTGCTATCCCTCCGGCTGGCAGGCGCGTTTAGGATTGATCGCTGATATGCATAAACAGGGGTCTGCCTACTATTTTGTGTTGATGGACCAGGAAGAGCATGAAATACGCGGCGTCGCGAATTTCAGTAATGTGCTGCGTGGTTCCTTTCACGCCTGTTATCTCGGCTATTCGCTGGGCGAAAAGTGGCAAGGGCAGGGCATGATGTTTGAAGCGCTGCAGTCGGCGATTCGCTATATGCAGCGCCAGCAACGTATCCATCGCATCATGGCCAACTATATGCCGCATAATCAACGCAGTGGCGATCTGCTGGCACGACTCGGTTTTGAGAAAGAGGGTTATGCGAAAGACTATTTGCTGATTGATGGACGCTGGCAGGATCATGTCCTCACGGCGCTCACCTGGCGCGACTGGACCCCGGATCGTCGTGGACAATAATAAGGACTTGAAAATGAAGATGGCACTCTCTGCTCAGGCGCTGCGCGTTATTGGCTGCCTACTGGAAAAGCAGGTCACTACGCCCGAACAGTATCCACTCTCCCTCAATGGCGTTGTCACCGCCTGCAATCAAAAATCCAACCGCGAACCGGTGATGAACCTCAGCGAAATGGAGGTGCAGTCACAGCTTGATGAGCTGGTGAAGAAGCATCTGGTGACCTCCAATAGCGGTTTTGGTCAGCGCGTGAGTAAATATGAGCAGCGCTTCTGCAACTCGGCGTTTGGCAACCTGCAACTCAGCAGTGCCGAAGTCGCGGTATTGACCTTGCTGTTCTTGCGCGGTGCGCAGACGCCAGGCGAGCTGCGTACCCGCAGTGGCCGTCTGCATGAGTTTAGCGACATGAACGAAGTGGAGCAGACGCTCAATGACTTAATTACGCGGGATGATGGCCCGATGGTGGTGCGCCTTGCACGTGAGCCGGGAAAACGCGAAAGCCGCTACATGCACCTTTTCGCTGGTGATGTGCTGGAAGAGGCATCAGAAAACGTCAGTGCAGTTAACCACGACGATCTTGCTACACGGGTTGCACAGTTAGAAGCCCGCGTGGCGCAGCTGGAACAATTGCTGCAACAGGAGCATTAAGATGACGCTGCGTATTGGCATGGTGGGACTAGGCGGCATCGCACAGAAAGCCTGGTTGCCGGTGTTGTCTCAGGCAACAGGCTGGCAGTTAGCCGGGGCTTTTTCACCCAATCAGGCAAAAGCGCAGCCGATCTGCGACAGCTACCGTATGCCTTATTTTAGTCAGCTCGATGCACTGGCCGCGGCCAGTGACGCGGTATTTGTGCACAGCAGTACCGCCAGCCATTTTGAGGTGGTGCAAGCACTGCTGCTGGCGGGTAAAGATGTCTGTGTCGATAAACCCTTAGCCGAAACCTTGCAGCAAGCTGAAACCCTGGTGGCGTTGGCGGAGAAGCGGAAACGTAAATTGATGGTGGGGTTCAATCGCCGTTTTGCGCCACGCTATCAGCAGTTGAAAAGTGAAATGCCGCGTGCAGCCTCATTGCGCATTGAGAAACATCGTGCGGATAGCGTCGGCCCTCATGATCTGCGTTTTACCCTGCTGGATGATTATCTGCATGTGGTTGATACCGCACTGTGGCTGGCGGGGGGCAAGCTGACGCGCGAGCAAGGCCACATTGAGACTAATGACGAGGGTGCAATGTTGTACGCGGAGCATCACTTCTCGGCAGGTGCGCTGCAAATCACCACCAGCATGCATCGGCGTGCCGGCACTCAGCGTGAAGTGGTCAGTGCTATCTGTGACGGCGACTATATCGAAATCAACGAAATGCGTGACTGGCAGCAAGAGAACAGCAGCGGTTTGTATCGCAGCGCGCCGCCAGCCTGGCAAGACCACCTGACGCAGCGTGGATTCAGCGGTGCGGCACACCATTTTATCCAGTGTGTAGAAAATCAGACGATGCCTGAAACCAGTGGCGAACAGGCGCTGGCGGCGCAGCGTTGGGTCGAAAAACTGTGGCGAGATGCTGAACAGGAATAACCCCTTGTAACACTCAATGCTGGTCATTTCCCGCTGTGGCAGTAGACTATCGCCGGACATCACAGGATGTCCGCGCTAAGTTGCTCATTTATCCGAAACTTTTCAGGATGCGCCACACACTATGAATTTGTTGAAATCGCTGGCTGCGGTCAGTTCGATGACGCTGTTTTCCCGCGTGCTGGGTTTTGCCCGTGATGCCATTGTGGCCCGGGTTTTCGGTGCCGGGATGGCCACCGATGCCTTCTTCGTTGCCTTCAAGCTGCCGAATCTGTTGCGCCGTATTTTTGCCGAAGGCGCATTTTCACAGGCGTTCGTGCCCATTCTCGCTGAGTACAAGAGTAAACAGGGTGAAGACGCCACGCGCGTGTTTGTCGCCTATGTCTCGGGTTTGCTGACGCTGGTGTTGGCGGTGGTGACGGTGCTGGGCATGATTGCCGCACCTTGGGTGATTATCGTGACGGCGCCAGGATTTGCCGATACAGCGGATAAATTTGCCCTGACCAGTTCGCTGTTACGCGTGACCTTTCCTTATATTCTGCTGATCTCCCTCGCGTCCCTGGCGGGGGCGATCCTGAATACCTGGAATCGCTTTTCGGTGCCCGCGTTTGCCCCTACGCTGCTGAATATCAGCATGATTGGTTTTGCCGTGTTTGCCGCGCCACACTTCCATCCGCCGGTGATGGCACTGGCATGGGCCGTGGTGGTGGGGGGCGTCCTGCAGCTCTTCTACCAGCTGCCGCATCTGAAGAAAATTGGCATGCTGGTGCTGCCTCGCGTTAATCTGCGTGATGCGGGCGTATGGCGTGTGATGCGTCAGATGGGGCCAGCCATTCTTGGTGTGTCGGTGAGTCAGATTTCGTTGATCATCAACACCATTTTTGCCTCCTTCCTCGTCTCCGGTTCGGTATCCTGGATGTACTATGCGGACCGACTGATGGAATTCCCTTCCGGCGTACTGGGTGTGGCATTAGGCACCATTTTGTTGCCGTCACTGGCGAAGAGTTTTGCCAGCGGTAATCATGACGAATATTCGCGTTTAATGGATTGGGGTTTGCGTTTGTGCTTCCTGCTGGCGCTGCCTAGCGCGGTGGCATTGGGCATTCTTTCCGGGCCGTTGACAGTGGCCTTGTTCCAGTACGGTAAGTTCACGGCGTTTGATGCCGCCATGACGCAACGCGCGCTGGTCGCGTATTCGGTGGGCTTGATGGGGCTGATTGTGGTGAAGGTGCTGGCACCCGGTTTCTATTCCCGTCAGGACATCAAAACGCCGGTTAAAATTGCTATCGTCACGCTAATCATGACACAGCTGATGAACCTGGCCTTTATTGGCCCGCTTAAGCATGCTGGGCTGTCATTATCGATTGGTCTGGCGGCCTGTCTTAATGCCGCGCTGCTTTACTGGCAATTACGTAAGCAAGATATCTTCCAGCCGCAGCCTGGCTGGCTCAGCTTCCTTGTGCGGTTGTTTATTGCGGTGGTGGTGATGGCCGCTGCACTGCTCGGCATTCTGTACGTGATGCCGGCGTGGGAAGAGGGGCAGATGTGGTGGCGTTTGCTGCGTCTGGCGGCGGTGTGCGCCATCGGTGGCGGCGCCTACTTTGTGATGTTGGGCTTGCTCGGCTTCCGACCCAAGGATTTTGCCCGCCGCACGCTGGCATAAAAAAAATCCCGCTTCGGCGGGATTTTTTCTTTTTACCCTTTGCGACTCAAGGTCGCCTGACCCTTGCCTAATCCATCTGGGCCGTAAAACGCCTGCGTCTGATGCGGTTTAAGCACCGCCAGCGCATCATGGGTATAGCGGATTTGATGTTGCAACAGAATACCATTGTGCGTGTTGGTATCACGCAAACGGCGGGTATGCTGCTGAATGCTCTGCCAGCGGCGTTCACGATCGCTGTGACCACCATAAGGCGCCTGCGTACCGAGCGATTTTTCGGTATTACGGCGCATTTCGTCCAGATAATTCAACGTGGTCAGCAGCGCGCTTTTGTCTTCTGATATGCGCTGTAACAGGTTGCCATTAACCTGGCCGGCAGAAAGTTGTTGTTGCTCTTCATCCATCACTACAGTGAGTGAAGCCAGCACATCCTGCATTTTTTCTAAGGTGGTCAGCAGATTGTCCATTGGGATCAGTTACCCTCTAAATACGCCTTGGTATCGGCGATCAGCGCATCGGCGATCTTACCGGTATCCATTTTCAGTTCACCATTACGAATGGCGGTCTTCAGTTGTTCAACACGTGCGGTGTTGATGTCTTTACTGCCAGGCTGCATCAGCTGCGCCTGAGCGGCACTCAACTTCACTTCCGCACCGCTTTCGCTGGTGGTAGTTGTGGTGGCAGACGTGGCGGTTTGACGCACTTTGCTGCTGTTGTCGTTGGTGTCGCGAGACTGTACAGTGCTCACCGGATTTAATGGTTGCGTTCTTTCGATGCTCATGGTCTTGCTCCTGTAAGGTCAGTTGGGGGTCAGCCAACTGAGTCAGCATAGGGTAATGTCTTTGTTGATATCTCTATCGGCAGAACAGCAGGGTTCTTTAACGCTTTATAGCGATATCAGAATATTCCCATCCGCGTCGACGCGACCGCTGACCACCTGCCCATTTCCCATGCGTACACGCACCATTTGAGCTGCGCTGGCGTTGTTCAGCGCACGTCCTTCGCTGCTGGCATTAAACCCGTTTCCACTCGCCACTACCATCACATTTTGACCCGCTTTAACACGCCATGGCTGACGCAACATGGAAGCGGTTACCGCCTGTCCAGGGGGGATATCGCGCAGCGCAATCGCATCGGCCACGCTGTTGTGGTCAAACAGCGCGCGTGGCGGCAATTCATCCAGACGACCAGTTTCCATGCGGAAATCATTTGGGTCGAGCGTTGTTCCGCGCATCACCTGACGACTGGCCACCAGATATTGCCCCGTGACCTGCACCTGCACCTGCAAAAAGCGACGATTCTGCGCACAGTTAGCTGAAATGCTGAGGTTACCCCACTGGCGGCTGTTGCCCGGGAGCTGCAGCTCCGGCGTATCACACGTCGGCCACTGTTCTTGTGGCGTGCGAATCACTACGGTCATACCCGCCGCGTGCTGCGGATCGCGCGCTTTGAAAAACTGGGTTAACTGAGCGGTCAAATCCGCTGAATAGCCGGGCAGCGCGATGGCCAACAAAAGGGTGGCCAGCAAGGGTGAAGATCTGCGCATAAACGCCTCCTGTCGAGAAGATGGCCTGAGTCTACTCTTCGCGCGAAAAATTCAATGTCAAAAATAGCCGTTATTTTTGCTGCTATTCAGACGATCACCCTTGCTTTTGTCCACTTAAGCTGTCAGCTCAAAATTCTCATTCGCGGAGGAAGCATGCTCGACAAACTCGATGCCGCGCTGCGATTTGGTACAGAAGCGTTAAACCTGCGTGCTCAGCGTCAGGAAATCCTGGCGTCAAACATTGCCAACGCCGATACCCCGGGCTACCAGGCGCGGGATATCGACTTTGCCAGCCAACTGAGCAAGGTAATGGAGAACGGTCGCGCCGAAGGCAGCAGCATGGCGCTGAAGGTGACCTCTTCTCGTCACATTGCGGCTGAGACCAATTCTCAGCCGTCAATGGACCTGATGTATCGCATACCCGATCAACCTGCCGCGGATGGCAACACCGTGGATATGGATCGGGAACGTACGCAGTTTGCTGATAACAGCCTGAAATACCAAACCGATCTCACCCTCATCAGTAGCCAGATCAAAGGCATGATGAACGTACTGCAGGGGCAATAATCATGGCATTGCTGAATATCTTTGATATCGCCGGTTCTGCAATGACGGCGCAGTCTCAGCGCCTCAACGTTAGCGCCAGTAACCTGGCCAACGCCGACAGCGTCACCGGACCGGATGGCCAGCCTTACGTGGCGAAGCAGGTGATTTTCCAGACCGATGCGGCACCGGGTGCGGCAACGGGCGGTGTCAAAGTGGCTGGCGTGGTCAACGACCCAACCCCCGCCAAATTGGTGTATGACCCGGGCAATCCGATGGCGGATGAGAAGGGCTACGTCAAGATGCCAAACGTGGATGTTGTCTCAGAAACCGTTAACACCATGTCAGCGTCGCGCAGCTATCAGGCCAACGTCGAAGTGCTGAACACGGTGAAGTCAATGATGATGAAAACCCTGACCATGGGTCAATAACGGAGCACGATCATGAGTGTAGCAGTAGGCGTTAACGCCAATCTTGACCCAACGGTCCTCAGTTCTTCCAGTTCTACCGATACCGGCAACAGTGCACAGGACCTGCAGAACCAGTTCCTGACCATGCTGGTAACGCAGTTGCAGAACCAGGACCCAACCAATCCGATGGATAACAGCCAGCTCACCACCCAGCTGGCACAGATCAATACCCTGAGTGGTATTGAGAAGTTGAATACCACCCTGGGCTCCATTTCCGGTCAGTTGACCACCAGCCAGTCCTTGCAAAGCACCACGCTGATTGGTCATGGCGTGATGATCGATGGCAGCCAGATTTTGGTTGGAAGCGGCACCACCACACCATTCGGTGTGGAACTGACCACCGCTTCCACTGCGACTACGGCCACCATCAAAGATGCCAACGGAACAGTGGTTCGCACCATCGATTTGGGCGCACTGACGTCAGGTGTGCATGCCTTCTCGTGGGATGGCACTGATGCCAATGGCGCAACCGTGGCCGACGGCAAATATTCTGTTTCGATCGCCGCCAGTAACGGCAGCACACAACTGGTGGCCCAGCCGCTCAACTATGCCTACGTCAATGGCGTGAGTACGGTCGATGACACCGCAAAACTGGATCTCGGCACCATGGGCTCCGCCACTCTTGATGAAGTTCGTCAGATTCTCTAACTCAATTTAAGCAGGAGACACGCTATGTCTTTTTCTCAAGCTGTAAGTGGTATGAATGCGGCCTCCAGTAACCTGGATGTCATCGGTAACAACATCGCCAACTCCGCCACTGCAGGTTTCAAATCCAGCACCATCTCCTTTGCCGATATGTTCGCGGGTTCTGACATCGGTATGGGTACTAAAGTGGCTGCGGTAATCCAGAACTTCAACGACGGTACCACCACCTCAACCAGCCGTGGTCTGGATGTGGCACTGAGCGGCAACGGTTTCTTCCGTATGACCGATGCAGCGGGCAGCGTGTATTACTCACGTAATGGCCAGTTCACTTTGGACGAAAACCGTAATCTGGTAAACACCCAAGGTATGAGCGTGACAGGCTACCCGGCAACCGGTACGCCGCCAACCATTCAAACCGGTGCTAACCCAGTGGCATTGAGCGTCCCGACCACGCAGATGGCCGCGCGCGCCACCACCACGGCAGGCCTGGTCTCAAACCTGAACTCGACTGATACCGTGCCAACCGTAACCACCTTCAGTGCGTCTGACGTGGATAGCTATAACGCGAAAAGTACTGTAACTGTGTATGACTCACAGGGTAACGACCACTCGCTGGATTTGTACTACGTCAAAGACTCTGCGAGCAACAGCTGGACCGTACATGCGCTTGACTCTACCACTGGCGATGACCTGGGCAGCTTCAATATGCAGTTCAGCACCAACGGCCAGTTGACCAGTGTGACAGACAGCAGCGGTGCCAGCACCGCCAGCACCGTTTCACTGACGCTGAACCCATCAGCAACAGCGACTGCCGCCAACGGCGCGGCTGCTAACCAGGTGATCAGCCTGAGCCTGTTGGGCAGTGCGCAGCAGAACACCGGCACCACCTCATTCGGTAACCCGACTCAGGATGGTTATGCACCAGGCGATTTGACCAGCTATGCCATCAACGATGACGGCACCATCACCGGTACCTACTCCAACCAGAAAACGCAGTTACTGGGTCAAATCGTGCTGGCCAGCTTCTCTAACCCAGAAGGCTTGCAGTCAGAGGGCGATAACGTCTGGTCGGCAACCAACTCTTCAGGTCAGGCAGCGATTGGTCTGGCGAACACCGGCACTTACGGTTCACTGACCTCAGGCGCTCTGGAAGCTTCCAACGTTGATCTGAGTAAAGAACTGGTCAACATGATCGTTGCGCAGCGTAACTATCAGGCGAACAGCCAGACCATCAAAACGCAGGATCAGATCCTCAACACTCTGATCAACTTACGTTAATACGCTAACGGGATTGCACTATGGATCACGCAATATATACCGCGATGGGCGCGGCCAGTCAGACGATGGAACAGCAGTCGGTGACCGCCAGCAACCTCGCCAACGCCTCAACGCCGGGTTTTCGTGCCCAGCTCAACGCGTTGCGCGCGGTGCCGGTGAATGGCTGGTCGCTGCCAACGCGTACTCTGGTGGCGGCTTCCACGCCGGGCGCGGACATGACGCCCGGCGCGATGGACAACACCGGGCGCCCGCTGGATGTGGCGGTACAGCAAGATGGCTGGCTGGCGGTGCGTACTGCTGACGGCTCAGAAGCTTATACCCGCAACGGCAACATGCAGATCAGCTCGACCGGTATTTTGACCATTCAAGGCAATCCCGTGATGGGCGATGGCGGTCCAATCGCTATTCCACAAGGCTCCGAACTGACTATCGCCGCTGACGGTACCATCACTTCGCGTAATGCGGGTGATGCGCCAAATGCCACGGTACAAATCGGCAAGCTGAAGTTGGTTCGCGCCACGGGGAAAGAGCTGCAGCGTGGCGACGACGGCATGTTCCGTCCGACCCAAGCCACGCAGGCTACACGCGGTGCGGCACTGGCCAATGATGCGACTGTTGCCGTGATGCCGGGCGTGCTGGAGGGCAGCAACGTCAAGCCGGTGGAAACCATGGTCGATATGATCGCCAACGCCCGACGTTTTGAGATGCAGATGAAAGTCATCACTAACGTCGATGAAAACGAACAGAAAGCCAATCAACTGCTCAACATGAGCAGCTAAGGCGTAAGGAAAACAGCATGATTCGTTCTTTGTGGATCGCGAAAACCGGTCTTGATGCCCAGCAAACCAATATGGACGTCATCTCGAACAACCTCGCCAACGTGTCGACCAACGGGTTTAAACGTTCACGTGCGGTGTTTGAAGATCTGATGTACCAAACGCTGCGTCAGCCGGGTACTCAGTCCTCTGAACAAACAACGCTGCCATCGGGTTTGCAGATTGGTACCGGTGTACGTCCCGTGACCACCGAACGCCTGCATACCCAGGGCAACCTGTCGCAGACCAGCAACTCGAAAGATGTGGCGATCAACGGTCAGGGTTATTTCGAAGTGCAGATGCCAGATGGCACCTCTTCTTACACCCGCGACGGCTCATTCCAGGTCGATCAGAATGGCCAGTTGGTGACCAACGCCGGTTATCCGGTGCAGCCAGGGATTACCATTCCTGCTAACGCCACCAGCATCACCATCTCGCGTGACGGTGTGGTGAGCGTGACGCAGCAGGGGCAGACGAACCCGGCACAGGTGGGTCAGCTGACGCTGAGCACCTTTATGAACGATGCCGGTCTGGATAGCCTGGGGGAAAACCTTTACCAGGAAACTCAGGCATCCGGTGCGGCCACACAAAGTACGCCGGGCCAGAACGGCGCGGGCTTGCTGTATCAGGGTTATGTCGAAACCTCAAACGTCAACGTGGCGGAAGAGTTGGTGACGATGATCCAGACGCAGCGCGCTTATGAAATCAACAGCAAAGCGATCACAACTTCTGATCAGATGCTGCAGAAATTAACCCAGATCTAATCTGGTGTCTTTGGGCCAGCTTAGCTGGCCCGATTAAGAACATGAATAAGGTCAGAACTCCGTGGCGAAGCAAGTGATTCTCAAGCCTGGGCATTGGTTAGTAGCCACGCTGCTACTGACACTTAACGGTTGTGCGCTGGTACCGCGCACGCCACTGGTACAAGGCGCGACCACGGCGGAACCGACGCCGTCTGCACCACCGGTGGTTAACGGTTCTATTTTCCAGGGCGTGGCGCCGCTGAACTACGGCTACCAGCCACTGTTTGAGGATCGTCGTCCTCGCAACATTGGCGATACCCTGACCATCACGCTGCAAGAAAATGTCAGCGCCAGCAAAAGTTCTTCCGCCAACGCCAGCCGCGATGGCAGCAACAGCTTTGGCGTGACCGGCGTGCCGACGGGGCTGAATGGACTGGTCGGTGCCAGCGGCGAGAAAGTGGGCGTCGATGCAACCGGCAAAAATGACTTCGCTGGCAAAGGTGGCGCAACCGCCAATAACACCTTTACCGGCACCATCACCGTCACGGTTAATCAGGTGTTGTCGAACGGCAACCTGCGCGTCGTCGGTGAAAAACAGATCGAAATCAACCAGGGCACCGAATTTATTCGCTTCTCTGGTGTGGTTAACCCACGCACCATCAGCGCCAGCAACGCCGTGTTGTCAACGCAGGTGGCCGATGCACGTATTGAGTACGTCGGAAATGGCTATATCAATGAGGCGCAGACCATGGGCTGGTTCCAGCGTTTCTTCCTGAACGTCTCGCCGATGTAATCGAGGTAATGATGAAAATAAACACTCTGCTGCGTCTGGGCCTGAGCTTACTGCTTGGCATCAGCCTGGTTGCTCATGCTGACCGCATCCGCGATCTGACTTCCGTGCAGGGCGTGCGCGATAACCAGCTGATCGGTTACGGCTTAGTGGTTGGTCTGGACGGAACCGGTGACCAGACCACGCAAACCCCATTCACCACACAAACTGTCAGCAACATGCTGTCGCAGTTAGGTATCACCGTACCCACCGGCACCAATATGCAGTTGAAAAACGTGGCTGCGGTAATGGTGACGGCCAAACTGCCTTCTTTCGCGCGCCAGGGACAAAACATCGATGTGGTGGTCTCTTCACTGGGTAACGCCAAAAGCTTACGCGGCGGTACACTGTTGATGACGCCGATGAAAGGCGTCGATAACCAGGTTTACGCCTTAGCACAAGGTAACATCCTGGTCGGTGGTGCGGGCGCATCAGCAGGCGGCAGCAGTGTGCAGGTCAACCAGTTGAACGGTGGGCGTATCACCGGCGGGGCGACGGTAGAACGTGAGTTGCAGAGCAACTTTGGCAGCCAAAACACCATTAACCTGCAGCTGAATAATGAAGATTTCACCATGGCGCAGCGCATCGCCGATGCCATTAACAGCCGTGGCATGGGGTCAGCACAACCTCTGGATGCGCGCACGGTGCAGATTCGCGTATCGCCAAACAACAGCTCGCAGGTTCGTTTGCTCTCTGAAATCCAGAACATTGACGTTTCTGTGCCGCTGGAAGATGCCAAGGTGATCATCAACTCCCGTACCGGTTCTGTCGTGATGAACCGCGAAGTGACGCTGAACACCTGTGCCGTTGCGCAGGGTAACCTGTCCGTCACCGTGAACCAGCAGCAGAACGTCAGCCAGCCGAACACGCCGTTCGCCGGTGGACAGACCGTAACCACCAACAATACGCAGATCGATGTGCGTCAGAGTGGCGGGGCACTGCAGCGCGTGAATTCCAGCGCCAACCTCAACAACGTGGTGCGTGCGCTGAATGCCTTGGGTGCCACACCGATTGAGCTGATGTCGATTCTGCAATCGATGGAAAGTGCAGGCTGTCTGCGCGCCAAACTGGAAATCATCTGATGACTGATACGCAATCGATGATGAATGCGGCGTTTGACAGCCGCTCACTCAATGATCTGAAACGTGAAGCTGCCACCGATCCAAAAGGAAAGGCGCTGCAGGTGGCGAAACAGGTTGAGGGGATGTTCGTACAGATGATGTTGAAGAGCATGCGTGAAGCCTTGCCGAAAGATGGCATCTTCAGCAGCGATTCCACACGCATGTATACCTCAATGTACGATCAGCAGATTGCACAGGAAATTGGAAAACGTGGTTTGGGTATGGCGGACCTTATCGTCAAGCAGATGCAGCCAGCGCAGGAACCGGATGAAACCGCAGGGACAGTGCCGATGAAGCTGGATAACAGCTTCATCTACAGCAATCTGCCTTCGAACCAGTTAGAGCAGATGGTACGCAAGGCGGTACCACGCTTGCCGGTTTCACCTTCCAGTTTGCCTGCGGACAGCAGCGATTTTATCTCGCAGCTGGCGCAACCGGCGCAGGTCGCCAGTCAGCAGAGTGGCATCCCTCATCACTTGATTCTGGCGCAGGCCGCGCTGGAGTCGGGTTGGGGGCAACGTCAGATTCTGACGCGTGATGGCAAGCCAAGCTACAACGTGTTTGGCATCAAAGCCGGTGGCGACTGGAAAGGCGCCACCACCGATATCATGACCACGGAATATGAGGGCGGCGTGGCACACAAAGTCCGGGCCACCTTCCGCGTCTACGGCTCCTATATGGAGGCGCTGAGTGACTACGTCAAACTGCTCTCCAATAACCCACGTTATGCCGCGGTGGCCAACGCCGCTACGCCGGAGCAGGGTGCACGCGCCCTGCAAGAGGCAGGTTACGCTACCGATCCGAAGTATGCGCAAAAGCTGGTGGGAATGATCCAACAATTCAAAAACATGGGCGAAAAAGTGGTAAAGGCGTACAGCCAGGATATCACCGATTTGTTCTGATTTTTTGCCTCAAGTTTCACTTAAGCACGCCGATAACCAACATAAGCTGCGGGCGTTATGGCCCGCACAATCGCACTGATGACTGCCAGCCCGGTTAACGGGAAATTAAGGAACCGAGATGTCCAGCATAATTAACTCAGCGATGAGTGGGCTGAGCGCCGCACAGGCCGCATTAAGCACCACCAGTAATAACATCAGTAACTACACGGTAGCGGGCTACTCACGTCAGATTATCCTGTTAAATCAGGCAAACAGCACGTTATCGGGCAACAGTTATTACGGCAATGGCGTGAACGTCACTGGCGTGCAGCGTGAATATGATCAGTTCATTACCGCCCAGTTACGCGGTTCCAGCGCCAACTATAGTGCGGTGAACACCCAATATTCTCAGATCTCTAATATCGACGATCTGCTTTCAACCTCGACCACCAGCCTGTCGACATCTATTCAAAGCTTCTTTACCAACGTGTCAAACGTGGTCAGTAATGCTAACGATCCTTCAGCGCGTCAATCGATGCTGAGCTATGCGCAAGGGTTGGTGAATCAGTTCCAGACCACGTCGCAATATCTGACCAACATGCAAAGCAGCGTCAACACGGATATTTCATCCAGTGTTGATCAGATCAACACTTACACCGGTCAGATTGCCGATCTCAACGCGCAAATTGCCAAACTCACCACATCAGATGGTTCGGCGCCTAATGACCTGTTGGACCAACGTGATCAACTGGTGAATAACCTCAATAACGTGGTCGGCGTCACCGTCGCTCAGCAGGATGGCAGCTACATCGTTTCTATGGGTAGTACCACGTTGGTCAACGGTAAAAACACCACGCAACTGGTCGCAATGCCATCCAGCAGCGATCCATCGCGCACCACTGTAGGTTATGTTGATAAGTCTGCGGGCAATGTCGAGATTCCAGAAAAAACCCTGACCACCGGTTCATTAGGCGGGTTACTGGCTTTCCGAACTCAGGATCTCGACACTGCACAAAATCAATTGGGCCAGCTGGCGGCCGCTTTCACCACCAGCTTTAACGCGGTTCAAACCGCCGGTTACGACAGCAACGGCGATCAGGGCACAAACTTCTTTACCATCGGCAGCCCAACGGTGGTGAGCAATACCAAAAACACCGGCACCGCAGAGGTCACCGCAGCATGGTCGGACAGCAGTGCGCTGAAAGCTTCAAATTATACCGTGAGTTATGACGGTACTAATTGGTCGGTCACGCGTATGTCAGACAACGTCAAAGTTAACGCCACGCCGGGCACAGACACTGACGGCAACACCACGTTAAGTTTTGATGGTCTTAACCTGACGGTCACTGGTGACGCGCAAGCCAAAGACAGTTTCCTGGTGAAGCCGGTGCAGGACGTCATCGGTGGAATGTCAGTCGCGATAACGGATGAATCACAGATCGCCGCCGCATCCTCTGCGACCAGCGGTGAAAGTGATAACACCAACGCGCAGAAAATGCTCGACCTGCAGAACTCAAAACTGGTAAATGGCAATGCCACCCTGGCACAAGCCTATGCCACGATCGTCAGCACCGTGGGTAACAAAACCAGCTCACTGGAGACGGCAAGCACGACCCAAGAGAGCGTAGTGACTCAGTTAACCGATCGTCAGCAATCAGTTTCGGGTGTCAACCTCGATGAAGAGTACGCCAACCTGACCAAGTATCAGCAGTTTTACATGGCGAATGCGCAGGTATTGCAAACCGCCAGCACCATTTTCAATGCGCTGATGGATATCCGCGGCTAAGTCAACAGAGGATAAAAACCCATGCGTTTAAGCACGAATATGATTTTTGACCAGCAGGTACGCGGTATCACTGGTTCCCAATCTTCATGGTTAAAAGTAGGCGAACAGCTTTCTAGTGGTCTGCGCGTTAATAATCCGTCTGATGACCCGATCGCAGCGGCAAGCTCGGTCATTTTGGCGCAGTCACAAGCAAAGAGCAGCCAGTACGCCACTGCGCGCACTTTTGCGAATCAAAGTTTGTCGCTTGAAGAAAATACATTACAGGGCGTGACCTCAGCCATTCAGTCAGCGCAGACCACTATCGTCAATGCCTCCACTGGTACATTGAGTGACGATGACCGTGCATCTCTGGCTACTCAGTTACAAGGTTTGCGCGATCAGTTGTTGGGTCTGGCTAATAGCCAGGATGCCAGTGGCCGCTATATTTTTGCCGGTTATAAAACCGAATCGGCACCATTCAGCGACACAGGCACAGGCGTCACCTATGTTGGCAGCGACGATGCGATCAGTCAGAAGATCAGCGACAGCCGCACGATGACCGTCGGCAATACCGGCGACTCAGTGTTCATGTCTATCACCAGCAATGCCAAAGCCGAACCGGATGGTACTGACAGCGAAACCAATCTATTCACCATGCTGGATACCGCAATTGCTGCATTGAAGGTGCCACAGGATGATGCCGATGATGCGACTAAGCAGACGTTCCAGGACGCAATGGACAAGACCAACCGTGGTTTGAGCAACTCCCTCAACAATGTGTTGGCCGTGCGTTCTGATGTCGGGATCAAAATGGATGAAGTGGATACCCTTGATGCACAAGGTGATACCAATGACACCATTATGGCCACACAGATGAGCAACCTGGTGGATGTCGATTACACCTCTGCGATCTCCAGCTACACCATGCAACAAACGGCACTGCAGGCGTCTTATAAGACCTTCACTGATATGTCTAAGATGTCGCTATTCCAGCTCAACTCTTAAATAACTGAACTGAAAATTTGAGCGTGCTTAAACCGGGCGCGCTTAGTTTCTCCCACCGCCTTTCGAGGCCGTGGGATTTTTTTTGCGCAATCTATCGCGCTTCTTACTGGCAATAAAAAACCCCGAACCAGTCGGGGTTTTGTTATCGCTTTACGGCTTAAGCTTAAACGCTTTCAGGACGTGTAGCCGGTGCTGTCGCCTGGTGAGTGGCGCTGTGGCCACCTGCAGAACCACGACCGTCAAAGTCGAACGGTGGGCGAACCCAGTCGCTGTGACGAACCGCTGCAGGTTCCCATGCCGGCGCCGGTGCTTTGGTCATCGGCGCAGTGGCGTGATGCTTCCAGCGGGTTTCAGCGTTGTTTACAGCAGTGTCACGCGCTGCAACAGGCGCATGGGGTTCCGCGACAGCTGCAACAGGCGCTTCAGCAGCAACCGGTGCACTCAGCACGTCTTCCACTTGCGATTCAACCGCCGGCGCGACATCTGCTGGGGCTTGTTCAGCGACGACTACGGCTTCACGCACGACTTCCGCTACAGGCTCAACTTCTGCCACAGGTTCAACATCTGCGACGGCTTCAACAACAGGCTCATCAGCGGTGATGGCCGGGACCGCTTCTGCCGCCGTTTGTTGCGCAATCTGCTCATCAGCAGCCGGGATCACGGCAGGTTCTTCGTTGACCGGAGCGGCAACAGGTGCCAGATCATCCGTATTCACCACTGGCACTTCAGTGTGTGCCTGCGGTTCAGCGTGATGAACGATCTCTTGTGTTTCAGGCTGCGCGACTTCAGTTGATGCCGCTTCCACTGCCACAAGCTGAGTATCCGGCTCACCAGTATGCTGATAGCTGTAATCTGGCATTTCGTTCAACGCTTCCGGAGAAGAGAACTGCTCGTGCGTCTGAGCAACCGGATAGGTAATCCAGACTTTGCCTGACGCCATTTCTGGTGAAGCAGAGGCTGATTCCAGCGGCATCGCAGACTGCGTTGGGTAGCGCTCGTCACGATAGCGACGACGGCGTTGACCACTCACGCGCAAGTGACGAGGAGAACGACGTGAGCGGCGCGGCATATTCGCGCTATCACGGTTTTCGTTGTCATCTTGCTCATCATGGGTTGCTTCAGGTTGTTCATTGAACTGAGCGCGCTGTGCTGTTTCAACCGCAGCTTCTGAAACGGCTGGGGTTGGAATCGCGGCGGTCACTTCAGTGGTATCACCCACGCGGACACGCTGATTCAGCTGGCGCGGTTTACGACGCGGCATGACTTGAACGCGTTCTTCTTCCTGAGCAACGTTTTCGTCAACGATATCAGTCTGAACGGCATCAGCGGCTTTCTGATCCTGCTGCTGAGTGCGTTTTTCTTCCTGACGACGACGCTGACGCTCAGCACGCTGTTCACGGCGCTGTTGTTGCTGCTCATCACGCTGCTGCAACTGCTCTTCAGTCAGTGCAGGGCGCTCGCCACGTGGCTCGTTCTGACGCTTATTACGGCGATTGTCTTGGTTATCACGAGGCTCACGTGCTTCACGCGGTTCACGCGACTCGCGAGGTTCACGTGCTTCACGCGGTTCGCGAGCTTCACGGCCCTGCGCATTGTCGCCATTACGCGGTGTGCGCTCACGACGATTGTTGCTGCGACGGTTGTTACGACGTTCGCCACGCTGTTGATTGTTCTCACCTTCAGCGGCTTTCTCTTCTGGCTTAACTTCTGCTGGAGTTGCTGCAGGTGCATCACCCGCGAACAGTTTTTTCAAGCCACTCAGAAGGCGAGCAACAAAGCCGGTGCTGGCAACGGCAGGTGCAGCAGCTGCGGCCGGTTTAGCGGCGGCTTTCGCCACAGGCTGGCTGGTTTGTTCAGCTTCAACCGGCGCAGGTGGTGCATCCGGCATCACGAACGCGGCAAGTGCCGGCTGCTCAGGACGACGACGCTCAGCATGCTCTTCTTCCGAAGGCAACGCCATCTCCGCCTCATGTAACTTCGGCAGGTGATAAGAGAGGGTCTGCGTCTCTTCACCTTTACGCACGCGCAGCACGGAGTAGTGTGGCGTTTCCATCTGATCGTTCGGCACGATAATGGCACGGACGCCACCCTGGCGCTTCTCGATAGCGCTGACTGCATCACGTTTTTCGTTCAGCAGGTAAGAGGCTACCGGCACAGGTACAATCGCATGCACTTCTTTGGTGTTGTCTTTCAGCGCTTCTTCTTCAATCAAACGCAAAATAGACAAGGAGAGCGATTCGTTATCACGAATGGTGCCGGTACCGCTACAACGTGGGCACACGTGGTGGCTGGACTCGCCCAATGAAGGGCTGAGGCGCTGACGCGACATTTCCAGTAAACCGAAACGCGAAATGTGGCTGATCTGAATGCGTGCGCGGTCCTGACGGACGGCTTCGCGCAGACGGTTCTCAACCGCACGCTGGTGACGGACTGGTGTCATATCGATGAAGTCGATAACGATCAGGCCACCAAGGTCACGCAAGCGCAGTTGGCGCGCGATTTCATCAGCGGCTTCCAGGTTCGTATTGAACGCCGTTTCTTCGATATCACCACCGCGCGTGGCACGTGCGGAGTTGATGTCGATAGCGGTCAACGCTTCAGTGCTGTCGATAACAATCGAACCACCGGAAGGCAGACGCACTTCACGCTGGAAGGCGGATTCGATCTGCGACTCGATCTGATAATGACTGAACAGCGGTATTTCACCGGTGTACAGTTTGATTTTGCTGCTGAAGTCGGGGCGACCCAACGCAGCGATATGCTGACGAGCCAGTTCCAGTACTTTCGGGTTATCGATAAGAATTTCACCGATATCCTGACGCAGGTAGTCGCGGAAGGCGCGCACAATGACATTACTTTCCTGATGGATCAGGAAAGGTGCAGGGCGGCTATCGGCGGCTTTTTTAATCGCTTCCCAGTGTTTCAGTCGGAAGCTGAGATCCCACTGCAGTGATTCGGCAGATTTGCCCACGCCTGCAGTACGAACGATTAAGCCCATACCGTCTGGCAGTTCCAACGCGGAGAGTGCTTCTTTCAGTTCGGTACGGTCATCACCTTCGATGCGACGGGAAATGCCACCGGCACGCGGGTTGTTCGGCATCAGTACCAGATAGCTACCGGCCAGTGAAATAAAGGTGGTTAATGCAGCACCTTTATTACCGCGCTCCTCTTTATCAATTTGAACGATAACTTCCTGACCTTCACGCAGCACATCTTTGATGTTAGGACGACCATGTGCGTTGTAATTGGCAGGGAAATATTCGCGGGAAATTTCTTTAAGAGGGAGAAAACCGTGGCGTTCAGCACCGTAGTCTACAAATGCAGCTTCGAGGCTTGGTTCAACACGGGTGATTTTACCTTTGTAGATATTGGCTTTTTTCTGCTCGTGTCCGGGGCTTTCGATATCCAGATCGTACAGACGTTGTCCATCAACAAGGGCAACGCGCAACTCCTCCTGCTGAGTTGCGTTAATTAACATTCTTTTCATCGTGACTTACTCGTTATTCTCACATGAGTGATAAAGCTGCGGGCATCGTTACCCATGGACGAGAATCAACCGATGGCCTCGTGTCTTAATGCACTGACGTCAACCTCACGGTTGTCGTCGGCTAAAGAGGCGCAAATCTTGTCGGTGGCCTGTTTTTCATAAGGAAAACCAGCGCCTGAAGGTGGAATTGCTACAGAGTATTCAGAAATCCACACATCCTAGTCTGTCGTCCAGGCCGCAACCCGCAGCCCGCTAAGTGCCTGATTAAACATCACGTCTTACGCCATTGCTGCGTGTCAGTTTCATCCGGCAAAATACCTTAATTTCGCTCTTTTTCCTGCCTGACTCTTTCCAGGACAGAAACCCCTGCATTATTCCATTGCTCACCAACATATAGCAAGGCGACTTTTGCCGAGCTGTGAAGTTTGTGCATCCTTAACCTGTTCATTTGCAGGGCTTAACCTCGCTTTGATGAAAAAGTCATCATTAAGACCTTTTCCCAACGCGATAAAGAGAGAGTTAAGCACAGAAAAAGGGGTGGCGCTATCCAGGGACACTATTTAGAATCGCCGCCATGAAAACAGAGAATCCCGGCGTACAGTATGTCGCCATTTCGGCTGAAAATGCCGGACAACGAATTGATAACTTTTTGCGCACCCAGCTCAAGGGCGTGCCGAAAAGCATGATTTATCGCATCTTGCGTAAAGGCGAGGTGCGCGTGAATAAAGGTCGCGTCAAACCGGAATATAAACTGGAAGAGGGCGACGAAGTCCGAATTCCTCCAGTGCGGGTTGCTGAGCGAGAAGAGCAGGCTGTGTCGCCGAAACTTGATAAAGTCGCGGCGTTGGCGCATGCCATCCTGTACGAAGACGATCATTTACTGGTGTTGAACAAACCGGCAGGCACAGCAGTTCATGGCGGAAGCGGCCTGAGCTTTGGGGTTATTGAAGGTCTGCGCGCACTGCGCCCGGAAGCGCGTTTCCTTGAATTGGTTCATCGCCTTGATCGTGATACCTCAGGCATTCTGCTGGTTGCTAAAAAACGCTCGGCTCTGCGTTCGTTGCATGAGCAGTTGCGCGAAAAAGGCATGCAGAAAGATTACCTGGCACTGGTGCGCGGTGACTGGCCATCACATTTGAAAGTTGTGCAGGCTCCCTTACTGAAAAACATTTTGCAAAGTGGTGAGCGTGTTGTGCGCGTGAGTGCGGAAGGAAAGCCTTCAGAGACGCGCTTTAAAGTGGAAGAGCGTTTTGGCTTTGCGACGTTAGTAAAAGCGAGCCCGGTCACCGGTCGTACGCATCAGATTCGCGTGCACACGCTGCATGGTGGACATCCGATTGCGTTTGACGATCGTTATGGCGATCGTGAATTTGACCGCCAACTTGCCTCAACAGGTTTGGCTCGCTTGTTCTTGCACGCGGCAGCGTTGACCTTCACACACCCTAATACCGGGGAAGTGTTGCGGATGGAAGCGCCGCTGGATAATGCGCTTAAGCATTGCCTTGCACAGTTACGTCAGAAAAAAGCGTGATGCAACGGGCATCAACCTAACGCGTTGATGCCCACTTTTATGAGCATTTCATTTAGCGCAATCAGCGGTAGACCAATTAATGTATTGGGATCGCGTCCCTCAAGCCGTTCAAACAGACAAATTCCCATCCCTTCACTTTTAAAACTGCCTGCACAGTGCAACGGTTGTTCCTTTTCTACGTAGAGGCGAATTTCTTCATCATTTAAGGTGCGGAAATGCACGTTAAAGGGTTCAACAATCACGTGCTGTTGCTGACTTTGTGGTTGTATCAACGCCAACCCGGTGTAAAAAGTGATCACCTTACCGCTGGCAGCCGAAAGTTGCTGGCAGGCATTGGCAACGGTATGAGGTTTTCCCGTAATCACACCATCCAGCACGCAAACCTGATCAGAGCCAATGATCCAGTGGTTAGGGTAATCTTCCGCCAATGCTTGCGCTTTGGCTAACGCCAGGCGTTGTACCAACTCTTGCGCGGATTCATCGGGCCGTGGGGTTTCGTCACAATCTGGGGCGGCGGCCATGAACGGCAGGCCAAGCTTGGCCAGCAAGGTCTGACGGAAAGGGGAGGTCGAGGCCAAAATTAACGGAGTCATCATTTTTTTTCAGAATAGATAGCGTAAAGATGACAGTCATTTTAAACTATGCGCCGCACTGGATGCGACTAACGGGTGAAAGATGCTGTAAACCGGCCTTTTTCTTTGACTCTATGACGTTACAAAGTTAATATGCGCGCCCTATGCAAAAGGTAAAATTACCCCTGACGATCGATGTGGCCCGTGCCGCGCAAAAACGCCTTGATTACCAAGGTGTGTATGCACCTGAATTGGTGGCGCGTTTGGCTGAAACGGTCGTGAGTGTGGACAGTGATGTGGAATGCACCATGTCGTTTGCGATTGACAACCAGCGCTTAGCGGTTCTTGAGGGAACAGCTGAAACGCAGGTGACTCTGTCTTGTCAACGCTGCAACCAGTCGTTTCCGCATCATGTTCACGTAAGCTATTGCTTCAGTCCTGTCTCTTCTGATGAGCAGGCCGAGGCACTGCCGGAAGCGTACGAGCCAGTTGATATCAATGATTTCGGCGAAATCGACTTGCTGGCAGTCATCGAAGATGAACTCATCCTCGCGCTGCCTGTCGTTCCGGTGCATGATTCTGAACACTGTGAAGTGTCCGACGCGGACATGGTATTTGGGAAGCTGCCTGAAGAGGCAGAAAAACCAAATCCGTTTGCCGTATTAGCCAGTTTAAAGCGTAAGTAATAGGAGTAAGGTCCATGGCCGTACAACAGAATAAACCAACCCGTTCTAAGCGTGGTATGCGTCGTTCACACGATGCGCTGACCACCGCAGCTCTGTCAGTAGATAAAGTTTCTGGTGAAACTCATCTGCGTCACCATATCACTGCGGATGGTTACTACCGCGGTCGCAAGGTTATCACCAAGTAATTCTTTGCGGTTACGCAAGGCGATACCTTGACACGTTTGACCCTGGCAGTTGATGCCATGGGCGGGGATTTCGGTCCCTGCGTGACAGTGCCTGCATCCTTGCAGGCACTGGCCTCTCATACGCATCTGGTTCTTCTTCTGGTCGGTGATCCCGACATCATCTCGTCATTTCTTGCCAAAGCGGATTCCTCGTTACTGGGGCGTGTGCAGGTGATCCCTGCCGAATCGGTTATTGCAAGTGATGCCAAACCTTCACAAGCTATTCGTAACAGTCGCGGCAGTTCCATGCGCGTGGCGTTAGAACAGGTGAAAGAGGGGAGAGCACAGGCTTGTATCAGTGCGGGGAATACCGGCGCATTGATGGGTCTGGCAAAAATGTTATTAAAGCCGCTGGATGGGATTGAGCGTCCGGCGTTGATGACCGTCTTGCCGCATCAGCAGCATGGCAAAACGGTGGTGCTGGATTTAGGCGCAAACGTCGATTCAGACAGCGACATGCTGGTGCAGTTTGCGGTGATGGGCGCCGTCATGGCAGAAGAAGTGCTGGAAATTGCCAAGCCGCGCGTTGCACTCTTGAACATTGGTCAGGAAGAGACCAAAGGGCTGGAAACGATTCGCGCAGCATCTGCGGTTCTACGAGACACACCGCAAATCAACTATATTGGATATCTTGAGGGGAACGATCTCCTCACCGGCAAGACGGATGTGCTGGTCTGTGATGGCTTCGTGGGTAACGTCACGCTGAAAACCATGGAAGGCGTGGTAAGAATGTTTCTTTCTCTGCTCAAGTCGTCAGAGGATGGGAAAAAACGGGCTTGGTGGTTGAAACTGGTCGGGCGCTGGATTCAAAAGCGCCTGGCTAAACGTTTCGGTCATCTCAACCCCGACCAGTACAATGGCGCTTGTCTGTTAGGATTGCGCGGGACAGTGATCAAAAGCCACGGTGCGGCGAATCAACGTGCGTTTGCCGTGGCGATAGAGCAGGCAGAGCAGGCGGTGCGAAGGCAAGTCCCAGAGAGGATTGCTGCGCGCCTTGACGCTGTATTAGCCAGGAGTGACAAAGCGTAGATGTTTACCAAAATTATCGGTACGGGCAGCTATTTGCCTGAGCAGGTTCGCACCAATGCGGATCTTGAAAAACTGGTGGAAACTTCGGACGAGTGGATTGTCACCCGTACCGGCATCCGTGAGCGCCGCATTGCTGCGCCAGATGAAACCGTGGCCACCATGGGCTTTACCGCCGCGCAACGTGCGCTGGAAATGGCTGGCGTCGCTGCCAGCGATGTCGGTCTGATTATTGTGGCAACCACCTCTTCCAGCCACGCCTTCCCAAGTTCAGCGTGTATGATCCAGCAAATGCTGGAGATTAACGACTGCGCGGCATTTGATTTGGCCGCCGCTTGTGCAGGTTTTACCTACGCATTAAGCGTTGCCGATCAATACATCAAAAATGGCGTGGTTAAACACGCGCTGGTGATTGGTGCGGACGTTTTGGCGCGGACACTGGATCCTGAAGATCGCGGCACCATAATCCTGTTCGGTGATGGCGCCGGTGCGGTGGTACTGGGTCAAAGCGAAGAGCCGGGCATTCTGTCGACACATCTTCACGCTGATGGCCGCTACGGCAAACTGTTGACGCTGCCGTATCAGGACCGTGCGCATCAGGATGAGCCAGCTTACCTCACCATGGCAGGTAATGAAGTCTTCAAAGTGGCAGTAACTGAACTCGCCCACATCGTTGACGAGACGTTACAGGCCAATAACCTTGACCGCGAAATGCTCGACTGGCTGGTACCACACCAGGCCAACTTGCGCATTATCAGCGCCACCGCCAAAAAACTCGGCATGGGCATGGACAAGGTTGTGGTCACGCTGGATCGCCACGGCAATACTTCCGCTGCCTCAGTGCCAAGTGCACTCGATGAAGCCGTGCGTGATGGCCGTATCAAGCCAGGACAACTGATTTTGCTCGAAGCCTTTGGTGGCGGTTTTACCTGGGGTTCGGCGCTGGTTCGCTTTTGATTGACAGGAACGAAAGATGACACAATTTGCTTTTGTTTTCCCGGGACAGGGATCGCAGACCGTTGGCATGTTGGCCGACCTGGCTGCAGAAAATCCGCAGGTTGAAGCCACATTCCGTGAAGCTTCAGATGCACTGGGTTACGACTTATGGCAGCTGGTGCAACAAGGCCCCGCTGAAGAGTTGAACAAAACCTGGCAGACCCAACCAGCCCTGCTGGCGGCTTCAGTGGCCATTTACCGTGTCTGGCAGAGCAAAAATGGCTCACAGCCGATGTTAATGGCGGGCCACAGCTTGGGTGAATATTCTGCGCTGGTTTGTGCTGGTGTACTGAATTTCGCCGATGCGATTAAGCTGGTTGAGCTGCGCGGCAAATTGATGCAAGAAGCGGTGCCAGAAGGCACGGGCGCCATGCAGGCAATTATTGGTCTTGATGATGAATCCATCCGTAAAGCCTGCGAAGAAAGCGCGCAAGGTCAGGTGGTTTCACCGGTCAACTTCAACTCGCCTGGCCAGGTGGTTATCGCGGGCGATAAAGAAGCGGTAGAGCGTGCTGGAGCAGCCTGTAAAGCAGCAGGTGCAAAACGTGCGTTGCCGTTACCTGTCAGCGTACCGTCGCACTGTGCGTTAATGAAGCCCGCCGCAGAGAAACTGGCCGTTGCGCTGGAGAACATTACGTTCAACGCCCCAGCCGTACCGGTGGTTAACAACGTGGATGTGAAGTGCGAAACTGAGGCCGCGGCGATTCGCAGCGCCCTGGTACGCCAGCTGTACAGCCCCGTTCGCTGGACGGAAGCGGTTGAGTTTATCGCGACCCAAGGTGTTGACCAGTTGCTGGAGATCGGTCCAGGTAAAGTCCTGACCGGTCTGACCAAACGTATTGTAGATAGCCTGACCGCTGCTGCAGTGAACGATTCTGCTTCACTAAACGCTGCGTTTACACAGGAATAAGAGGAAAAACATGAGCTTTGAAGGTAAAGTAGCGCTGGTGACTGGCGCAAGCCGCGGCATTGGCCGTGCGATCGCGGAAACGCTGGTTGCACGCGGTGCGAAAGTGGTGGGAACGGCTACCAGTGAAAGCGGTGCGGAAGCAATCAGTGCTTACCTCGGCGATAAAGGTAAAGGTCTGCTGCTGAACGTGACCGATGCCGCCTCTATTGAGAGCGTGCTCGAGAAAGTTCGCGCTGAATTTGGCGAAGTGGACATTTTAGTCAATAATGCAGGCATTACGCGTGACAATCTGTTGATGCGCATGAAAGACGATGAATGGGCGGATATCCTCGATACCAACCTGACATCGGTCTTCCGTCTTTCTAAGGCGGTTATGCGTGCCATGATGAAAAAACGCGTGGGCCGTATCATTACCATCGGTTCTGTAGTTGGAACCATGGGTAACGCGGGCCAAACAAACTACGCGGCAGCAAAAGCAGGTTTGATTGGCTTTAGCAAATCACTGGCGCGAGAAGTCGCGTCACGTGGCATTACCGTAAACGTCGTGGCTCCGGGCTTTATTGAGACGGACATGACGCGTGCACTGAACGAAGATCAGCGCTCGGGCATTTTGGCAGAAGTGCCGGCAGGTCGTTTAGGCGACCCGCAGGAGATTGCCAATGCTGTTGCATTCTTAGCCTCTGACGAAGCCTCTTACATCACGGGTGAGACGCTGCACGTCAATGGCGGCATGTACATGGTCTGATAATCACGAAATCATTTGCATTATCTGCGGTAAACACCGCAGAATAGCGCAAAATCGTGGTTCGACCAGCCGGGATTTTGTTGCATCTTTTTCAACATTTTATACACTACGAAAACCATCGCGAAAGCGAGTTTTGATAGGAAATTAAATAGTATGAGCGATATCGAACAACGCGTTAAGAAAATCGTAGCTGAGCAGCTGGGTGTTAAAGAAGACGAAGTGATTAACACTGCTTCTTTCGTTGAAGACCTGGGTGCAGATTCTCTTGACACCGTTGAGCTGGTAATGGCTCTGGAAGAAGAGTTTGATACTGAAATTCCAGACGAAGAAGCTGAGAAAATCACTACCGTTCAGGCAGCGATCGATTACATCAATAGCCATCAAGGCTAATGAATATCTTCAGGCGGTCACCTCGACCGCCTGAGTTTTATGTTTGCCCCACATAGCGTTATTTTTTCCCTCCCTGGAGGACGTACGTGTCTAAGCGTCGTGTAGTTGTGACTGGTCTTGGCATGTTGTCTCCTGTCGGCAATACCGTAGAGTCTACCTGGAGTGCTCTCCTTGCCGGTCAGAGCGGCATTAACCTGATCGACCATTTTGATACTAGTGCCTACGCAACACGCTTTGCGGGCTTAGTAAGAGATTTTAATTGCGATGAATTCATCTCGCGCAAAGATCAGCGCAAGATGGATGACTTCATCCAATACGGCATTGTTGCCGGCATTCAGGCTATGGCAGACTCCGGTCTGGTTGTAACTGATGAGAATGCCGGTCGCATCGGTGCGGCAATTGGTTCCGGCATCGGCGGACTGGGTTTAATTGAAGATAACCACAGTTCTCTGGTCAACGGCGGCCCGCGCAAAATCAGCCCATTCTTTGTTCCTTCGACCATCGTTAACATGGTAGCCGGTCATCTGACCATCATGTACGGTCTCAAAGGACCAAGCATTTCGATTGCAACGGCTTGTACTTCAGGCGTGCATAACATTGGTCATGCTGCGCGTATCATCGCGTACAACGATGCTGACGTTATGCTGGCTGGTGGTGCTGAAAAAGCCAGTACCCCACTGGGTGTCGGTGGCTTCGGTGCTGCACGTGCGCTCTCCACAAATAACGAGAACCCGCAGGCGGCAAGCCGTCCGTGGGATAAAGATCGTGATGGCTTTGTGCTGGGTGACGGTGCAGGCATTGTGGTGCTGGAAGAGTACGAACATGCGAAGAAGCGCGGTGCTAAAATCTATGCTGAAATTATCGGTTTCGGCATGAGCAGCGATGCTTACCACATGACCTCTCCTCCGGAAGATGGTTCAGGTGCAGCAGCGGCAATGGTCAATGCATTGCGTGATGCGCAGCTGAATGCGGAGCAGATTGGCTACGTTAACGCGCATGGCACCTCGACGCCAGCCGGTGACAAAGCTGAAGCGCAGGCAGTGAAGTCAGTATTTGGTGCAGCGGCCCGCAGTGTGATGGTCAGCTCTACCAAATCCATGACCGGACACTTGCTCGGTGCGGCAGGGGCCGTAGAATCGATTTATTCGATTCTGGCACTGCGTGACCAGGCCATTCCGCCAACCATCAACCTGGATAACCCAGATGAAGGTTGCGACCTGGATTTCGTGCCGCATACGGCGCGCCAGGTGAGCGGTCTGGAGTATGCTTTGTGTAACTCCTTCGGATTTGGCGGCACCAACGGTTCGCTTATCTTCCGCAAGGTATAATTCATACCCCGCCCAATAAAAGGCCCGCAATGCGGGCCTTTTTTATATTTTGACACGCAGTGGCGTGGAATCTTACGTTCGTCGATGGTATGTAAACAGGCACAGTAGCCAAGGGGATGGGTATGTTGATAAACGGCATAGAGCAGAACGTGCTCTCCGCAAGCGATCGCGCGGTGCAGTTTGGCGACGGCTGCTTTACCACTGCCGCGGTGGTTGGCGGCAGAATTCAGTTGCTGGATGCCCATCTGCAACGGCTGAAAGAGAGCTGTGAACGCCTGTTTATACCGCTCCCTGATCTCGCCCGATTGTCGGCAGAGATGCAGCAGCTGGCCAGCGGTCAGGCTCAGGCCGTATTAAAAGTCATTCTGACGCCCGGTGCAGGAGGCAGAGGCTACAGCAGAGCCGGCTGCGAGACGCCGACTCGCATTCTTTCGCTGGCACCCTGGCCGAATCATTACGCCCGTTTGCAGCAGCAAGGTGCAACCCTCGTCACCAGTCCGGTTCGGTTGGCAAGAAATCCTTTACTGGCTGGGCTAAAGCATTTGAACAGACTTGAACAAGTGCTGATCCGTCGACATCTTGATCAGACCGACGCTGACGAAGCGCTGGTGCTTGACACTGCAGGGACGGTGGTGGAATGCTGTGCGGCCAATTTATTCTGGCGCAAAGGCGAACGCATCTATACGCCGCGCCTGGAACAAGCGGGTGTGAATGGCATTATGTGCCGTTATCTGATGGCGCAAATGGCGATGGCAGGCCAGTCTTGTCAATTGATTGACGGTAGCAGGGACGATGTGTTGAACGCCGATGAAGTGGTGATTTGTAACGCCCTGATGCCGGTTTTACCTGTGCGGAAAATTGACGATGTTTCGTTCTCCGCGCGCACGCTGTACCAGCAACTGCAGGACAGTTGCCAGACAATGGAAGCAACATGACCCGAATGAAAAAAATCGTCGCCAGCGCCGTGGCGATTGCCGGCCTCGCGGCCGCCTTTAGTTATTGGCAAATCGAACGTTTAGCCGATACACCTTTGACGATCAGCCAGGAAACCCTTTATACCCTGCCAGCAGGCAGCGGTCGCGTGGTACTGGAAGCACAGCTGGAAAGTCAGCATATTATTCCTGCCAGCATCTGGTTTGGCCCGTTATTGAAACTGGAACCGGAATTAGCCAAATTCAAGGCGGGTACTTATCGGCTGGAAAGCAATATGACGGTGCGCCAGTTGCTTGAGCTGTTGGCCAGCGGTAAAGAGGCACAGTTCCCGGTGCGCTTTGTTGAAGGCTCACGTTTGAAAGAGTGGTTGGCAGAACTGCGCAAAGCGCCTTATCTCAAACACACCCTGACGGATGATGAGTTTGCCACCGTGGCAGCAGCCCTTAAACTGGATGCCAGCCAGCTCGAAGGCGCTTTCTATCCTGACACTTATCTCTACACCGCCAATACCAGCGATGTGGCGCTACTGGAGCGTGCGCACGCGCGCATGAACAAACTGGTCGATGAGATTTGGCAAGGCCGCATGGACAATCTGCCTTATAAGAAAGAGCAGGATTTGGTGACCATGGCCTCCATCATCGAAAAAGAAACGGGCGTCAGCGAAGAGCGCGCGCGTGTGGCATCGGTGTTTATAAACCGACTGCGTACCGGCATGAAACTGCAAACCGATCCCACGGTGATCTACGGTATGGGTGACAGTTACACGGGCACGCTGACGCGTAAAGACCTGGAAACGCCAACCGATTACAATACCTATACCATCAGTGGTATGCCGCCAGGGCCAATTGCCATGCCGGGTAGGGCATCACTGGAAGCGGCAGCGCATCCGGAAAAAACCAATTACCTCTATTTCGTCGCGGATGGTAAAGGCGGTCACACCTTTACCACCAACCTCGCCAGCCACAATAAAGCGGTACAGGTTTACCGGCTGGCCATGAAGGAAAAAAATGAAAAGTAAGTTTATCGTCATCGAGGGTCTGGAAGGCGCAGGCAAAACAACCGCCCGTGATGCCATCGTCGCGGTATTGCATGAGCAGGGGATCACTGACGTGGTTTTCACCCGTGAGCCCGGCGGTACGCCACTGGCTGAGCAGCTTCGTGTGCTGGTGAAGCAAGGCATCGAGGGTGAGCAAGTCACGGATAAAGCCGAGTTGCTGATGCTGTATGCCGCACGCGTGCAACTGGTGGAAAACGTCATCAAGCCCGCTCTGGCGCGCGGTGCCTGGGTTATCGGCGACCGTCATGATTTGTCTTCACAGGCCTATCAAGGCGGAGGTCGTGGGTTGGATACGCAGTTGATGACCACGTTACGCGATGCGGTGCTGGGTGATTTCCGTCCTGATTTGACGCTCTATCTTGATGTCACGCCAGAAATGGGTCTGCAGCGTGCGCGTGCACGCGGTGAGCTGGATCGTATTGAACAGGAATCGCTGCGCTTTTTCGAGCGCACACGTGAACGTTATCTGGCCCTGGCAGCCGCAGATCCTACCATCACCACGATTGACGCGACGCAGAATATTGCAGACGTGACATCGTCACTTCAGCAGGCGCTGCGCAACTGGCTGGCAGGTCAGGCGGCATGAACTGGTATCCATGGCTGAACCAGCCTTATCGGCAGATTATTGCCCGACATCAAGCCGGTCAGGCGCATCATGCTTTATTGATCCAGGCCATCGAAGGAATGGGGGATGATGCGCTGGTTTGGGGCGTAAGCCGCTGGCTAATGTGCCAGCAGCCGGAAGGGTTAAAAAGCTGTGGTCACTGCCACGGTTGCCACTTGATGCAGGCGCACACCCATCCAGACTGGTATCGGCTAGAGGCTGAAAAGGGCAAGTCGTCGCTGGGGATCGATGCCGTGCGCGATGTGACTGAAAAGCTCTACCATTTCGCCCAACAGGGTGGTGCCAAGATTGTCTGGCTGCCTGATGCCGCACAACTGACCGAAGCCGCGGCAAACGCCCTGCTGAAAACACTGGAAGAGCCTCCGGCAAACTGTTGGTTCTTCCTCAGCGTGCGTGAGCCGTCGCGCTTACTGGCAACATTGCGCAGTCGCTGCATGACGTGGCATTTGTCCCCGCCGGAAGAAGTGCAAAGTCTGTCTTGGTTGCACAAACAGCAACCGCAGCCTGAAGTCGTGCTGCGTGCTGCACTGCGTTTAAGTAATGGCGCACCCGCTGCGGCGTTATCGCTGTTGCAACCCGAACGCTGGCAGGCGCGCACCAGGCTATGTGAGACCTTGCTCACCGCTATAAATGGGGATGTGCTGCAACTGTTGCCAGCTCTCAATAGCGATGATGTGGCAGAGCGACTGAGTTGGCTGATTTCGATGTTAGTTGATGCCATGAAAGTGCAGCAGGGTGCCAGCCAATGGCTCAGCAACGGCGACAGAGTCGATGTCGTTATGCAACTGGCACAACATCTCAACAGCAGTGCGCTGAATGCGAGTGCCCAGCAGTGGATGCAGTGCCGCGAACAGTTGCTGCATGTTGCAGCGCTAAATCGTGAACTGATTCTGACCGACCGCTTGCTCGCCTGGGGACGATTGATGTCACCCGCGGTGGTCGGCTAAGTAAAAAAGAGAGAAGTATGTTTATTGTTGATTCGCACTGCCATCTTGATGGTCTTGATTATGAAAAACAGCACCGCGATTTGGACGATGTGATCGCCAAAGCGGCGGCCCGTGATGTGAAGTTCATGCTGGCCATTGCCACCACGCTGCCGGATTACTACAAAATCAAACAGCTGGTGGGGGACCATGAAAATATCGCGCTCGCGTGCGGCGTCCATCCACTCAATCAGGAAACGCCTTATGATGTTGACGAATTTCGTCGCTTAGCCGCAGAAGAGCAGGTGATCGCGCTGGGTGAAACGGGACTGGATTACTTTTACCAGCAGGAAACCAAAGCGCAGCAGCAAGCCTCCTTCCGCGAGCATATCCGTACCGGTATTGCGCTGAACAAACCGATCATCGTTCATACCCGCGATGCGCGTGAAGATACGCTGGCGATCCTGCGTGAAGAGCAGGTTGAAAAGTGTGGTGGTGTGTTGCATTGCTTCACCGAGGATCAAGCCACCGCCGCGAAATTGCTGGATATGGGCTTCTATATCTCCTTCTCCGGTATTTTGACTTTCCGCAACGCAGAGCAAATTCGTGATGCCGCGCGCTATGTGCCGCTGGACCGGATGCTGGTGGAAACCGATTCTCCGTATCTGGCGCCAGTACCGCATCGCGGAAAAGAGAATCAGCCCGCCTTTACCCGTGATGTCGCCGATTATATGGCGGTGCTGAAAGGGGTAGACATTGAAACCCTGGCTGCAGCAACCACCGAGAACTTTTCCCGCCTGTTCCACGTCCCAATGAGCCGTCTCGGCGGCTAATTCGTTTTATTTCGAACCATGAATTAATTCCTTATTGCTGTCTTGTACCGCGTTTAATGCGGTGCAGGCAGTGTTTTATTGCTGCTTATTCATGCAGGTCAGTAAGAAATGACTGAAAGCAATAAAATTTCATCAGCGAAACGTGATAGCCGTCAAAGTAACAATTCGCTATTTATTTTACCCTTCGTAATAAATCAAAAGACGCCCAGCGTCACCCCGGTAAAGGATCCTCCCCCTTTACCATGCGCACTGCGCAAAAAACGCACTCATACTCAGGAGTTTCTATGTTCAAGAACGCATTTGCGAACCTGCAGAAAGTAGGTAAATCGCTGATGTTGCCGGTATCGGTTCTGCCGATTGCCGGTATTTTGCTAGGTGTTGGTTCGGCAAACTTCAGCTGGTTGCCAGCGGTGGTTTCCCATGTCATGGCAGAAGCGGGTGGTTCCGTGTTCGCCAATATGCCGTTGATCTTCGCGATTGGTGTGGCGCTCGGCTTTACCAACAACGACGGTGTTTCGGCACTCGCGTCCGTGGTGGCTTACGGCATCATGGTGAAAACCATGGCGGTGGTTGCGCCGTTGGTGTTGCATTTGCCTGCAGCGGAGATTGATGCCAAGCACCTGGCGGATACTGGGGTGCTCGGGGGCATTATTGCGGGTTCGATTGCCGCCTACATGTTCAACCGTTTCTACCGTATCAAACTGCCTGAGTATCTCGGCTTCTTCGCCGGTAAACGCTTTGTGCCGATCATTTCGGGTCTGACCGCGATTTTCACCGGTATTGTGCTCTCCTTTATCTGGCCACCTATTGGTACGGCGATTCAGGACTTCTCACAATGGGCTGCCTATCAGAACCCGGTTGTGGCGTTTGGTATCTACGGTGTGGTGGAGCGTTCGCTGGTGCCGTTTGGTCTGCACCATATCTGGAACGTTCCATTCCAGATGCAGATTGGTGAGTTCACTAACGCAGCAGGTCAGGTGTTCCACGGTGATATTCCGCGCTACATGGCGGGCGATCCAACCGCGGGTAAACTCTCTGGCGGCTTCCTGTTTAAAATGTATGGCTTACCGGCTGCAGCGATTGCTATCTGGCACTCGGCTAAACCAGAGAACCGCGCCAAAGTGGGCGGCATCATGATCTCCGCTGCGCTGACCTCGTTCCTGACCGGTATTACCGAACCGATCGAGTTCTCGTTCATGTTCGTCGCGCCGATTCTGTACGTGATCCACGCGATTCTGGCTGGCCTGGCGTTCCCAATCTGTATTCTGCTGGGCATGCGTGACGGCACCAGTTTCTCACACGGCTTGATCGACTTCGTGGTGTTGAGCGGTAACAGCAGCAAAATCTGGCTGTTCCCGATCGTGGGTATCATTTATGGCCTGATTTACTACACCGTTTTCCGTGTATTGATTGTGAAACTGAACCTGAAAACACCTGGACGTGAGGACACGGCAATGGAACAGAGCAGCGCAACCGGCAGCGAAATGGCGGGCAAACTGGTGACTGCCTTCGGTGGTAAAGAAAACATTACCAACCTTGATGCCTGTATTACCCGTCTGCGTGTGAGCGTGGCGGATGTGGCGAAGGTTGATCAGGCGAAATTGAAAACCCTAGGCGCACGCGGCGTGGTGGTGGCCGGTTCCGGCGTTCAGGCGATATTCGGGACCAAATCCGATAACCTGAAAACCGAAATGGATGACTATATCCGTAATATGTAACGGATTGAAACAGGGGGCGGCCAAATGGCTGCCCCCAACACATTCAGAGATAAACCCGCAAATACTCCGTCAGACACAACAGCGCCATGGCCTGACCATAAGGCATTGAGGTGAGCGGTACCTGGCGATAGTAGTCCAGATCGCTGCCCATCGCGGTACCAAACGACACCTGTTTCAACTCCCCTTGTTCATCGATGTTGGCAATCACGCCACGCAGCGCCTTTTCTGCCATCGGGCGATATTCCTCGGGTAAGTAACGCTTACGAACGGCTTTGAGAATGCCGTAGGCAAATCCCGCGGTCGCTGACGCCTCTGGATAGCTTTGTGGATCGTCGAGCAAGGTGTGCCATAACCCACTGCTATGCTGGCATTCTGCTAATGCCTTCACCTGACTGGCCAGCACCTGCTGCAGGAAACGGCGCGTGGCGTGATGCTCAGGCCAGTTCATCATTTCGAGGAAGTCAGGGATCACGATGGTTAACCAACTGTTTCCTCGCGCCCAGCGGGCGTTGGCGAAATTGTGGCGGCCTTCAAACGTCCAACCGTGGAACCACAGACCGGTTTGGCGATCCATCAAATATTGCGTGTGAATCAGGAACTGATAACTGGCTTCCTCAACAAATTCAGGGCGATCAAATAGCTGTCCGATCTTCGCCAGCGCCATCACGCTCATCATCAGCGTGTCATCCCACAACTGTTGGGTATTCTCATTGTTATAAACGATATGCTGCAAGCCACCCTGTTCGGTGCGCGGCATTTCATACATTACCCATTCGGCCCAGCGCTCCAGCACCGGACGCCAGGCGGCATTCCCGGTCTCCTGGTAGCGATAAGCCAGCGTCAGGAAGGGGCACATGGTATTGACGTTTTTGGTGGGGGTGCCTTCCGCCAGTCGGGCATCAAACCAGTCATCGATTATTTTCAGCGTAGCCTTATCGCCGGTTTGCTGGGTGAAGTGCAGCATGCCGTAAAGGCCGATACCGTGCGTCCACTCCCAACCGGCCCAGCCTTTGGTGTCTATCACGCGGCCATCATCCAGTCGCAGTAAAAACTCGCCGCTGTGATCGGTGATATTCACTAGATTGACGGTGAGTTTATGGATTAGCTGTACCAGTTCGCTGCGCGGTAACAAAAACTCAGGTTGGCGCAGCAAAGCACTGTGCTTTACAGGAAATACAGTCATGGTTCATTCCTATCGTTAATCAGGGTAGGGAGAGGTTGCAAAGGGCTACGGTGCGTGGGGAGCGGCGGTGCAGCAGACTTGTGGCGATTGAGATAGCCCACATTGTTGTTGCCCCACAAATTTTCATACGGCATGCCCGCCAGCGTTTCGACGATGGTGCGCGCCTGCGGCGTAATCTGTTCCGGCACGACGCGCCCGGCCGCGCGCATCTTCACCGTTTCCTGGCGTAAAACCGTGTGGGTGTGCAGGTTCAGTTTGAAGCGCAATGACACGATAAAGCCGCAGGTCAGCACACACAGCGTACCGACGCTGAGAATGAACAGGATGGTATGGCCTACGGCTGGGGCCTGCTCAGCTTTCCCGGAGGTAAATCCGGCTAACTGCAGCACAATACCTACCATCATAACGGCACCGGCTTGCGAGGCTTTGCGGGTCAAGGTCATGATGCCGGCGAAAATCCCCTCGCGGCGCTGGCCGGTAATCACCTCATCAACATCCGCGATGTAGGTATAGGTATTCCACGGAACGTAGTTGATGCCGCCGCGGCCCAAGCCGGCTAAGGCGGAAATCAGCACCAGCAGCGCGAGATTATCATTCATGCCGGTGTACCAAAGCCCTGCGTAAGAGAGGGCGCTGAGGCCGAACAGTATCACCACCATGCGATAGGCCGGGGCAGGTCCAATGCGGATACACAGTGGAATCATCGCCATCACGGCGATAAACTGCAGCACCGCCATGGTGCCCATCAGATTTGATGCGATCTGCGCGCTCTGCATCAGCACAAACACCACGTACCAGGTGAACACCGCATTAAACACGTCCTGCGCGATGTAGCCGCCAAGATACATACCAAGGTGCTGGCGGAAGATGCGAATGCGCAACGTGGAGGCCAGTTCGACATACAAGCGCTTCAGGCTTTGCAGCAACGACAGCTGCGACTTTTGCTCCTCCGCCCTACGCGACTCAGCGGAGAAATCCTCGGGTGCACGTTCCCAGGTGAAACGCCACACCAGCGTCAACACCAGGGCGCAGATCACCGAGAACACCAGGCTGGCATAGAAAAAGGAGACCGGGTTCTCTTTGCCAAACCAGCCAATCAGCACGCCGGGTAAAAAGGCGGCGAGAATCGAAGACAATTGTGCGAGGGCAATGCGCGCACCGGAAAAACGGGTTTTCTGCTTAAAGTCATCGGTCATTTCCGGTACCAGCGTTTCATAGGGCACCAGAATCATGGTGTAGACCACATCGAACAGCAGATAGGTCAGCAGATACCACCAAAAACTCATGTCACTAATCCACATCAGGCTATAACTGAACACGCACGGGATGCCGAGCAGAATGAAGAATTTGCGGCGGCCAAAGCGTTTACCCAGCCAGGTGGAACCGAAGTTGTCGGTGAGGAAGCCCATCAAGGGGCTGACCAGCGCATCCAGTACGCGGGCGGCAGCAAAAATGAAGGTGGCTTCTATCGGCGAAAGTCCGCAGAAGGTGGTGTAAAAATAGAGCAACCAGGCGGCAGTGAGCGCCGTGGTGCCTGCTCCGAGGAAATCCCCGGAACCGTAAGCCAGATAATGGCCCAGACCAATCTTACGAGACTGCATGGCAGGTTCTCCTTGAAATCGACGGATTGCACATCCCTCATTACTCCGTACTGCTTGCCCGGATTGGATAGAAAGTAGAGCGCTGTGACCCGGCAAACCTTCGTCATTTGGCAAGGGTTGGCGGGATAGTGGCAAAAACACAAAGAAATCGACGCGATATCTCTAATTTATAAAACAGCGTTTCATTTTTGTATTGATTGGCGATGCAGAAATGCGAGGTGCCGCACAGCGGTTAAACCAAAAGAAAAAATGGTGCAAAGACAGTCATTCAATGCAAGAAAAGTGGTCCTGAGGTTGTAAGAAACAGAATTCCTCACGCATACTGGCGGACTGAACTTAAGGCTTAAGGAAATGCACCATGGCTGAAGAAACGATTTTCAGTAAAATCATCCGTCGCGAAATCCCCGCCGACGTGGTTTATCAGGACGAACTGGTCACTGCCTTCCGCGATATCGCGCCCAAAGCGCCGACGCATATTCTGATCATTCCTAACGTATTGATCCCCACCGCTAATGACGTGCAAGAGGCGCACGAACATGCGCTGGGCCGCATGATCACGGTAGCGGCGAAAATCGCGAAGGATGAAGGGATTGCCGAAGATGGCTACCGTCTGATCATGAACTGCAACCGTCATGGCGGCCAAGAGGTTTACCACATCCATATGCACCTGGTTGGCGGACAGCCGCTGGGCCCGATGCTGGCCATCTAACCTCAGGCGGACCTTGTGATGCGTCAATGGCTGTGTGGCATGCTGTTACTGACCCTGGCGGGTTGCAGCAGTAACAAACCGATGATCAATACCTCGCAATCGCTGGTGATGGAGTCTTCCGTGTTGTCTGCGGGTATCATCACCGATGAGCCCACGCTTGCAAGCCGTGACGGCCAGCAGCGTGCGTCAAGTGTGCTCTATAATCAGCGTGAAACACCGGTGACCGTGCACTATCGTTTCTACTGGTATGACGATAAAGGCCTTGAGATAACGCCTGAAGAACCGGCACAAACCCAGACCGTTCCCGCGCATGGCAGCACTGAAGTTGTCTCGCAAATCGGTAATTTGACCGCCAGCAAGGTGCGTCTGTATCTCTTTCTCTGAGGAGTAACCTGTGATTCGCAGTGTAAAACGTTCCAGCGCGCTGTTATTTGCGCTGATGCTCACCGGTTGTGTGGTGAAACAGCAAACCCCGGCGCCGGTTGAACCGACCCAGCCGACTACCCCAACGCAACCCGAGCAGCCGCCAACGCCGCCGGTGCCACCGCCGGAAAACGTGCCGCAGCCGCCAAAACTGAAAACCATAAACTGGAGTGCCAGCGTGCAGCCGTTAGTGGCGAATATGGTGCAGTCAGCAGGCGTTAATCCTGGCAGCGTGCTGCTGGTGGATCGCATTAAAAACAGTACAAACGGCGCGTTGCAGAGTGATAAAGCCACTGACGCGATTCAAAGCGCACTGGCAAACAATGGCAAATTCACCTTAGTCACCCCAGATCAGTTGGCGCAGGCCAAGCAGGCACTCGGCCTGTCAGCGGATGACAGTTTGAATTCGCGCAGCAAAGCGATTGGCCTGGCGCGTAACGTTAACGCTCAGTACGTGCTTTACAGCAATGCGCAGGGCGATGTGAAGTCTCCAACACTGCAAATGCAGCTGATGCTGGTGCAGACCGGTGAAATCATCTGGTCAGGCAATGGTATTGCACAACCCTGATCCCCAGTTGCAACAACTGCTTCAGCAACAATGGCCGACGGCGCAAGCTGCCGGTCATTTTTTCGCGCTGCCGGGACTCAGTGGCAACAGCGTGCAGGTGCAAACAGAGCAGGGCGAGTTGCTGGCGCGCCGTTCTCCGTTACAACCGATTCCGTTTGTCGATCGTCAGCGTGAATATCGCATACTGCACAAAATGCGCCATACGCAGTTAGGGCCCGCACCACTAAGCTGGCGTGCCCCATGGCTTTTACAAAGCTGGTTACCCGGGGAAGTGTTAACCCCGGCGCAATTTAATCAGCAGCGTCCAGCTGTGTTGGCACTGATGCATCGCCTGCATCAACAACCGCTGACCGGTTATCGTCTGCGTCTCGCGCCACTGCTACAGCGTTACTGGCAGCTGTGTCAGCAACGCCACTGGCGCTGGCAGCACCAGTTGCAACGCTTAATCAAACAAGGCGAACCGCAGCCGTTACGCCTCGCGCCGCTGCATATGGATATCCACGCCGGTAATCTGGTGGCGACGCACGGTGGCCTGCGCCTGATTGACTGGGAGTACGCCGCCGACGGCGATGTGGCGTTGGAACTCGCCGCGCTGTGCGCGGTCGATGGAGAACATGAGGCGGACTGGATTGCCGGATATGCGCAACACAGTCAGCTTGACGAACAGGTGCTGGCGCGTCAGATGCGCCGCTGGCAGCCATGGCTGCAACTGCTGATGGCGAGCTGGTATCAACTGCGCGCCGAGCAGAGCCATGATCACACTTTGCAGCAGCTGGCCCGATCCAGCTGGCAGCATCTTTAACTCAGGATTGTCAACATGACCATGAATACCCCCGGCCCGCTGATGTTGGATGTCGAAGGCTATGAACTCGATGCAGAAGAGCGCGAGATCTTGCAACATCCGCTGGTGGGCGGGCTGATTCTGTTTGCCCGCAATTTTCACGATGTCGAACAGTTAGCTGAACTGGTGCGCCAGATTCGTGCGGCTTCACGCAATCGTCTGGTGGTAGCAGTGGATCAGGAAGGCGGGCGCGTACAACGTTTCCGCGAAGGTTTCACCAAGCTACCCGCCATGCAATCTTTTGCGGCCCTGCACGATATGGCTACCGCCGGTGAAGTGGCGCAGCAGGCGGGTTGGCAGATGGCGGCCGAGATGATTGCGATGGACATCGACATCAGCTTTGCGCCGGTGCTGGATATCGGTCACATTAGCGCGGCGATTGGTGACCGTTCATTCCATGAAGATCCGGCAATTGCACTGCAAATCGCACGCCGATTTATCAATGGCATGCACGAAGCGGGAATGAAAACCACCGGTAAGCACTTCCCTGGCCACGGTGCGGTGAGTGCTGATTCGCATAAAGAAACCCCGCGCGACCCACGTGATGCCGCCACGCTGCGTCAGCACGATATGGCTATCTTCAAGCAGTTGATTGATGAGCAGTTACTGGATGCGGTGATGCCTGCCCACGTTATCTATACTGAGGTAGATCCTTTACCCGCCAGCGGCTCACCCTATTGGCTGCAAACGGTATTGCGCAAGGAGCTGGGTTTCAATGGGGTGATTTTCTCTGACGATTTGTCAATGGAAGGTGCCGCGGTGATGGGCAGCTACGCCGAGCGCGCCCAGCAGTCACTCAATGCCGGATGCGACATGATCCTGGTCTGCAACCAACGTGCCGGCGCGGTAAGTGTGCTGGATAACTTGACGCCGATCCAGGCAGAGCGAGTGACGCAGTTATACCATCAAGGGCGATACACCCGTCAGACTCTGTTAGCCAGTGAACGCTGGAAGCAGAATCACCACCAGCTCAGCGCATTGCAGGATCGCTGGCTGGAGCATAAAGCGTCGGGCAGATAAGCGCCGCTGCCCGGATTTCATTCCACGCTGAGGAAAATCATGATCATCTATCTGCACGGTTTTGATTCCAGTAGTCCGGGCAACCATGAAAAGGTGCTGCAACTGCAGTTTATTGACCCGGATGTCAGGCTGATCAGTTACAGCACGCTTCACCCGAAACACGACATGCAGTTTTTGCTGAAAGAGAGTGACAAGCTGCTGCAGCAAGCAGGCGATGCGCACCCGTTGATTTGCGGTGTGGGCTTGGGCGGTTACTGGGCCGAGCGTATTGGCTTTCTCTGTGGCATGCGGCAGGTGATGTTTAACCCCAACCTGTTCCCGTTTGAGAACATGGAAGGCAAGATCGATCGCCCGGAAGAGTATCTCGATATCGCCACCAAGTGCGTCAACGATTTTCGTGAAAAGAACCGTGACCGTTGTTTGACAATCCTTTCGCGCCATGATGAGGCGCTGGATAATCAACGCAGTGCTGCGCTGTTACATCCGTTTTATGAGATTGTCTGGGACGAAGACGCCAGCCATAAATTCAAGAATATTTCCCCTCATTTGCACCGCATCAAAGCCTTCAAATCCCTTGCCTGAGTGAAAACGCGCCGTGTGATGCGGCGCACAGAATGTTTAACATTCTGATAATGCAGCTGAAAGATTGATGTACATCAATTTTCTTATGATCTGACGATTGCGCCGTGATATTCTGCCCTCAGCTCGCGATTTAACGTCGCCAACCCTATGTTTATTAAGGTTTTTAGTAACCATTAATTAACTATTGGTTTACAACTTTGAGGGGGTCTTTGTTGACTACATCTATGGAAAAAATCGTCATTATTGGCGGTGGTGCCGGTGGCTTAGAGCTGGCAACACAGCTCGGTCATAAGCTTGGCCGCAAAAAGAAAGCCGAGATTATTCTCGTCGATCGCAATCACAGTCATCTGTGGAAGCCGTTGTTACATGAAGTGGCGACGGGTTCGATGGACGAAGGTATCGATGCGCTGAGTTACCTGGCGCACGCGCGTAACCACGGTTTCCAGTTCCAGCTGGGATCGCTGACGCAAATCAATCGTGAAACCAAAACCATTGAACTGGCAGAGATCCGCGATGCTAACGGTGAGTTGCTGGTGCCGCAGCGTGAGCTGGCCTATGACCGTCTGGTGATGGCGCTGGGCAGTACGTCTAATGACTTCGGTACGCCGGGCGTGAAAGATCACTGCATCTTCCTGGATAACCCGCATCAGGCCCGTCGTTTCCATAATGAAATGCTCAACCTGTTCCTGCGCTTCTCCGCCAGTGAAGGCAGCCTGGAAAAGGTTAATATTGCCATTGTCGGCGGCGGTGCCACGGGCGTTGAGCTGTCGGCTGAGCTGTACAACGCCGTAAAACAGTTGCACAGCTACGGTTATAAAGGTCTGGATAGCTCCGCGCTGAATGTTACGCTGGTCGAAGCCGGTGAGCGCATTCTGCCCGCGTTGCCACCCCGCATTTCTGCGGCGGCACATCAGGAACTGACCAAGCTTGGCGTGCGTGTGTTGACGCAAACCATGGTCACCAGCGCCACCGAAGAGGGGCTGAACACTAAAGGTGGAGAGTTCATCAACGCGGATTTGATGGTGTGGGCGGCAGGGATCAAAGCGCCGGACTTTATGAAGGACATTGGCGGACTGGAAACCAACCGTATCAACCAACTGGTGGTGAAGGACACGCTGCAAACCACGCTGGATGATGATATCTACGCGATTGGTGATTGTGCTTCATGCGCATTGCCAACTGGCGGTTTTGTTCCTCCACGCGCGCAGTCTGCCCATCAGATGGCTTCACGCGCGCTGGAGAACATCCTGGCGCAGCGTAAAGGCAACGCGCTGAAAGCCTATGTCTATAAAGATCACGGTTCACTGGTGTCGCTGTCCCGCTTCAGTACCGTTGGCAGCCTGATGGGTAACCTGATGCGCGGTTCGATGATGGTAGAAGGGCGCATTGCGCGTTTTGTCTACATCTCTCTATATCGTATGCACCAGATTGCGCTCCACGGATATTTCAAAACCGGCCTGATGATGCTGGTGGGTAGCCTGAACCGCGTGCTGCGCCCGCGCCTCAAGCTACACTAATGATTTCGGGGCGGTGCAATACCGCCTCAAGCCTTCCTCCTGCTGTAACCCACTGAAAAAAGACAGTTCAGCTTAAGGTTACGGCGCTATTTCAGCTGCTCTCAGAACTCTCTGAAAAACTGGCCCTGACCGGTTTCCGCCTCGTTTCCTCCATTAATCTGATGTTGCAATTACGGACCATCTGTAAAACTTATATCCACAAACACGGCGCGGCGCGCACGCCGTTTATGCCTCGGCTACACAGGATTCGGTAGCGGCAGGATTGCGCGGTAACAACCTTCAGGAGGACATTCCTGTGAATAAATCAATGTTAGCGGGTATCGGTATCGGCGTGGCAGCCGCATTAGGTGTGGCCGCCGTCGCCAGCATGGATGTCTTTGATCGTGGCCCGCAGTATGCTCAGGTTCTCTCGGCAACGCCGATCAAAGAGAGCATTAAACAACCGCGACAGGAGTGTCGCAATGTGACGTTAACGCATCGTCGTCCGGTACAGGATGAGAACCGTATCGCCGGTTCGGTACTGGGTGCCGTGGCGGGTGGTGTGCTCGGTCACCAGTTCGGTGGCGGTCGTGGGCGTGATGTCGCGACGGTAGCGGGCGCGTTGGCAGGCGGTTACGGTGGTAATCAGGTGCAGGGTGCATTGCAGGATCGTGACACTTACACCACCAATGAACAGCGTTGCAAAACCGTCTACGACAAACAGGAAAAAATGCTGGGTTATGATGTGACCTATAAAATAGGCGACCAGCAGGGCAAAATCCGCATGGAAAATGACCCTGGCACCCGCATTCCGCTTGACCGTAACGGTCAGCTGATCCTGAATTCGAATCAGGCCTAATTGGGCAAAGACACGTCACAGCAGCAGTAACGAAAAAAGCGCCGTAAGGCGCTTTTTTTATCACACTAAACCCGGTTCTTCGCCAACTCACCAATAAAGCTCTGTACCCACTCCATGCGCACTTTGCGCTCTTCTAAATCACGCGTGAACTTCAAGCGGGTTGGGCCATCCAGCTTCCACTGCTTGGGATCTTTTTGCAGCAGGCCGATCAGCCAGCCTGGATCGACATGGTTCTGGGGTGCGAACTCGAAGAAGCCACCTTTTTCACTGGCTTCAATTTTGCGGATGCCCAGCTCACGCGCCTCCAGGCGCAGCCCTGCGACATCCAGCAGATTTCGCGCCGCATCAGGCAACTTACCAAATCGGTCAATCATCTCCACTTTCAGTTCCGCCAACTCTTGCGCATCGCTGGCCGAAGCCACGCGCTTATACAGTGACAAACGCGTATTCACATCCGGGATAAAATCATCTGGCAGCAGAGCGGGCATGCGCAGTTCGATTTCCGTCTGATTGCTGGTGAGATCTTCAAGTGAAGGTTCACGCCCGGCTTTTAGCGCATCCACGGCGTTCTCCAGCAATTCCATGTACAGCGTGAAGCCAATGGTTTCCATCTGGCCGCTTTGATCTTCACCCAGCAATTCACCAGCACCGCGGATCTCCAGATCGTGCGTGGCCAGCGCAAAGCCCGCACCCAAATCTTCCAGCGAGGCGATGGCTTCCAGACGTTTCTGCGCATCGGTGGTCATCGCTTTAGGATGCGGCGTGAGTAACCAGGCGTAGGCCTGATGGTGCGAACGCCCCACACGGCCACGCAACTGATGCAACTGCGCCAGGCCAAAGTGATCGGCACGCTCAATGATAATGGTGTTGGCGCTGGGTACGTCGATACCGGTTTCGATGATGGTAGTACACACCAGCACGTTGAAACGCTGGTGGTGGAAATCGTTCATCACCCGTTCCAGGTCGCGTTCGCGCATTTGGCCATGACCAATGGCAATACGGGCTTCCGGTACCAAATCGGCCAGGCGTTGCGCGGCTTTTTCGATGTTCTCAACATCGTTATACAGGTAGTAAACCTGCCCGCCGCGTAAAATCTCTCGCAGGATCGCTTCACGCACCACCAAACTATCGTATTCACGGACAAAGGTTTTCACCGCCAGTCGGCGTGCAGGCGGTGTGGCGATAATCGACAGATCGCGCATACCGCTCATCGCCATATTCAGGGTACGCGGAATCGGCGTGGCGGTGAGCGTCAGGATGTCCACATCGGCGCGCATCGCTTTAATCCGCTCTTTGTGTCGCACCCCAAAGCGGTGCTCCTCATCGACAATTAGCAGACCAAGGTCGTGCCATTTCAGATCGCTGGACAGCAACTTATGTGTGCCGATCAAAATATCCACTTTGCCTTCGCGCGCCTGCTCCAGCACCTGACTCTGCTCTTTGGCGCTGCGGAAGCGTGAAAGCATTTCGATACGTACCGGCCAGTTGGCAAAACGATCGCGGAAGTTGTCGTAGTGCTGCTGCGCCAGCAGGGTGGTCGGCACCAGCACCGCGATTTGTTTGGCATTCTCAACGGCGAGGAAAGCGGCACGCATTGCCACTTCGGTTTTACCGAAACCTACGTCACCACACACCAGACGATCCATCGCCAGCGGTTGGCACATGTCACTCAGCACGGCATTGATGGCCTGGCCTTGATCCGGCGTGGTTTCAAACGGGAAACCTTCGCAGAACAGCTGATACTGGTCGCGGTCATGTTTGAAGGCGAAGCCGGTTTTGGCGGCGCGCTGGGCGTAGATATCCAGCAATTCTGCCGCGACATCACGCACTTTCTCGGCGGCTTTCTGCCGCGCGCGGGACCAGGCATCACTGCCGAGTTTGTGTAAGGGGGCATTTTCATCCGCACCGCCGGCGTAACGGCTAATCAGGTGCAGTGAGGAAACCGGCACGTAGAGCTTGGCATCACCTGCATAGGAGAGCATCAGGTACTCGGCAACAATGCCGCCGGCTTCCAGCGTGGTCAGGCCGATATAACGTCCCACGCCATGTTCCAGATGCACCACTGGCTGGCCGGGATGCAGCTCAGCCAGGTTACGGATCAGCACATCAGGGTTGATGGTGCGACGATTATCCTGGCGGCGGCGACTGACGCGTTCACCCAGTAAATCACTTTCGCAAATCAGTGCACGGTGACGGGTGCTGTCGATGAAGCCGCGCTCGCTGGCACCGATCATCAAACTGTGGGGGTGTTGACTCGCCTGATCAAAGTGCTCGATCGGCTGTGGGCGAAGCTTGATACGTGCCAGCAGCTCTTGCAGGCTTTCACGGCGTCCTTCGCTCTCCACTGAGAAGATAATCTGCCCATCGAACTGCTCGATAAACTGGCGCAGAAGATCAAGCGGGGCTTTAGCCTGTGCTTGCACCGCCAGTTCGGGCAGGGGCTGATAGCCCAGGTTGGTGTTGGCGGCTTTCTCTGGCAGCGTCTCATTGCTTAACTGCATGCGCGGCCAGGCTTTCAGTTCACCCAGCAGAGCGTCCGGGCGCAGCCACAGGCTGGCGGGTTCCAGCAGCGGACGCATCGGATCGATACGGCGATTTTCATAACGGGCATTGGCATCTTGCCAGAACCGATCGGCGCTGCCGTGCAGATCGCCGCTGTTTAGCACTAGCGTGTTAGCGGGTAGATAGCTAAACAGCGTGGGCAGTTCCTGCTCAAAGAACAGCGGCTGCCAGTATTCGATGCCCGCAGGCAAGGTGCCTTTGCTCACCTGCTGATAGACGTGTTCCGGCTCGCGGCGCACGTCAAAAATTTCACGCCAGCGGGTGCGGAACAGCTCGATGGCGGTTTTATCGGTCGGAAATTCATGGGCGGGCAGCAAATTGATGGCATCAACCGCTTCCAGCGTGCGCTGGCTGTCAACGTCAAACAGACGCAGACTGTCGATTTCGTCATCAAAGAAATCAATGCGATAAGGCTGATCGCTGCCCATCGGATAGAGGTCCAGCAGCGCACCACGCGTGGCATATTCACCGTGTTCCATCACCTGATCGACATGGCGGTAACCCGCTTGCTCCAGCTGGTCACGCAGTGCATCGCGCGACAGTTTTTGCCCCTGTTTCATTACCAGCGCATGGCCGTGCAGGAAGCTGTGCGGGCAAACGCGCTGCATCAGCGTGTTAACCGGCATAATCAGCATGCCGCGCGTTAAATTGGGCAGTTGGTATAAGGTGGAGAGACGGGCAGAGATAATGTCCTGGTGCGGGGAAAAGCTGTCATAGGGCAGCGTTTCCCAGTCGGCGAGGTTAGTGACCGGCAGATCGGTGAACTGGCGAATCTCCTCCTGCAAACGCAGGGCAGACTGCATATCCGGGGTAATCATCAACACCGGACCGGGATGACGTTCAGTGATGCTGGCGCACTCCACCGCTTGCGCGGCGCCAATCAGTTCGCCGAGCTGACGATGATCGCCCGCTTTCGCAGGCAGGGTATAACGACGCTGTTCCGACATAAGGACTCGACATTCTCTCCTTGGATTCCAGGGCGTCATCATTCCACAATCTGCCTTGAGGATCATCTGTCGCGGTGCTATTTCTCATCGCCCTTCATACTTCGCGCTGTGGCCGCGCCTGCGAACCCCAGTCACTTACTGGATTGCTGTGTATAGTGCATGCGCGGACGATCGATATTGGCCCATGACAGCTCTTTCTCCAGATGGTAGCTGTGATTGCCGTCGTCCCACTTCACGTAATAGCCGGTTGGCGCATCTCCCTGTTCAAAGACGTTAACGATCTCGCCTTTAATTTCTCCCGATTTGTGTTTAACGATACTGCCCTTCGGAAATCTGAACATGGGTGTACTCCTTTTCGCCCGGCATCTTTCGCACCGTGGCGGCGTTGGCTGCGCCTGCTAACCCCAGTCACTTACTGATGTGAGCTCCTGGGGATTCACAGGCTTGCCGCCTTGCCACCGCACGAAATCTTTCGCACCGTGGCGGCGTTGGCTGCGCCTACTAACCCCAGTCACTTACTAATGTAAGCTCCTGGGGATTAGCAGACTTGCCGCCTTGCCACAGCACGAAATCTTTGGGCTGGCTGCGGTGCCGGTTGTAAAAACTACTTCTTTTAAAGCAGTCTACGCCAGGTGATGTCTAATAAACGCACAATAAGTATCATTATTTTGTCGAAATTTTATGCATTGACGCAGATCGTGACGTATTTAGACGTAACTTTGCCGCAGACTCAGAGGGTTAGAGGTTTCATAAAGCAGACGGCTCCTTTATCATCCCACTACTTATTTTCAGGCAACTGCCAAGACGGATCTCATGTATCAACCAGTCGCGTTATTCATCGGTTTGCGCTACATGCGTGGACGAGCCTCAGACCGCTTTGGTCGCTTTGTCTCCTGGCTTTCGACCATCGGCATCACGCTCGGCGTGCTGGCGCTGGTCACGGTATTGTCAGTGATGAACGGCTTCGAGCGTGAGCTGGAGGGCAATATCCTCGGCCTGATGCCGCAAGCGCTGGTGACCAGCGATAAAGGCAGCATCAATCCGCAGCAGATCCCTGCGCAGGACCTTGAATTGCAAGGTGTGACGCGCATGGCGCCGCTCACCACCGCGGATGTGGTGTTGCAAAGTGCGCGCAATGTTTCTGTCGGCGTGATGCTGGGCATCAACCCTGACGAACAGGACCCGCTGACGCCGTATCTCGTCAATACCCAGCAGAGCGTGCTGCAACCCGGCCAATATAACGTCATCATCGGTGAACAACTGGCGTCGCAGTTGGCGGTGAAACGCGGCGACCAACTGCGTTTGATGGTGCCTTCAGTCAGTCAGTTCACGCCAGTAGGGCGTCTGCCAAGCCAGCGAATCTTTACCGTTGCCGGGACCTATGCGGCCAACAGTGAGGTGGATGGCTACCAGATTCTGGTTAACCAGCAGGACGCCTCACGCGTGATGCGCTATCCGCTGGGTAACATTACGGGCTGGCGTTTATGGCTGGAAAAGCCGCTGAACATTGATGCGTTCAGTGAACAGCATTTGCCCGATGGGCTAACAATGAAAGACTGGCGCGAGCGTAAGGGTGATCTTTTCCAGGCGGTACGCATGGAGAAAAATATGATGGGGTTGCTGCTGAGTCTGATCATTGCGGTGGCCGCGTTTAATATCATCACCTCGCTCGGCCTGTTGATCATGGAAAAGCAGGGCGAAGTGGCGATTCTGCAAACCCAAGGCTTAACCCGTCGGCAGATTGTGGCGGTGTTTATGGTGCAGGGTGCCAGTGCGGGCATTATCGGTACCTTACTCGGCACGCTGCTGGGGGTGTTGCTCGCCAGCCAGCTTAACAATTTAATGCCGGTCATTGGCCTGTTCCTGGACGGCGCCGCGCTGCCGGTGGACATCAATGTCTGGCAGGTGGTTACCATTGCGCTGGTCTCTATGATCGTGGCGCTGCTCTCTACCCTTTATCCGTCATGGCGCGCTGCCGCCGTACAACCCGCTGAGGCTTTACGTTATGAGTAATACCCCTTTGTTGCAGTGTCGTGACCTGTGCAAACGCTATCAGGAAGGCAGCGTGCAGACCGATGTGCTGCGCAATGTGGCTTTTAGCCTGCAGCCAGGTGAACTGACCGCCATCGTTGGCAGTTCGGGTTCGGGTAAAAGTACCTTACTGCATCTGCTGGGTGGCCTGGATGCGCCAACCTCAGGTGATGTGGTGTTTGATGGCAAGTCACTGAACGCCATGTCTTCTTCTGCCAAAGCTGAACTGCGCAACCGCGAGCTGGGCTTTATTTATCAGTTCCATCATCTGCTGCCTGATTTCAGCGCGCTGGAAAATGTGGCGATGCCACTGCTGATTGGCAAAACCGGTAAAGATGAAGCCGCCTCACGCGCGCGTGAAATGCTGGCGGCAGTAGGGCTGGAAAAACGTGCCGCGCACCGTCCATCTGAGCTATCAGGCGGGGAACGTCAGCGTGTGGCGATTGCGCGTGCGCTGGTGAATCGTCCGCGTCTGGTAATGGCCGATGAGCCGACAGGCAACCTCGATGCGCGCAATGCGGATGCAATTTTTGAACTGCTTGGCGAACTCAACGTCCAGCAGGGCACGGCATTTTTAGTGGTAACGCACGATCTCAACCTGGCTAAGCGTCTCAGCCGCCAGATGGAGATGCGAGACGGTCAGTTGAACGACCAACTGACGTTGGGAGCGATCTAATGGCTTCATCATTATCCCTGTTGCTTGGACTGCGGTTTAGCCGCGGTCGGCGACGTGGTGGCATGGTCTCGCTGATCTCCATCATCTCTACTATTGGCATTGCATTAGGCGTGGCGGTATTGATCATCGGCCTGAGTGCCATGAACGGTTTCGAACGCGAACTGAACAAACGCATTCTGGCCGTGGTGCCGCACGGGGAGATCGAGCCCGTGAATCAGCCATTCCGCAACTGGCAGCCGATGATCGCGCCGATTGAAAAAGTCCCAGGCATTGCGGCGGCGGCACCGTACGTCAACTTTACCGGTTTGATCGAAAGCGGGGCGAAGATGCAGGCGCTGCAGGTGAAGGGCGTTGATCCGCAGCAGGAGTCGCGCCTCAGTGCGCTGCCAAGCTTTGTGGACGGTGATGCCTGGCAACAGTTCGCCGCGGGTAAACAGCAAATCATTCTCGGTGGCGGCATTGCGAAATCGCTGAACGTGAAGCAGGGCGACTGGATCACCATCATGATCCCCAACAACGACGGTGAGAACAAGCTGCTGCAGCCGAAGCGTATTCGCTTGCAGGTTTCAGGCATTCTCCAGCTTAGCGGCATGCTCGATCACAGCCTGGCACTGGTTCCCTTGGGTGATGCGCAGAAGTATCTGGACATGGGCGACAGCGTCAGCGGGATTGCGCTGAAAATGAGCGATCCGTTCCAGGCACAGAAACTGGTGCGCGATGCCGGTGAAGTGACGCACTCTTATGTCTACATCAAAAGCTGGATCGGCACTTATGGCTACATGTACCGCGATATCCAGATGATCCGCGCCATCATGTATCTGGCGATGGTGCTGGTGATTGGTGTGGCCTGTTTCAACATCGTCTCGACGCTGGTGATGGCCGTCAAAGATAAGAGCAGTGATATTGCGGTGCTGCGTACTCTGGGTGCTAAAGATGGTCTGATCCGCGCTATCTTTATCTGGTATGGCTTACTGGCTGGGCTGCTCGGCAGCATCAGCGGTGTGGTGGTTGGGGTGCTGGTGGCACTTAACCTTACGCCGATTATCCGCGGCCTGGAGCATCTGACCGGACACCAGTTACTGGCCGGGGATATCTATTTCATTGATTTCCTGCCCTCTGAACTGCACTGGCTTGACGTGATTTCGGTGCTGGTGACGGCGATTGTGCTCAGTTTGATCGCCAGTTGGTATCCGGCACGACGTGCCAGCCGTATCGATCCTGCACGCGTACTCAGTGGTCAGTAAAGCGATAAACGCAGCCGCCCTCGCGGCTGCGCACATTTTCAGCATCAGTGGCATGCAGCCGTCATGCGTAGCCGCTATTATCGGGAACCATTAACCCGAACAAAACACCCGACGTGCAGCGTTAACCGCCGCAGATTAAGGAGCCTTTATGCGCATACCGCGCCGACGCCTACGACTCGCCCGCGACAAGAAAAACCGCCGCAAAGTGCATCAGCGCTTTCGCCAGCGCATCTTTGAACGCGATCGCAAAGCTGAACTGGCTGCGCATCCGCAACCGCGCGTGGTGGTGCTGACGGGAGCGGGCATCTCCGCCGAATCCGGGATTCGCACATTCCGTGCCGCTGACGGACTCTGGGAAGAGCATCGGGTGGAAGATGTGGCAACACCCGAAGGGTTTCATCGCGATCCGGCCTTGGTGCAAGGGTTTTACAATTCGCGCCGCCGTCAATTGCAGCTGCCAGAGATCCAGCCGAATGCCGCTCACAAAGCGCTGGCAGAGATGGAGCAGGTGCTAGGTGATAACTTCCTGCTGGTGACGCAAAACATCGATAACCTGCACGAGCGTGCGGGCAGCCAACGCGTGCTGCATATGCATGGCGAGCTACTAAAAGTGCGCTGTGAGAGCAGCGGTCAGGTGTTGGACTGGACTGAAGATGTCACGCCAGACGATCGCTGCACCTGTTGCCAGTTTCCGGCGAGGCTGCGCCCACATGTGGTGTGGTTTGGTGAAATGCCATTGGGCATGGAAGAGATTTATCAGGCAATAGAGAAAGCGAATCTGTTTATCGCAATTGGCACCTCTGGCCATGTCTATCCGGCGGCCGGTTTTGTGCATGAAGCAAAACTGCAAGGTGCTCACACCGTTGAACTCAATCTGGAACCGAGCCAGGTCGGCAATGAGTTCGCGGAAAGCCACTACGGCTTGGCCAGCGAAGTGGTGCCGGAGTTTGTGCATACCTTTTTACGCGGACTTTATAAGTAGGCTGTATCCGGTTAAGCAATTCGCGCTGAGAACGCTAACCTAAGGGATAATGATTTGACGCAACATGGCGGGCTTCAAGCGCCATGATAATAACGCAGGTTCTTTAGAGGGATGACAAATGGATCAATTACTTGAGCGTTTTCTCAGTTATGTGGCAGTAGAAACTCAGTCAAAACCGCAGGCGCGACAGGTACCCAGCAGTGAAGGGCAGTGGACGCTGGCGCGCCAGTTACAAGAAGAGCTGATTGCACTGGGATTCGTCGATGTCTCCCTGAGCGATCATTGTTGCGTGATGGGTACGTTGCCCGCCAATGTTGACTGGCCGACCCCGGTGATTGGTTTTATCTCGCATATGGATACCTCACCGGACTTTACCGCTAAAAACGTCAATCCGCAGATTATCGAAAATTACCGTGGTGGTGACATTGCGCTGGGCAATGGCGATGAGATTTTATCACCGGTGATGTTCCCCATCCTGCATAAGCTGATTGGTCATACGCTGATTACCACCGATGGCAAGACATTGCTTGGGGCGGATGACAAAGCCGGCATCGCTGAAATCATGACGGCCATGGCGCGTCTGGCGAAAGGGGATATTCCCCACGGCGCGATCCGCGTGGCGTTCACCCCCGATGAAGAAATTGGACGCGGAACCTCGCATTTTGATGTGGAAGGTTTTGCCGCCGATTGGGCCTACACCGTGGATGGCAGTGACCTCGGTGAATTTGAGTTTGAAAACTTCAATGCCGCCACCGTGATGGTGAAAATCACCGGCAACAATGTGCATCCCGGCAGCGCGAAAAACGTGATGGTCAACTCTCTGGACCTGGCGATGCGTTTCCATGCGGAATTGCCTGCCAAAGAAAAACCGCAGTTCACCGATGGCTACGAAGGCTTCTTCCACCTGCACACCATTAAGGGAACGGTGGAACACGCTGAGTTGATGTATCTGATCCGTGATTTTGACGCCGACAGCTATGAGCAGCGCAAAAAAATGATGGAAGAGATCGGGCAACGTATCAGCAAAGGTTTGCCGAATGAGTGCGGCGTGAAAGTGGAAATCAGCGACAGCTATCGCAACATGCGCGAGAAGGTGGAACCGCATCCGCAAATTATTGAGCTGGCACTGCAGGCGATTCGTGATTGCGGCATCGAACCAGTGGTGAAGCCGATTCGCGGAGGAACCGATGGTTCAGCACTGTCATGGAAAGGACTGCCGTGCCCGAATCTGTTCACTGGCGGATATAACTATCACGGTAAACACGAGTTCGCATCATTGAATGTGATGTCGCAAGCAGTAGACGTGATTGTGCGCTTGTCGGCGCTGGCAGCAGAAAAGAAAGAGTAGTAAATAGGCCTGCACCGCAGTAACGCTTGTCCTTTAAGCCCTTGGCGGACGCCATGGATGGCGCAACACGGGTCACTTAAACGCTTTGTGGTCGCCATAAATGGCAACCCTACGACGAACGTGCGGGGTTTACGTAGTGTGCGCATTTGTGCGCACTTGGTCTTTCCTCAGCACGTTCTGTAGCGGCGCAATTTATTGCGCATTCAACAGCAGTGCCGTTGCCAAAATGCACGATGAATCGCGCCGCTACAATCAGTGCCATGGCAAGCTATCTATTACTCACCAAAAAACCAATACCCGCTATTCACCAGCGCGGCAAGCTGCGCCAGCAGAGAAGGATCATCCAGCGCATCGCCAAAATCTTCCAGCGTCAGCACCTGATTATGCGCCAGTGCAGCCAGCACTTCAGGATGGCTGCATGCCACGCGTTCGCCATTCACAAACACGCCATCGCCGAGGGTCAGCACGCGCAGCCCACCGAGACGCGTCAGCGCATCGCCTTGCTGCAACGCATCATAAATCTCGTCAGGTTGGTACGGCGGTTCAGGTGGCGCGATATCCAGCTCGTGGCGTGACTGGGAAATGAACTCACCAAACCACTGTTCAAACTGTTCCGGCTGATTGATCACATCCAGCATCACCTGGCGAATGCCCTCTACTTCGGAAGGCAGGATCTGCGACGGGCAATCACGTGAGGGCACATCCGGATCGCTGAAGCGATAGCTGCCTAACTCATGCGCCAACATAAAGTCGGCAAAACCACTGATCAATTCACGGCCGTTGGGCGCGCGGAAGCCAACCGAGTAGTTGATGGCATTTTCCAGCGAATACCCTTCATGCGGGAATCCTGGCGGAATATAAAGAATATCGCCGGGTTCCATCTCTTCGTCGATGATGGCGTCGAAAGGCTCAACCTGCAGCAAATCGGGATGCGGACAGTGCTGTTTCATCGGCACTTTCTCGCCCACACGCCAGCGACGACGACCGGTGCCCTGAATGATAAACACATCATACTGATCGAAGTGGGGACCCACGCCACCGCCAGGTACGGCGAAGGAGATCATCAGATCGTCGATGCGCCAGTCAGGCAGAAAACGGAACGGGCGCATCAGCGCAGCAGAGGGTTCATGCCAGTGGTTGACGGCCTGAACCAGCAGAGACCAGTTACTTTCGCCTAAATGATCATAGCTTTCGAACGGACCGTGGCTGACCTGCCATTTGCCGTTGTGATGGCTGACAAGGCGGCTATCCACCTCGTTTTCCATTGCCAGACCAGCAAGCTCATCAGGAGAAATAGGATCAATAAAGTTTTTAAAACCACGTTTGAGCACCACTGGGCGTTTTTGCCAGTAGCGCTGAATAAAGTCGGGCCAGTTGATGTCGAGCTGATAGTCCATACGAGTGTTCCGGTTGGGGCCATGAATGCAGGCAAGTATAACAGCCCACAGGCCTTTCTACTCGCGGTGATGTTCAACTTCCTGACGCTGGAAAATCACTTCCATGCGCGCACCGCCCAGTGGGCTGGTGGTGGCGATTACCTGGCCAGCGTACTGTTCGAGGATGTCACGCACCACTGCCAGGCCCAAGCCCTGTCCGGGGCGTAAGGTATCAGCGCGCTGACCACGTAAAAAGATTAGGTCGCGTTTGCTCTCAGGAATGCCGGGACCATCATCATCGATAAACAGATGCAGGGCTTTATCTGTTTGCCGTGCGCTAACCTCAATAAATTCGAGGCAGTATTTGCAGGCGTTATCCAATACGTTGCCGAGCACTTCCATAAAATCATTTTGGTCGCCGATAAAGGTCAGCTCTGGCGAGATATCCAGCGTGATGTCGACCCCTTTGCGCTGATAAACCTTGTTCAAGGCAGAGCACAGGCTATCGAGCAAGGCCGAAACTGAGTGCAGATCGCGTTGCAGTGGGTTGTGGTCAGCCTGCATGCTGGCGCGATGCAGGTAATAACCGATTTGCTGAGAAATACGGCTGATTTGCTCCAGCATCACCGGTTCTGCCTGCTCTACGGTCAGCTCTTTACCGCTGCGCAGTGAGCGTAACGTACTTTGCAACACCGCCAGTGGTGTTTTCAGACTGTGGGTTAAATCCGACAGCGTGGTGCGATAGCGCGTGTAACGCTGACGCTCATTGGTCAGTAGCAGGTTGAGGTTACGCACCAGACTGCGTAACTCCTGCGGTGGATTATCATCAAGGTTTTCACGATGCCCGGTTTCGAGTTCACGGACTTGCGTCGTCAGATGGCCGATAGGACGCAAACTCCAGTGCGCAGCCAACCACAACAGTGGAATGACCAACAGCAGGTTGGCCGCCAGCACATAGCTAAACCATGACCACACCACATCAGAGTGCTGGAGTTCTTGCGGGATCGAATCCACCACCACAATGGTCAAAGCTGGCAGATTGGTGGTGGCATCGTAACGGTTCACCGCAACAGAGTGGGTGAAGGTGTCGTTGTTATCACTATCCAACTGCTGAAGCCGCTCTTTCACCTCGGAGTTGTTACCGATGGCCGCCAGACTGGTGCGATTGGTGGTGTCGATTTCATAGAAATCGGGCTTCAGCAGCCATTCACGACGGATATTGTTGCGGATGTCGGGCACGTCGCGCTGTTGCCACAGCAATTTACCGTGCTCATCATAGATAAACACCAGCGTCGGGAAGTTCAGCGTCATGCGCTCGGGTTGCGCAATGGTGAGCTTATTGTTCTGCCATTGTGCGAGGGTAAAGAACAGGTTGCTCTCACCACGCATCACGCGATAAGTGTTTTTATCAAAGCTCACCACATAACCGACCACCGCCACCATGCCGTAGGAAAGCGACAGAAACAGGACGATGGCGGCTGTTGCCAGCAAAAAGCGAGCACGTAAAGAGAAGGGGCGTTGACGGCGTAACCAATTCATAAATCAGAGATCAAATCGATAGCCCTGGCCGCGCACGGTGTTAATCACTTCGGTCGGGTGGAGCGCGAGAATTTTTTTGCGTAGACGTCCCATCAAGACATCAATGGTGTGACTTTCACGCAGTTCGGCATCGGGATAGAGTTGCAGCATCAGCGAGTCTTTGCTGACCACTTTTCCGGCATTGCGGATCAGCGTTTCCACGATGGTGTATTCAAAAGCGGTCAGTTTGACCGGCTCATCATTTACTGTGACTTCACGGCGAGACAGGTCAACCTGGAACGGCGGCATGGAGATGATCTGCGAGGCGTGCCCGCTGTTACGACGCATCAATGCCTGCAGGCGAGCCGCGACTTCTTCAATATGGAAAGGCTTGGTGACATAGTCATCGGCACCGGCTTCCAGCGCTTCGACTTTAGCCTGCCAGCCTTCACGCGCGGTTAATACCAGAATCGGCTGACGGATGGCATCACCGCGCCAGCGGCGAATTAATGACATGCCATCTTCATCGGGCAGACCTAAATCGACCAGCGCAATGTCGGGAATGTGTTCCTGAAGGAAATAGTCGGCTTCTTTCGCATCTTCGGCGGCATCCACCTGATGGCCCATCTCACGTAACTGCACAGCGAGGTGATGGCGCAGCAGTGCATTATCTTCCACAACCAGAACACGCATAGTATTTCCTTACCTTCAAACTCAGTGATGATGGCAAGAGTATATGCGAAGCGAATTAAACAGCATAACAACGCTTGCCCGTCATGCGTCTGCAGTAGGGCAAGATTGTCACAGCAGGGGCGGCCAGATGACCGCCCGCAGAGGATTACTTCAGATCATCAACCATCTGGATAGCACGGCCGAGGTAATTGGCTGGTGTCATCTGCTTCAGACGCGCTTTTTCCTCTTCCGGCATCTCGAGACTGTCGATAAACGCCTGCATACCGGCGGCATCCACGCGCTTGCCACGCGTCAGCTCTTTCAGTTTCTCGTAAGGCTTCTCAATACCGTAACGACGCATCACGGTCTGAATCGGCTCTGCCAGTACTTCCCAGTTATGATCCAGTTCATCTAACAGACGATCGCGGTTCACTTCCAGCTTAGAGATACCTTTCAGGGTTGCCTGATAGGCGATCAGTGAATAGCCCACGCCGACACCGAGGTTGCGCAGCACGGTGGAGTCGGTGAGGTCACGCTGCCAGCGGGAAACAGGCAGTTTGCTGGCCAAGTGTTGCATCATCGCGTTGGCCAGACCGAGGTTGCCTTCAGAGTTCTCGAAGTCAATCGGGTTCACTTTGTGTGGCATGGTAGAAGAACCGATTTCACCGGCAATGGTTTTTTGCTTGAAGTGGTTCAGCGCAACGTAACCCCAGATATCACGGTCGAAGTCGATCAAAATGGTGTTGAAACGTGCGATGCAATCGAACAATTCAGCGATGTAATCGTGTGGCTCGATCTGCGTGGTGTACGGGTTCCAGGTGATACCCAGAGAGGTCACGAACTGCTCGCTCAGCTGGTGCCAGTCCACTTCCGGATAAGCGGCGATGTGGGCGTTATAGTTACCGACCGCGCCGTTGATTTTACCCAGCACTTCGATCTTACCTAACTGGCGCAGCTGGCGCTCCATGCGGTAAGCGACGTTAGCCATCTCTTTACCCATGGTTGACGGGGTGGCTGGCTGACCGTGCGTGCGAGACAGCAGCGGAATATCACGGTACTCGTGCGCCAGACCTTTCACCGCATCGATGATTTTGTTCCAGAACGGCACGATAACATCGCGGCGTGCCGTTTCCAGCATCAGCGCATGTGACAGGTTATTGATGTCTTCGGAAGTACAAGCGAAGTGGATGAACTCGGAAACCGCGTGCAGCGCAGCAACATCGGCCACTTTCTCTTTCAGGAAATACTCAACCGCTTTCACGTCGTGGTTGGTGGTACGTTCAATGGTTTTAATGCGCGCAGCATCTTCTTCGCTGAAATTAGCGACAATCGCATCAAGGAAAGCGTTTGCGTCAGCATCAAATGCAGGAACTTCCTTGATCTCTGCGGTCGCGGCCAGTTTCTGTAACCAGCGAACTTCAACCTCAACGCGGAATTTCAGCAAACCGTATTCGCTGAAAATGGCGCGCAGTGGGCTGACTTTATCGCCGTAACGACCATCGACAGGTGAGACGGCGGTCAGAGAGGATAATTCCATCAGTGCAACTCCTGAATCGTTAACAATTAAGGGCAGGGCGGCGCTTAATACGCCGGGCCCAGCCGGGATAAAACGGTTTTGGCTTCACGCAGCAAGCGCTGACGTGAGAACATCAGCTGCAGGCGGCCACCGCCAACCTGCTGCCACAACACGGCAGCGCGAATACCGGCCAGCAGCGTGGCGCGGACTTTGCTCTGCACTTGCGAATTCTGTAAAACCTGTGGCGAACCTGTCACCTGGATACGCGGGCCTAATGGACTGATCACATCGACATAAATGCCTGCCATCGCGCTGGTGATGGTGTCTGACTCCAGTTCATAATGCGCCAACTGGCGATCGAGTTGACTGATGCGCTGTGCCAGCGTGTTCAGCGCCGACTTGTTACTCTCCAGCTTGCGCTCCAGCACCATCATGCTCAGGGTGTAACGCGTCAGTTCAGCGCCCGCACCCTGACGACTGCCGCTATTCAGCACCGCCATCAGCGTTTCTAATCCCAAATGCAGATTGGCTTCATCGTTACCGAAGACGGCAAGCGTCGAACCGGGATTAAGATCCAACACACTGCGCAGTGACACATTCAGCGCGGCAGTGTTGCAGTTTCCTTGATGCGCTAACTGCTGCACCAAATGGGCGGCCTGGCAAACACCCGCTAACGCGAGCGTAATCTCATAATAGTTCTTAGCCACGCTTAACTCCTGTCATCGCGTCGGCAGCGCCGACCTTAGGCTTCTGCCAGTGGCAGGCGCTGTTCAATGATGCCGCCGCCGAGGCAAACATCACCCAGATAAAATACGGCCGATTGGCCTGGCGTGACGGCCGCAACCGGCTCGTCAAAACGCACTTCGATACGGTCTTCTGCCAGCGGAATAATCTGGCAAGGAATATCGGTCTGGCGATAGCGGGTTTTCACCGTGCAATGCAGCGGTGCAGTGATGGGCTGGCGATCAACCCAGTGCAGTTGCTGCGCAATCAAGCCAACAGACATCAGACGTGGATGATCGCCGCCTTGGGCGACCACCAGTCGATTGCGCGCCACGTCTTTATCCACGACATACCAAGGGTCATCATTGCTCTCTTTACGGCCACCGATGCCCAAACCTTTGCGCTGACCCAAGGTGTGATACATCAGACCCTGATGCTCACCGACAATCTCACCGTCAACGGTTTCGATTTCACCCGGTTGTGCAGGCAAATAACGACCAAGGAAGTCGCGGAATTTGCGCTCACCAATGAAACAGATACCGGTGGAGTCTTTTTTCTTCGCGGTGATTAAATCCAGTTCTTCAGCGATACGGCGAACTTCTGGCTTCTCCAGCTCGCCAACCGGGAACAGGCTTTGCGCGATCTGCTGGTGGCTCAGGGTGTAAAGGAAGTAGCTCTGATCTTTATTGCCGTCGAGGCCTCGCAGTAACTGGCTGGTGCCGTCGACATCGGCGCGGCGCACGTAGTGCCCGGTGGCGATGAAGTCGGCACCGAGATCGTCTGCGGCAAATTCCAGGAAGGCTTTAAATTTGATCTCTTTGTTGCACAGAATATCAGGGTTCGGTGTACGGCCCGCTTTGTACTCTTCAAGGAAGTGCTCGAAGACGTTATCCCAGTACTCAGCCGCGAAGTTAATTTTGTGCAGTTTGATGCCGAGTTTGTCACACACGGCTTGTGCGTCAGCCAGATCATCTGCGGCGGTGCAATACTCCTCACCGTCGTCTTCCTCCCAGTTCTTCATGAACAGGCCCTCAACCTGATAGCCCTGCTGTTGCAGTAACCAGGCGGATACGGAAGAATCGACGCCGCCGGACATCCCGACGATCACTTTTTTCTGGCTGTTGTCAGACATGACGCACTCTATGATTACGATAAAAACAGGCGGCGCATTCTATCATGCAGAAGCCGGGCGCGCACCCTCGTGAAAAGGCCACTGGAACGGCGCGACCAGTTGCAGCGGATAACGCTCACCTTGTTGCCACAATCTGACGCTCTCGGCGACCAGCGGTGAACGCAGGCGATTAGCCGTGAGAATCTGCTCTGGCGGCAGCCACCAGCAGCAATCGATGTCACGATCGTGTGGGGAGGTCTCGCATTTTTCGGGCAAATCAAGGCCAAACAGGAAACGCACAAAAGGTGTATCGTCCGGGGCGATCCACTGTTGGACGCCGAGGAAATATTCCGGTTTCGCGTCTATGCCGGTTTCTTCAAACAGCTCGCGCTGGGCGGCTTCGATAATGGTTTCGTCTGCTTCCAGGTGTCCAGCGGGCTGGTTCCAGGTGATGCGGCCGTGGACACGCTCTTCAACCACCAGTAACTCACCTTGTGCCTGCACAATACAGGCCACGGTTACATGAGGTTTAAACATCCTTCCTCCGAATTTGTTAACTAAAAGTTATTAAAAAACCCAGTTTAGACTGACGCCTCGACTTCGAGCCACGCGCCGCAGGCTAAGTCGCCCAAACTGTATCCACCCATCGCATAACGAATCAGGCGCAGGGTCGGAAAGCCAATATGTGCGGTCATCCGACGCACCTGGCGGTTCCGGCCCTCATATAAAGTGATTTTTAACCAACAGGTTGGAATCGCTTTGCGCTCGCGGATCGGCGGTTGGCGCGGCCATAACCACGCTGGCTCATCCACCAACTCCACGCCAGCGGGCAGCGTGGGGCCATCGTTCAAGGTCACGCCGCTGCGTAATGGGGATAAATCTGATTCCTGCGGTGCGCCTTCCACCTGCACGTAATAGATTTTCCCGGTGCGTTTGCCCGGTTGTGTCAACTGCGCCTGCAGCGCGCCGTCGTTGGTCAGGACCAGCAACCCTTCGCTGTCACGATCGAGTCGGCCTGCGGCATAGACGTCACTAACGGGAATGAAATCCTTCAGCGTGCGGCGGCCCGCCTCATCGCTGAACTGCGGTAAGACATCGAAAGGTTTGTTAAAGAGTATGACGCGGCGCGGCCCTTTTGGGCGCGTGTCTCGGCGCACGGGCTTGCGTGCGGCGGTGTTTGGACGTTTATCCTGGTGAATTTGTTGAGAAGTTTTTCGCATGATCTTTGCAGTCGGAAACAATCGGCGCATTATAGCGCGAAACGACGGTGATTGGCGTAGCGTAAATATTCAAGTAGTATTGACCCGCATCTTACAAATCATTAACAAAAAATCGCTCGAAGGAGAGGTTGATGGAAAGCAAAGTAGTTGTTCCGGCGGAAGGTCAAAAAATCACCCTGGATCAGGGCAAACTGAACGTTCCGAATAACCCAGTCATTCCTTATATCGAAGGTGATGGCATCGGCGTTGATGTTTCCCCTGTCATGCTGAAAGTGGTTGATGCCGCTGTGAAGAAAGCCTACAACGGCGAGCGTAAAATTTCCTGGATGGAAATTTATACTGGTGAGAAATCAGTAGAACTTTACGGTCAGGACGTCTGGCTGCCGCAAGAAACCCTCGATTTAATCAAAGAATATCGCGTTGCCATTAAAGGCCCGCTGACTACCCCAGTCGGTGGCGGTATTCGTTCTCTGAACGTTGCGCTGCGTCAGGAGCTGGATCTGTACGTGTGTCTGCGTCCGGTTCGCTACTACACGGGCACCCCAAGCCCAGTTAAGCGTCCAGAAGATACCGATATGGTGATCTTCCGCGAAAACTCTGAAGATATCTATGCAGGTATCGAGTGGAAAGCGGGCACGCCAGAAGCGGATAAAGTGATCAAGTTCCTGCGCGAAGAGATGGGCGTGAAGAAAATTCGCTTCCCTGAGCAGTGTGGTATCGGCGTGAAGCCGTGCTCTGAAGAGGGCACCAAACGTCTGGTCCGCGCAGCGGTTGAGTACACCATCACCAACGATCGTGATTCTCTGACCCTGGTCCACAAAGGCAACATCATGAAGTTCACCGAAGGTTCTTTCAAAGACTGGGGCTACCAGTTGGTGAAAGAAGAGTTCGGCGGCGAGCTGATCGATGGCGGTCCATGGATGAAGTTCAAGAACCCGAACACCGGTAAAGAGATCATCGTTAAAGACGTGATCGCAGATGCCTTCCTGCAGCAGATCCTGTTGCGTCCAGCAGAATACGACGTTATCGCTTGTATGAACCTGAACGGTGACTACATTTCTGATGCCCTGGCGGCACAGGTTGGCGGTATCGGTATCGCACCTGGCGCAAACATCGGTGACGAGTGCGCCCTGTTTGAAGCCACCCACGGTACTGCACCTAAGTACGCCGGTCAGGATAAAGTGAACCCAGGTTCAGTAATCCTGTCAGCTGAAATGATGCTGCGTCACCTGGAGTGGTTCGAAGCCGCAGACCTGATTGTTAAAGGCATGGAAGGCGCAATCGCCGCTAAGACCGTGACCTATGACTTTGAGCGTCTGATGGATGGCGCTAAACTGCTGAAATGTTCAGAGTTTGGTGACGCGATCATCGCTAATATGTAATTTGCCTTCAGGCAGAATGCATAACGGGAGCCAATGGGCTCCCGTTTTTATTTGTCCATTACTTCGAATTAATTAAACGTAATTCTGTGGTTATAGATAAAGAAAGTCATCCCGGCGAAAGTTTTTACTTCATCGGGCTCACCAAGCTGTTGACGAATGGCCGCTACACGTCGGTTAGCTTCACTGTTTGCATCTGACGTCGCAATAGCGGGAATGGATACAAACTGTCTTTCAGGTGATTGCGCAATAAACGCTGGCTGCAACCATGAGCGCAGTGTTTGCCCGCGTGAGCTGGAGAACATGATCTGATAATTATCTTCCCACAGAACGGGGGTGATATGGATTTTGTTATCTGAAAGCCAGTTAACGTTATTGGAGAGCTTCCAGAAATCACCGTAGCCAAAAGTCAGATCGTTTTGCTGCAGGAACGCGATATACGCTCTGGTTTGTGCTTCATTGTCTGCGAAGGGGCCAGTATTTTTATACCAGGAGTAGCCCGAAGAGGCTAAGAATAAGGCTAAGATGCAGCCAATAAACATATTCCCCTTAAAAGATAACCGAAGAGCAACCAGCATCATGACGAAACAAAATGCATTGACAAAGAAGCGTGCACTGCCCTCATAAGGCATATCATAACCGATGATAAACGAGGTTATGATGGCCGCGATACTGAGGAAAGCAAAGAGGGCAATAAAACGTGCCTTTTCACCTTTATTCCAGCAAATTACCATCGCATGAAGAAAGAGAGCCACCCAAAGTATCAGCGACACGGCATAGGCAATACTGTTATCGATAAAGAACAGATTCAATCCACGACCCAGGATATGCACTACCCACTCTGCATTAATGAACCACTGATCCACGGGCACAAGGGTAAAACGTTGCACAGGGATATGTAACCAGCGCGGTACTGCATGAATCATGGTGAAGATAAATGCGATCAGGAAGATTGCCGTGGCCTTTTTACTGATGGTTTTATTCCATGAGAAATAAAAATGAACCAGTAACAGCGGCAAGAAGAAGGTGGCAGCAAACCAGGGATCTGAAACGGCAGACAGTATCGATATCAAGCTATATAGCAGCACCATGCCAGTAGAACGTTTTTGCAAGTTGAAGAAGCAAAGGGTGAAAACCAGTACGCCAAAAAATTGGGTGGAATAATGTGAAAAGGGATGCGCGATAAAACCGCTGACGTAGCAATATGCGGGTAAGCACACAATCAAGATGGGCGCTAATATAAAGGTGTTTTTGCGATTTGCCCCGTTATTGACCGCCGCAATCAGTAATGGAGTAAGGAAAACAAAGAACACCGTGGATAAGGTGAGAGCAAATCGACCATCATCCGACAGCAAGGTAAAGAAGATAAAATTCACCGGATAAACGGTAAAGTACCAGTTGTCTGGGGTCGGAAGCCAGTCACGGAAGATGGAAAACCCCTCATTGAGGAAGGCACGCCAAACAATCGGGCTGTTAGCTACATCAGGCTCATACGGGAAATAACGAAAAGTTAAGAACCATGAGACTGCTAGCGTAAATAGCGTGATGGCTATCCAGGCTATTTTTTGCGAGCGTGGTGCATTTAGCATTTTGTATTCCCTTTAATACTCTTAATTAAGTAACGTGGTCTTTGTTTACTCTCAATGTAAATTCTGCCGATATATTCGCCAAGTACACCGATACCGATCAACTGCACCCCCCCAAGGAAGAGGATGGAAACCAGCAAGGAAGGGTAGCCTGCAACGGGATTTCCCCACACCAATTTATCGATAACCATCCATATGCCATAAATGAATGACAGTGCAGCGACGGTAAAGCCGATGTAAGTCCACATCCGCAGCGGGAACGTTGAGAAACTGGTCAGTCCCTCAAGAGCGAGGTTCCATAATTTCCAACCATTGAATTTTGTTGTGCCGCTGATGCGTTCCGAACGCGCATATTCAACAATCGCAGTTTCACCTTCAACCCAGCTGAGAAGACCTTTCATAAAAAGGTTTCTTTCCTGCAACTGTTTTATGTTCTCAACGGTTTCGCGCGACAGGAGTCTGAAATCACCCACGTTCTCTTCAATTTTGGGATGGCTAATCTTATTGTGAAGACGATAAAACCATTCCGCTGTTTTACGCTTGAAATTGGTGTCGCTACTTCGGTCACTGCGCTTTGCCAGCACTACCGACCAGCCTTCCTGCCATTTGGCGATCATGTCTGGGATGATCTCAATCGGATCCTGCAAATCGACGTCAATCGGGATCACCGCATCGCCGTTAGCATGTTCAAGCCCAGCCAGCAATGCCGCCTCTTTGCCAAAGTTTCTCACAAAACTGATCGCGTTAACGGCTGAGTCAGCATCTGATAACGCGTTGATAATGCGTTCGGTAGCATCTTTGCTGCCATCATTGATAAAAATTATCTCAATCTCATACTGGCTGAGTTTTTCTTTAACGGCGCGGTAAAAAATAGGTATCGCGTCCTCTTCATTGAAAACAGGGACCACCAGAGAAATTTTCACTTTTTAATCCTGAAAACGATGAAGCATGAGTAGAAAAAACCGGCCAGCAAACTTAGCAGAGAGAAGAAAATAAGCGTAACCAGCGGGTTGATGGCGAACCGGTCGGCAGCCCGACCCACTCCCAAAGCGAGTGCTCCCATAAAAACGACATAAAGCAGATATCTTAAATGGGTAGCCTGGGTATTGAAGGTCCAGCGGGCATTGGCAAAGAAAGAGAAGGTAACGGCAACGCAAAAAGCGAGGAAATTTGCCAGCGACTGCGGCGAGCCCAAGGCATATAGCAGGCCGAACAGTGCCCAATGTATGAGCGTATTGATCACTCCAATCGAAGAGTATCGCGCAAAAAGTTTTAGCATCATTGACGGTCAGTTAAATCCTGACAATAAATCGATTATTTTTGATTGCTCATCGGTGGCAAAGCTATCGCCGAATATAAGCAACAGTGAAATGAAGATAACAATCAGGGTGTTAATTGGGATAAATCTTACCAGAATTGAGGTAGGGAAAAAACTATCTGACTGGGCTGGTCGAGAAGTAGCAGACGCGGAAGCGCCTGCAAAGTCTGATTAGTGGCCGTCACTGTCATGAGAAAGTGATGATTTTTCCCGCGGCTGCGACAGCCGCCAAAAATCATGGCCAGTAGGGTGCTGATACGTTCGCAGTGAGAACTGTGGCAGGATGGCGTAAATATATTCAAAGATCGCTGATTGTGAGTTCTCATAATCGACCCACAGTACCGATGAGGTGAAACAATACACTTCGACGGGCAACCCTTCAGGTGAGGGCTTCATCGCGCGCACCACCAGGTACATGTCTTTCTTGATGTCATCACGCTGTGCCAGCCAGGCAGTCAGGTATTTTCGAAATACCGTTAGGTTGGTCATGCCATTTTCCGCAAACCAGCGATCACCGACCACGCTGCTGTCACGTCCATCCATTAACGCCGACAGCTGTTCGTTCACGCCACGCACCTGACTCATCTGTTGCACCATCTCTTGATCGACAAAGCGAATTGAGGTCTGGTCAAGATGAAAACTGCGCATGATTCGGCGTGCCCCTGAGGCGAACATCGCTTGCCAGTTGGTGTAGGTTTCGGTCAGGAAGTTTTTCGTCGGTATACGCGAAAGCGTGTTATCCCAGTTACGAATGGTGATGGTGTGCAGCGCAATGTCGATCACTTCACCGCTGAGGCCGTTATCGGGCATTTCAATCCAGTCACCCAATTGCAGAACATCATTGGATGACACCTGAATATTTGCCACCAGCGAAAGTAAAGTATGTTGAAACACCAACATCAAGACCGCTGCCACTGCACCCAGACTGGAAATAATGATCACCGGCGATTTATTCGACATGATCGCCAGAATCATGATCGCCGAGATAATGTGCACCAGGATCTTACCGACCTGAATGTAGCCCTTGATGGAGTGGTTTTTACGTTTTGATTTGCGCGAGTAGGAGTTATTAACGATCTCCAGTACTTCGGTAAAGAACAGCGAGAGGTAAATGAAGAACAGGATGCCGCAGATGGTTTTTATCGCAATCTGCAAATGTTCGGGCAAATCCGGCATAAACTGCAGCAGATAATAAACCGTGATCACCGGGATAAAGTTGGACAGCTTCTCAGAGAGACGCACATCCTTATCTAACGGTACTTGATTCTTGTGTGCGCTGAAAAACACCTTGCGCACCACTTTCACCAGTAAAAACTTACAGATTAAATGAGTAACCAGACCGGCAATCACTAACAGCAGCAGGCTAAACGGGGTAGATAACAGGGAATTGCCTTCAATAAACTTCTGGATATCACTTAAATAATTCATTTCAACCACAGGCCTGACAACGTTGGCGGGAATTCAAACATATTCCTTCCCGTGACGATAAGCGACGCGTGCGCATTCTGAGTTTCAGCTCACGAATGCGACAACGCTTTGCGTGCTGCTTCTGCCAGAAAGTGGCTGCGGCTGCTATAACGCGCATCATGACCCACAACACGATCAATCTTCTCGATTAACAGATGAGGCATGGTGATATTGATGCGCTCGGATTTACCGAGATAGCGCGTGATATCAATCTCCACGTATATCCATATTCCCGGCTGAGGAAGATTGTTCATCCACTGGTTCGAGGGCTCTGGGATCAACAGACCTTTTTCTGCCATTAATTCGAAGTGCGTGTGTAATGCGCTGTGTGCATCGTGCAGCGTCTGCTCCGGGGTGTCACCTGCAAAATAGCACCCGGTTACATCGGGGAAAAAACCGCTTGCGGAGCCATCAGCATCGATTTCTACAAAGGCGGGAAATAGCATAATCTCTCCTGCTGGGTGATGGGGCAATTAGTGCCGATTATTGAGGTTGGCGTCTTTCAGGATCTGCAGCAGGGTGCCTTTCTTAAGGTCCTTTTGCGGATGCGGCACCGTAATAAGGTGGACGAAATCAGGATGTGAGAATTGATGATGGCTACCCTTAATTCTCTCCAGAATCCATCCGTTGCGCTTCAACAGCTTTATCAACTCTGCGCTTTTCATGGCTATCCTTGAATGGGGATTATACACACGATACACACCTTTGCAATCTGATTGGCACGGCATCGAGCGTGGTGATGGCCACACTAGCCATCTCGTAAAGGGAGTTGAATACCGCAAAGTCTCTCTGTGCGAGTTTGTTTCACGGAATGTGGAGAGTCTCAGCAACACATTCAGCAAAACTTTGAAACAGTTAACACTCAGGCTTTATCAACCGTGCCTTTTGCCGGTGAAACCGTTATCTTCAGCGCTTCAGATTCTGGAGGTGGTATGCAGGGTGTCATCAAGTTTGTAAAAGGCTGGTTGCTGTTTTCGCTGCTGTGGGGTGTATTCATGTGGTTTATGTCATGGCAGGCAGAAGGTGAAGCAATCAGCATGGTGGTGGTGAAGAGCTTGTATGCGGGTCTGATTTATCAGGCGCTGATGACCATGGTGGCGCGCTACAAAGCACGGCGTACCCAAGCCTGATTGCTCACATCTGCCCACACAGCTTTGCGTGATATTGACGCTAATTTGCACTCGCTCAGGCAATCTTAGCCGACGAAATCAGAGCGGGCGGTTGAAGAGATGGGTAGCAAATTTATCGTGGCGTGGTTTTTTCTGCTGGTTTCATTCGGCAGCTGTGCACAATTACCGAATATCCCTGTGAACATCACCTTTCACCATGGTCGTCATCTGGATGTGGAAAACAACACGGCTGATGTGGCTGAAACGCCAGACGAGCATATAAAGGAACGGCAGGACGACGTAGGGCACTCTCATTCATGACGGGGCCATGATGGCCCCCGAATTCAGTTTATTTTCTTCCCAAAAGAAAACCGACAATGATGCCAATACTGGCCGCTACAGCGAGACCGGTGGCGGGATTTTCACGTACCGACTTCACCACACAATCTGCGGCATCTTGCACTGCGTAGCTGGCCTGCGCAGGGTAACGACGTGCTGCGCCACGGGCTTGATGTTTACGCGAACCGGTGACCTCACCGATTTTCTCTTCTACTGCACCCGCTGCTTCATTCAATTTTGCTTCCGCTTTTCCAGTCATAATGACTCCCTGATGGTTGTGAATGTTACGTTTCAGCGTAGTCACAGAATCTCAGTGCAGCAACTGAGAGTCAGACCAGGTTGTAACAGCGGTTTGCAGGATGTGGGAATTCTGTCCAGGCTTGAAGGGTAACCTGCGATGGCTATCATGCCAGCCAAATGGGTCCTGGGGGAACAATGAAACGCGATGTACTGAGTGAAGATGATTACGATGAAGTGTGCCGGGTCATTGGTGATGCCGTCATTGTTCTTTCCGAATGCGGCCATGAAACCAAGCGGGCGGAGATCACCGATTTATTACAGCGCACCCGCCATCATCGCGCCCATGATGAACGTGACGAACAACGCATGCTGGAACATGCGATTCGTCTGGTGAAACCTTAACGTCATCACGATATTAAGATTTGCCGCGATAGGCGGGGTACCAGGTCACTAAAAAATGGCGCAGATGGTCAAAACACCATTCAGCGTCTTCAGCCTGCTGGCAGTAATAGCGAACCGTGACTTTCTCATAGCGCATATGGCGCTGATGCAGTGGCGACCAGCCCCAATCAAGCACGGCGCGGGCATAGTTCACCAAAGTGCCACTCTGCATATTGTGTTGCTTCTCCTGGCGTCCGAGATAGAGTTCAAAAGCCTGGTCGAGACTTTGCGTCTCTTCACTGCTGCCGCTGGACAGTGCAGGGCGGAAGGCAATGTCAATAAAACCGCAAACACCGTCCTCGCGCTGTTGCCAGTCACAGGCCAGCGTCATAAACACGCCATCCTGCAAATTGACCTCTTCCAGTAAGCGACGCAAATTTTCGGAATGTTCTCCCGCTGCGATCTCATCAATCCGTTCGGTTTCTACCGTAAGGTCAAAACCACACGGATTCACCGAACCATCTGCGTTGGTGGTGGCGGGGAAGGGAAACTCGATATAGCCGTTATTATCCAGACTCTTTTCCATGATGCAGGTCCGCAGCGTGAGGAAGCCTGACAATAAACCATCTCGCACTGCTAAGCACGTTTAAGGACACGTCCAGGTAATCATGGTGTTCTGATAAGGGTTAATTAGCCTGAACTGCTTATCGGACAGTCGTTGGGCGGTGAATCCCTCGGAGGTGATGGCAGACGGCACATACTGGAATCGGTCGCTGGAGTGCAGGGTACCGCTTTTAACGGCCACACCATCCCGCGTCACCGTGAAGGCGCTAACTAAATCGAAAATACGCGCTTCCGTATGGCCCATCGACTGCCCATAAATGGTCGACACTTCGCCGGGGCAGTCGACACCTTTCGGCGTTGAACTACAGCCAGCCAGTAAAATTAAGAGGGTAAGTAACGCCGTGATTCGCAACATGATCCTGTCCTGGTTCGTTCCCTGGTTTGCAGTGGCCCATAATTGCGCACTGATACGCTGATCATAGCAGGTCTGGCGCCGCTTCCCATTTGTCATTTGCTTAATCGTTAAGCGGTAAGAATGTAAAGGGGTGACTTTGGTAGCAGATAAACGTTATTCTTGCCAGCGTTGCGCATCAGGTAAGCAAAACAAGGGCAAATCTATGAGAGAAGAAGAAGCCAGTTTAATGATTCTTCAACACGCGATCGACAAACTAGAAGCCGACAAGAAAAAGCAGGTAATGAACTGCGTAGCGGCCCTGCAAGAAGTGATGCAACGTTTCGACTCAGAAGCAGCGGGTCTGGCATTAATGCTGGTCGCTGCGCAGGTTGCGGCAGAGTAATCCCCAAGACAAACCTTTCTTCCCACCCGTTTGCGGTGGAAAATCCTTGCAATATAGCTGCTGCTCAGTCGATATCGGCTGACGCGCAGCGATTGTGCAAATTCGCATTAGTCTTTCTCCTGGTTCACTTTCCTGTGGGTTGTGCTAAACCTGAGAGTGAATCCAAAAGGAGGATGAGATGAAAAAGACACTGTTATTGATTGGTACTTTTAGCCTCGGCCTAATGCTGGCGGGTTGTGCATCTGACCATGTAATCCATACCACTGACGGGCAAACCATCGTGGCGCAAGGCAAACCGGTGGTAGATGAAGATACCGGCATGATTACTTACAAAGATATTGATGGTAAGCAACAGCAAATAAACCGTAATCAAATCAAGGATATGAATTCGGTGAACTAATGTTTTTTCCTGATTCAATCCTGACTGGCCCGCATCTGGCGGGCCATTAAACGTCACTCTGCGCCATTCTGTGTTACGCTCCTCTCCACAAAATCCCAACAAAATCATCATCTAACCGCAGTGGAGAATCCCATGAAGGCGATAGCGATTGCCGTTGGCTTAGCGGCGTGCCATATCATGCCAGCCTGGAGCGATACCGAATTTCAAATCACCTGTCCTGGACGCGCGACCATGACTGTTTCCCGTGCGGAATACGGCTTAAGCACCCTGATGTGGCCGACGCGTCACTTCCAGATAGCCGCTGGACAACAGCGCACCAGTATAAAAGGTGGGGACAAGGTGGCCATTACGCGTTTTCGTAACGGCGATCAGCTGCTTGTGAACAAGGACAATGGCGATACGTTCTTTGTCTACGCCAATAGCGATAAGCTGCTGCCGTGTAATCGCACGGAAAAACGCGATACGGAGATCCTTTCACTGGAACGCTACGACGACAGCCAACGGCCTAACTCTTAACGGTCGCCTCAGCGTTATATCAAATCAGTTGCTGCTGGCGCAGATCCAGCGGGGACTGCTCCGCCTCATCAATCGCCGCCAGCCAGCCGGGCAAGTCCACCTTTGCCCAGGAGAGATGACCGCGCGTGGTACTCATTAGCACCACATCAGGTCGCAGCGCGCGGTAAAGCTCCAGTGACTGTTGCAGCTCCATGGGATTACTTTCCGGGACCAGCACGCTGATCCAACGGTTGTAATCGCAGGTCAGGGTGTCACCTACAAACAGGTAGGTTTGTCCGAGTGGCGAGTGATAGAGAAAACTGCTGCTGCCAGGTGTATGGCCCGGCGTGGGCAGCAGATGAAAATCACCAAAGTGGGCTTCCTGTTGCGTAAAGGTCTCATCAGGTTCGATGATCAGGCTGACGGCACCCAGCGAACGGCTATGGCAATAGAGCGCGCTGTTAAAGCGCTGCTGAATCGCCACCGCGCCGGGGGCGGCTTCATGCGAGTGCGTAAGGTAATGGCGAATCACGCCACCGGCATCATTGAGAAATTCATGATCCAGCGGGTGTTCAACCCGACCAATCAGCAAGTTACCGCGCGGGTGGCGCAGCATGAAGCCATGCATCATCACATCGCTTGCGGTTTCTTCTGCGGGAAATTCCGGCGTGGAGATCCACAAATCTTCGTACAGTGGCTTCAATGTCGGTCTCCTGCGGCAAGACGTTAGCGCAATGTCGGGTGGCCGGTGAAGGCGAGTTGGGCTTCGCCATTTTCAAGCTGTAAGGTGGCGCTGGCACCCAGTGGCAGCGTGACGGTATCGGCATCGTGACCAAATGCCAAATCGCTGATCACCGGGATTTGATACTGGTCGCGGATGCGCTGCCACACGGTGGCAAAGTCGAAGCCGTTGTCATAGGCCGACAGGGCAGTACTGGTAAAACTGCCGGTAATAACTGCCTGCTGACGCGCCAAAATACCGCTTTGTTGCAGCTGAATCAGCATGCGTTCGATACGGAAAGGGTGTTCGTTGACATCTTCAATCACCAAAATCCCGCCTTCAATCTGCGGCATCCATGGTGTACCGATCAGCGAACAGATCATCGCCAGATTGCCACCCCAGAGAGTGCCTTGCCAGCGGCCCACATCAGGACTGAGGCTGCGCCAGCCTATATTGACTGTAGGTGATGTCAGCGTTTGCCAAAAGTGCGACAGGGTAAATTCAGATAATGTCTCTGCGCCGAAATTTCCCGCCAGCATCGGTCCACTGAAGGTGATCAATCCAGTTTGCGCCAGTAGGGCGAGCTGGATGGCAGTGAAATCACTGTGACCGCAGAGTGCGATCGGTTGGTTGAGTAAATGACGTTGCAGGCCAACGTAGTCAATCTGGTCAAGTAACCGTGACGCGCCATAGCCGCCGCGCACGGCAAGAACGATATCAGGCAAAGTCTCTAACACGGCCAACTGATTCATATCATTCAGACGCTGTTCATCCTCGCCGGCAAATCGCTGGAAACGGCGCGTAATTGCGGAGAGGTTTTCCAGTTGGTGGCCTTCGGCCGTTAAACGACTTACGGCGCGTTGCGCAGCATCCTGATTATGGCAATAGCCGGAAGGGGCGATCAGACGAATGGAGCGAGAGGCGAGCATAGCGTTCATCCTGATATAAAGTGGCCTGCCGATGATGGCGAAATCCGTAACTGATGTCACGACAGCACAAGGTTTTTTACTTAATTAGGATAAACGGTAATTTTGCATTGCGCTGCGCCAGGTATGATAGCTTGCGCCAATCTTATTGCGGAACCAAAAATTAGTGAAAATTCGCCTACTTATGCTATCAGCGCTGTTGCTGGCTGGCTGTGCCAGCGAGCCGGAAAAAACGGTTGTACCCGAAAAAAATACGCCGTTAACCCAGGCGCCGCCGTCGAAAGTGAATGATGCATGGTCGATGTTTACCGAAGATGCCGCCAGTCATTATGGCGTTGATGAGAAGTTAATCAGCGCCATTATTAGTGTCGAATCGGGTGGGAATCCCACTGTGACCAGCCGTTCCAATGCCGTTGGCTTGATGCAGATTAAGGCGTCGACTGCGGGCCGAGCGGTCTATCGCACTCAAGGGCGTCATGGTCAGCCAACCTCTTCTGAGCTGCGCGATCCGGCGAAGAATATTGATATTGGTGCGGCTTACCTGAAGCTGTTGCAGGACTCCGAGTTGGCAGGAATTCGCAATCCACTGACGCTGCGTTATGCCACGATTGTCTCTTATGCTAACGGGGCGGGGGCACTGCTGCGCACCTTCTCACGTAACCGTGACCGGGCTATTGCCATGATCAACGCCATGACGCCAGATGAGTTTTATCAGCACGTGCAGGATAAACATCCGGCAGCGCAGGCCCCGCGTTACTTGTGGAAAGTCACCACCGCGTACCGCACCATTGGTTAACAGGTCCTGGTGCGCATCAATGCGCACCCTACGAAAGCACACCAAACACTGTAGGGTCGCCATTTATGGCGACCAGTCAATCATCGCACGAAAGCAATAACGACCCGCCAGGCCGCATCAATCCACCAACAACCGCGCCGTGGGGTAATCCACAATCAACACTTTGACGTAGCCGCCACGCAAGGCGCCGCGAATGGCTTGCGCTTTCTCTTTGCCTCCCGCCAGCGCCACCACCTGAGAACACTGTTTCACCTGCGCCAGCTCCATGCCGATGACCGGATCTTCCTCAGCGCTCAATACCGGTTTTCCATCCGCATCAAAATAATGCAGGCAGATGTCGCCCACGGCACCGCGTTCCGCTAGCGTGCGTAACATCTCTTGATCGTAATAGTTGCCAGAATTACGCAGCAACGCAGATGGCTCCAGATCGCCAATGCCGACAATCGCTAAGTCCACCTGATCAAATTTCTCCAGCACCACCGCCACGTCGGGGTTCACCGATAGACGTTGACGATCCTGTACTGAATGCTCAATTGACTGCGAAGGCAGCAACCACGCCGGGCAATCCAGCAGCGCAGCCAGATTTTGCGTCAGAATCGTGGCCTGTACGTTGCCGTTCGCGCCCACGCCGCCCAATAATTGAATTACACCTTTGCAGGGCGCACTCAGTGGATGCAGGGCATCAACCATCGCGCGAATCGTGCCGCTCCATGACGAAATACCAATCAACTCATCCGCGCGCACACGGGTTTCCAGATAGTGCGCGGCGGCCGAGCCAATGGATTGCTTGATTTGCAACGCCGAAGCCTGATCCGGCACATCCACCACGATCACCTGCGGCAGCTGATACTGCTGCTCAATGGCTTTCTCCAGTTCGGGAAACACATTCGCGGGCGGCACCACGCTGATCTTCACCACGCCTTCTTTCACGCTGCGGTTCAGGATGCGTGAGACAAAGGATTGCGACAGCTTCAGCAAGTGTGCAATGTCGGACTGCTTCATGCCTTCCACATAATAAAGCGTGGCGATTTTCACCATCAGCCGCTGTTCGTCCTGTTTTGCCATGGTTTTTTCTCTCTCTTAAGCTGCCTGGTATTGTTAATCAGCCCGTCATAAATAACAACGCAGAACATTTTGTGATCGTTTTCGCTTTTTCAGGATCGGGTGATGGACGTGCTCGATAAGCCAGCGCATAGTCATTATGCATATAAAATCGCAATTGAATATATATTCAAGCGGAGAAAAATCAATGAAAGCATCTGTCCTGAAAGTTACCCTACTGGCTTCACTGATGTTGGCATCGGCGGCAACGCTGGCTGCAGATAAAGGTTTGATCGCCATCATCACTCCCTCACACGACAACCCCTTCTTTAAAGCCGAAGCGGATGGCGCGCAGGAAAAAGCCAAAGCGCTCGGTTACGCCACGCTGGTGGCTTCACACGATGATGACGTGAATAAGCAGAACCAACTGATCGAAACCGCGATTGCGCGTAAAGCCAAAGCGATCATTCTGGATAACGCCGGCGCTGACGCCACCGTGGGTCCTGTACAGAAAGCTAAAGACGCGGGTATCCCGACCTTCCTGATTGACCGTGAGATTAACAAAACCGGCGTCGCCGTGGCGCAGATCGTCTCCAACAACTATCAGGGCGCGCAGCTCGGCGCAGAGAAGTTCGCCAAGCTGTTAAACGGTAAAGGCACCTACGTTGAGTTACTGGGGAAAGAGTCCGATACCAATGCGGGCGTGCGTTCTCAGGGCTATCACGACGTGCTGGATGATTATCCAGACATGAAAATGGTGGCACAGCAGAGTGCCAACTGGAGCCAGACCGAAGCCTTCAGCCGTATGGAAACCATCCTGCAGAAAAACCCCGATATCGTCGGCGTGATTTCTGGCAACGACACCATGGCGCTCGGTGCTGAAGCTGCGCTGAAAGCGGCCGGTAAAACCAACGTCATCGTGGTGGGCTTCGACGGCAGTGATTACACCCGTGATTCCATCCTCAATAAAGGCAACATCAAAGCCACTGTGCTGCAGCCGGGTTGGGCCCAGGCGCAAATGGCCGTTGAGCAGGTGGATTACTACCTGAAAAACGGCAAAGCGCAGAAAGAAGAGAAGCAGCTGATGGACTGCGTGCTGATTGACGACAGCAACGCCTCAAAGCTGAAAAACTTCAACCTGGCGAAATAAGACGGAGGTCGGCATGAAGGGAAAAACAGCTGGCGGGCTAGTGGTTGCGCTGATGACGCTGGTGTTAACCGCCTGCACCGTGGTGGATCTCGATGCTAATGGCAATCCCATCATGCCGAAAGATCCCAACGCCAAACCGGGCTACAGCGATCAAACCCCGCAGCAGATTGCCGAATCCAGTTGGGCCAGCCGGGTGCAGCAACCGGCAGAAAAACAGGCGCTGAGCTGGGCGGACATGGAAACCAAAAGCCATACCGTGAAAGCCGGTACCAGTGAAAGTGTGTTTGTGCGTGCGGCTGGAACCGTGACGGCCTTTGATAACAGTAACGATCGTGAGCGCAGTTTAACCATGACCATCAACGGCAAGCCGGTTCAGGTGCTGATTGGCCCGGTGCTGCGCAGCAATGCGATTCGTGATGCGGCCGGATTCCGCTTCGAAGAGTTTACCAATCAGGTGCAGTACGCGCAGCTGACCAAAGCGCTTAACCGCCATGCCGTGCAGCAGTTACCTGCGATAGATGCGAGCTGGGTGGGCAAACCCGTGCAGGCGCTGCTGGCGGTCAGCATGAAACTGAACCAGGTGGATGACGTGGTAGCGATTCAGTTGCAGCAGGGGAATCCATGATGAGCGATGAAATCATCTTGCAGGCGAACCAGATGTCGATGCTATTCCCCGGCACGCTGGCACTGGATCGGGTGGATTACCGCGTATGGCGCGGCAAAGTGAACGTCATTATCGGTGAAAACGGCGCGGGAAAATCGACGCTGATGAAAATCCTGGCGGGGGTACAGCAACCCACCAGCGGAGAGATGTTCCTTAATGGGCTGAAGGTCGCATTTAGCAGCACGCGTGATGCGGCACGCCACGGCATCGGTATGGTGCATCAGGAACTTAACCTGTTTGAAAACCTCAGTGTAGCGGAGAATATTTTTCTGGGTCGCGAGATCCAGCGCGGTATCAGCCCGATCAATGAGGCGGAACAGAAGCGTCGTACCGCTGCCTTACTGCAACGTCTCGACCAGCCGATTTCGCCGGATGAGACGGTGGGCAACCTGAAAGTCGGCCAGCAGCAGTTGGTCGAAATCGCCAAAGCGCTGGCGGAAAACGCCGACATTCTCATCCTCGACGAACCGACCTCTGCGTTGAGCAAAACCGAAGTCGAAATCCTGTTCCGGGTGATCCGCGAACTGACGCGTCAGGGTGTCTCCATCATCTATATCTCACATCGGCTGGAAGAGCTGATGGCGATTGGCGATGTGATTACCATCCTGCGTGATGGCCGTTTTCAGGCGGAGGCCAAGGTTAGCGATATTGATGTGCCGTGGATCGTGCGCGAGATGCTCGGCAGCGAACCGGTCAGTAACTTCCTGCCGCCGAACCGCCAGTTTGGTGCCGCGGTGCTGGAAGCAGAGCACATCACCTGTGTCAGTCCCAATGGCAATACGCTGGTGGACGATGTCAGCTTCAACGTGCGCGCTGGGGAAATCGTCGGCATTTATGGCTTGATGGGGGCCGGGCGTACCGAATTATTTGAATGCCTGCTCGGCAGCCAGCGCAACTACCTCGGAAAACTGTGGCTGGACAGCAAACCCCTGCCGACGCGCCTGCCTACCGCTGAACGCATCCGCATGGGCATGAGTCTGGTGCCAGAAGACCGCAAGCGGGCGGGCATCTTTCCGGTGTCGTCAGTGGCCAGCAATCTCACCATCGCCAGCCTGTGGCGGCGTTTGTCTCACCGTACAGTGATCTCTGAACAGGCAGAGCGCGAGGCCGTCACCAGTACGGTTGGCAATCTGGCGATTAAAATTTCCTCGCCTGATGTCGCCATCAGCGCCTTGAGCGGCGGCAATCAGCAGAAAGTGGTGATTGGTCGCTCTTTGCTGACCAATCCGCGTTTGCTGCTGTTGGATGAACCCAGCCGTGGCATTGACGTGGGTGCCAAAGCCGAGGTGTTCCGCATGATGGTGCGGTTGTCAGAGCAGGGCATTGCGGTGGTGTTTTCCACTTCCGATCTGAAAGAAATTATGGCTGTCGCCGATCGCATCCTGGTGATGTCTGGCGGCAAATTAACCGCCGATCTCCCGCGAGCAGAAGCGGAAGAAGCGGCGCTGGTGAAAGCAAGCGCACAAGGATTCTGAACATGAAAAATCAAGGCGCAATGGCGCTCGCGACACCAGGTAAAGCCTTTAACTCACGCGAAGGCTTGATTCTGCTGCTGCTCAAACTGCGTACCTTTATCGCGCTGTTTCTGATTGTTGGCTTCTTTGCCATCACGGTGCCGGATTTCCTCGCGGTGGGTAGCATGGTGATCATGGTGAAACATATCGCCATCAATGCCTTTCTGGCGCTGGGCATCACTTTTGTCATCATCACCGCCGGAATTGATCTTTCGATCGGAGCGACACTCGGGCTGTGCGGCATGATTGCCGGTTGGCTGATTACCAAAGGGATTGTCCTGCCGATGTTTGGCATCGCCATTTTCCCCAGTGTCTGGGTGATTGTGCCGCTGGTGTTAGTGATTGGTGGGCTGATTGGTGCGGTCAACGGCTGGATTATCACCAAATACAATGTGGCACCGTTTATCTGCACGCTGGGCACCATGTACATCCTGCGTGGTGCGGCGATGCTGACTTCTGGCGGTGAGACTTTCCCGGGCTTGCAGGGCAATCAGCTACTTGGCAATACCGGCTTTGACAAAATTGGCGCGGGCTATTTTCTCGGCCTGCCGTGGGCCATCTGGATGATGGTGGTGTTGGCGCTGGTGATTGCTTATGTCGCACGGCGCTTGCCTTTTGGTCGCCAGGTGTATGCGATTGGTGACAACGAGCGGGCGGCTGAACTTTCGGGCGTCAAAGTGAAGTCGGTGAAAATCTGGGTCTACACCATCTCCGGTTTCTGCGCTGCCATTGCCGGCATCGTGGTCTCTTCACAACTTGTGGCCAGCCATCCGGCTAACGGCACCTCGTTTGAAATGAACGCCATCGCTGCGGTGGTACTGGGAGGCACTTCACTCGCAGGCGGTCGCGGCACCATCTTAGGTACACTGGTGGGGGCATTCGTCATCGGGTTCCTTGCCGACGGGTTGATCATGATGGGCGTCAGTGAATTCTGGCAGATGGTGATCAAGGGCATCGTGATCATTGTGGCGGTGATCATCGACCAAATGCAGAGCCGTATGCAGCAGAAGGCCGCCGTTGTAGCGCAAAAGGCGCTGATCGAGGAGGCTGATACCAAAGGTTAATCGGTTGGGAGCGAGCCACGCTTGCTTGCTCCCTCTTTTTTTATCCAGATTGAATATATATTCAATAACGCATGAAAATTCAGAGGTGTCTATGAATCCTTTCAAATATTCGGTAGCCGATCTGGCAGCGAAAGCGCGAGCCGTACGCCGCCGTATTATCCAGCTTAATGCGGGTAGCCCGGCGGGCGGCCACACCGGGGCGGACCTTTCCCAGGTAGAGATTCTCACCGCACTCTATTTCCGCATTCTCAACTGCGCGCCGGATCGTACTAACGATCCGCAGCGCGACATCTATATCCAGTCGAAAGGCCATGCGGTGGGCGGCTATTACTGCGTGCTGGCTGAGGCGGGCTATTTCCCAACTGAGTGGTTGCCGACGTATCAGCACTCTGACTCACATCTGCCTGGCCATCCGGTACGGCAGAAAACGCCAGGCGTGGAGTTAAACACCGGTGCGCTCGGTCACGGTTTACCGGTTGCGGTGGGCATTGCGCTGGCGGCGAAAAAGGACAACAGCAATCGCCGTATTTTTGTGGTGACAGGCGACGGTGAACTGGCAGAGGGCAGTAACTGGGAAGCCGCACTGGTGGCGGCGCATTACGGCCTCGATAACCTGGTGATCATCAATGACAAGAACAAGCTGCAACTGGCGGGCCATACGCGCGACATCATGAATACCGATCCGCTACCGGATAAATGGCGTGCCTTTGGGTTAGAGGTCACCGAATGCAACGGAAACGATATGGCGTCGGTGGTGGAAACCATAGAGAGCCTGCCACGCAATGGCAAGCCGCAGGTGATTGTGGCGCATACCGAGAAGGGCTTTGGCATCTCCTTTATTCAAGGCAAGCCGGAGTGGCATCACCGTGTACCTAAAGGGGAAGAGATCGCATTGGCACTGGAGGAATTGAAAGATGAGTAATGCAAAACATCTGGCGACGGTGATGGTGGAAGCCTTTATCGATGCGGTGAATCGGGGTGTCGATTTAGTCCCGGTGGTGGCAGATTCCACCTCAACCGCCAAAATTGCGCCTTTTATCAAGGCATTCCCCGATCGACTGATCAACGTTGGCATCGCTGAGCAAACCCTGGTCGGCACGGCGGCAGGCCTGGCGATTGGTGGCAAAGTGGCGGTGACCTGCAACGCCGCACCCTTCCTGATTTCCCGTGCGAATGAGCAGGTCAAGGTCGATGTTTGCTACAACAACACCAACGTCAAACTGTTTGGCCTGAATGCCGGTGCCAGTTATGGTCCGCTGGCCAGCACCCACCACAGTATTGATGACATTGCGGTGATGCGCGGCTTCGGCAATATCGAAATTTATGCACCATCCTGTCCGCTAGAGTGCCGGCAAATCATCGAGTACGCCCTGGCACACGTTGGGCCGGTCTATATCCGTCTGGATGGTAAAGACCTGCCGCAACTGCACGATGAAAACTACCAGTTCCGTCCAGGACAAATTGATGTTCTGCGCGAAGGCAAAGAGATTGCGCTGGTGGCGATGGGTTCGACGGTACACGAGGTGGTTGAGGCTGCAGAGCAGCTTAAAGAGCAGGGCATCAACGCAGGTGTGATCGCCATTCCATCGATTCGCCCTTGTGATACCCAACGGCTGCGAGAGCTGCTAAATCATTACTCCGCGGTGATAACCGTAGAAGAGCATAACGTTAACGGTGGTGTCGGTAGCCTGGTGGCCGAAGTGCTGGCGGAAGGTGGCTGTGGTATTCCGTTGCAGCGTTTGGGCATCCCGGATGGGCAGTATGCGATAGCGGGCGATCGCGCCTCGACGCGGGCGCATCACGGAATTGATGCCGCCAGCGTAGTGAATAGCGCAGTGGGCATGGTGGCAGGAGCATAAACATGGCGGGACCGTTAATACTGGCAATTGATGAAGGTACCACCAACGCCAAAGCGATTGCGGTGAATGGTGCAGGTCAGGTAGTGGCACGTGGCAGCCAGCCGTTAACGCTGGCGCACCCGCAGCCGGGTCTGGCGGAGCAAGATCCGCGAGCCATCTGGCATGCCGTAAAACAGGCGATTGAAAGTTGTCTGGCTCAGTGTGCCGGGGCGGAGGTGGCGGCTGTAGCCATCAGCAACCAGCGCGAATCGGTGCTGATTTGGCAGCGTGCGGATGGGCAGCCGCTGACACCGCTGGTGAGTTGGCAAGATCGCCGCTCCGAAGCGTTTTGCCGCGATCTGCGCGTCGCGGGCAAAGCACCGCGCATTACCGGTCTAACCGGGTTAGCGGTCGACCCGATGTTCCCGGCAGGAAAACTTACCGGCATGTTGGCGACATTGCCCGATGGCCTGGCGCGTGCACAAGCCGGTGAACTGTGTATCGGCACGGTAGACAGCTGGTTGAGCTGGCAATTAAGCGGTGGTGAATCCTTTGTCACCGACCATGCCAACGCCGCGCGCACCCAACTTTATAACCTGCACAGCGGCGATTGGGATGATGAATTGCTCGCGCTGTTCCATATCCCACGGGCGGCACTGCCGCAGATTGTGCCTTCCGCGAGTGCGCAGGGTGTGGTGACGGTTAATGATATTGCGGGTCTGAAACCCGGCACGCCGATTTTGTCGCGAATTGGCGATTCTCACGCTGCTTTGCAGGCACAGCGCAGTGCCGGTGAAGAAGTGGTGAAGGCCACCTACGGCACGGGTTCGTCGTTAATGATGTCGATGGCCACGCCACTGCTGACGGAAAACGGCCTGAGTACCACGGTGGCATGGCATGATGGCACCTTGCGCTATGCGTTTGAGGGCAATATTACTCACACCGGTTCAGGGGCGGCGTGGCTGGGGCGTATGCTCGGTATCAGCGATCCGCGTGAGCTGACGGCAATGGCACAGCGCAGTGAGCACAATCAGGGGATCTATTTTGTGCCAGCGCTGTCTGGCTTGGGCGCACCCTGGTGGGATTTAAAGGCGCGTGGCATGGTGTGTGGACTGACCGATGCCGCCACGCCCGAAGTACTGGCGCGGGTGGCGCTCGAATCCATCACGTTCCAGATTGCCGATGTGTTTTTCGCCATGGAGCAGGCCAGCGGTGTGCAGCTCCCGGCGCTGTGTGTCGACGGCACCGCCACCGAGAACGGTTGGCTGATGCAGTTGCAGGCCGATGTGTTACAGCGTCCGCTGAAACGTGTTCCCACAGCCGAAGTCTCAGCGCTGGGGGCAGCCTTACTGGCCGGGCGTTTGTTAGGCTGGTGGCAGCAGGGCAGTGAAATGCAGGCATTGCAAGGAGGTTCGGTGATTGAACCGCGAACAGAACGGGCGGTCATGATGCAGGAAACTTATCGCGGTTGGCTGGATGCGGTGGCGCGATGCCGTTATCAGCCTCATTGAAACTCCGAGGCCCCCCAATTCCGCATCAATGTGCACCCTACGAAAACCTCGCCCGATCGCCGTAGGGTTGCCATTTATGGCGACCGAAAGGCGCTTAACTGGCAAGCATGACGCCACTTAAGCGACCTGTGCCCATCACTGAAAACGATTAGCCTTATCCCGTGCCAGACGCTCCAGCGCAAAGATAACCTGTTGTAACTGACGCTCCTGCACCGGTTCAATGGTAGTAAAGCGGAAGCTCAAACGGGGTGTGGTGCGGGTTTCATTTTTGCTGGTGATGGTGCTGCGTTCACCGATGTGCAGCAGCTGCGCGGTGACCTCGAAATGGCCATATTCACCCAGTTCCACGCGTAGTTTTTTAAAGGTGTCGCCGCGATTCAAGCCTTCTGGCAGTGCTTCATCCAGCAGCACACCTGCGCCACCCAGCGACAGATCCTGCAAACGGAAGCGCACTTTGCTGCCATCCGGCCATTCACTGTGGCAATAAAACACCGGTTCCATTGGGGCATTTACGCGGAAGAACTCACGGCGTTGAATTTGCCAAACCAGTTCCGGTAGTGGCGCGGAGAAAGCAGGTAAGCCTTCGAACTCGACACGTTGTAATCCCGCCAGGCCAAATTCCACTTTGGCTCCCTGGGTTTCGGCGGCGATATTTAATTCGCCACCCTGTAAGGCTAAATCATTATCCAGCGCATTGCTGCCAAGATCGAAGATCACCTGGTCTTCGTCGGCAGCCAGTAAGCGGCTAATAAACTGTCCGCGCGCAAAACTCACCATCAGCGGGGTCTGGTAACGTAGCAAGTCCTTCATTACGTTCAATACTGCCAGCGTGCCTCGTTTGAGGTATTGTTCTTTATCGGCTTCTTTCACGTCCTGCTCCACTTATCCGATTGTTATTATCACGAGTGCCAATGCTACCGATTTGTTATCGGCCTGGCCCAAAAAAGCTTTAGCGTGCTAACGATTATTTTACCGTTGCGCTCACCCGGCACAATGAAAATTCCAGGCTATACTAATCGCAGTGAACACCTTGATTCATAACGTAAGGAGCAGTAAATGGGTATTCTTTCATGGATTATTTTTGGTTTGATTGCCGGGATTATCGCTAAGTGGATCATGCCGGGTAAAGATGGCGGCGGATTTATCATCACTGTGGTGTTGGGTATCGTAGGTGCGGTCGTCGGCGGCTGGATCAGTACCCTGTTTGGCTTCGGTAAAGTTGACGGTTTCAACTTTGGCAGCTTCGTGGTGGCGGTAATTGGTGCCATTGTGGTGTTGTGGATTTACCGCAAAGTGCGTGCCTGATAACACGCGTTGATTTAAAGAAAACCGCACCTCATGGGGTGCGGTTTTTTTATGCGCGGGAGGCCTTTAGGCCTCCCGTCTTATCAGAAATCATAACCCACTGTCGCCATCACCGTACGCTCTGCACCGCGATAACAGTATCCAGTGCCATAACAGGCGGTAAGATACTTTTTATCGGTCAGGTTATTGGCATTCACCTGCAACCACGCGCCTTTCAGCTGTGAATTCCAGGCACCCAGATCGGCACGCACCGAGGCATCAAACAGCGTCACTGACGGCAAACGGGTGGTGTTTTCATTATCCGCCCACTGCTTACCGATGTAACGCACACCGGCACCGGCACTCAAGCCGTAATCGAACTGATAATGTCCCCAGAAGGACGCCATGCTATTGGGGGTGACATACGGAGTATGACCTTCGTTACCATCCACCGAGTCTTTGAAGCGCAGGTGGTTGAGGGTGTAACCCGCGATGGTGCTCAGGCGCGGTGTCAGCTGATTACGCGCTTCCAGCTCAATTCCCTGCGAATGCACTTTGCCAGAAGGGGTGAAGGTACTGTCGATGACGTTGCGGTTGGCGACATCATTCTGCGTCAAGTCATACAACGCAATTGAATACATATCGCGCGTGCCAACCGGCTGGTATTTCACGCCGGCCTCATACTGTTCCGAGGTGGTGGGTTTCAGCTGATTGCCGTACGGGTCAGTGAGTGAGGCGGGAGTGATCGCCTGACTCCAACTGACATAAGGCGAGATGCCACTGTCGAAGGCGTACAGCAGTGCAGCACGACCGCTGATATGGTCATCCTGGCGGCGACTGGTGCCATTATTCGACACGATGCGATCATAGCGGCCAGAGAGATCCAAATGCCAGCGATCCAGCTGTAACTCATCCTGCAGATAAATCCCGGTTTGATAGTAGCGGCGGGTCGATTCTGTCCAGCTGTAATCCGGCATGGTGCCAACAGCTTCGCCCGTCCATGGATTCAGTGAGCTGGCGTAGCCGCTGGCGTTGCTGAGATCGTTCTTATATCGGTGGTACTCCGCACCTAAAATCACACGGTGCTGCACTGCACCGGTGGAAAAATCGGCCTGCAGGCGGTTGTCGTTGGCCCAGGCGCTGAGTGATGATCGTTCGCCAGAATAGTAACGCGTCAGCAAATCGGGGTTGGTGGCATCCCAACCAATCTGATACACCTGATCGAGATCGACATTCGAGTGGCTATAGCTGGCGGTGGAGTAGAACGACCACACATCATTAAAGCGGTGTGAGAAGTCGTAGCTGTAGATCTGTTCATTACGTTTGAACTGATCCAGCGCACTGTCGCCTTCATAGAAGCTGTCACTCAGTTTACGGCCATTGTGGCTATAAAGCGTCCCTTCTGCAGGTACGGAACCGTGATACCCACCGGAAGGATCTTTTTGCAGATAGGCGCGCAGCACCAGGTTGGTGTCTTCACTCGGCTGCCACATCAGCTGCGGTGAAATGGCGTATTTTTCTTCGCGGGTATGGTCATATTGGGTATCACTGTTGCGCGTGATGCCGGTCAGACGAAATGCCCACTGATCGTTGATGGCGTTGGTGTAATCAAACGCGGCGCTGTTGGTGGCATTGGTGCCAGTCGACAGGCGGAAGTGACCCTCCTCGGCAAACTGCGGGCGCTTGCTGACCAGATTTACCAATCCACCCGGTACAGTCTGGCCGTACAGCGCGGAGGAGGGGCCTTTAATCACGTCCACGCGGTCCAGGAACCAGTTATCGACCTGCAGGATATTAAAGCTGCCGCCATCGCTCATGATGCGCAGGCCATCAAGGAAGGTGTTATCCACATCGCCGCCGTGGAAGCCGCGTAAAGCGATAGTGTCGTAACGCGTTGCCGCACCACCGAAGTTGGTAAACACGCCAGGGGTGTAGTTGAGCGCCTGGTTAAGATCCTGGGCACCCTGGTCTTCCATTTGCTGTCGCGTTACCACTGAAATCGACTGTGGCGTGGTGATTAAGGGCTGATCGGTTTTGCTGCTGCCGCTACTGCGTGTGGCGAGATAACCTTGTGTCGGTGAGTTGGCGCTCTCTTGCGGTTGTGCCGTTACCACGATGGACTCTTCAGCGAAGGTGGCTCCAGGCAGGGCTAAAGCCAGCGCACACAGCACGCGGCCACGATTGAGGGTAAAAAGCGACATCAGAAATCCTTTAACTGAAAGCAGGCAAAATGGCAGCACATGTAAAAGCACCACCTCAAATGTGAGAATAAGAGTCGATATTAGAGTGATAATTATTATCTTTTAGTAGGCTGTGTTTCAAGATGTAAATTTGAGATAGATGAGGTGTGAGAAAATCTCACAAGGTGGGCGGAAGTTGGGGGATTAACTGACTGGCTTTCTGCTAGTGCGCATGAATGCACACCCCAGAAATCCGTATCCTTGCTTGTCGGGCCGCCAATTATGGCAAATTACTCGTCAGTTAAGCGACTGACGATAACGCCGTCTGGGGTCGCACCGGGGCTGGCGGTCCTCGCGCCGCTACGCGGTGCCTTCACTTCACTCGTCTGCCTTAACGGACCGGTGCCGATGGACTGAACCCATAATGTTGGACTGTAAAACGACATAATGGGGATAAATCATGAAGCCCAAATATTCCACTCAATTCAAGTTAAAGGTCGTGCGTTACTTTCTCGACGGTCATGCCGGTCAGGGCGGGACAGCACAACATTTCGGGGTTTCGAGGACGCATGCTATCCGCTGGATACAGCTTTATCTTCACCACGGTGAGGAAGCACTGCGTCCCCGTTCCCGCTCCCGCTCTCAGATGTATTCACCGGAGTTCAAACGAGAGGTTGTCACCTATGCCATCAACCATCCTGAGACATCGGCAAGGCTCGCGGCCCGATTTGGTATTGCTTCCCATACCACTGTTGATAACTGGCTCAAACGGTTCAGACTAAAGGGGTACAGTGCCTTTTGTCCGACACAACCGGAGCGGAGCGTATTTATGCCAGTTAATCCAGACAAGCCTCGTAAAGCAGATGATAAAACGCCTGAAGAACTGCTGAAGGAGCTCGAATATCTCCGGGCGGAAAATGACTATCTGAAGACGCTGCAGGGGATACTCCTTGAAAAAAAGCGGCTGGAGTCGCTGAAAAAGCAGCGGCGGTAAACCTGTTGCGTACGCAACATCGCCTGCCGGTGCTGCTGAAAGCGGCTCAACTGGCCCGGAGCACCTTCTTTTATCATCTGGCTCGCCTTCAGATACCGGATAAATATGCTGAGGTTAAGGTGCTGATGCTCCGGTTGTTCAGTGAACACAGAAGCCTGTATGGCTACCGGCGGCTTAACGAGCTTCTCAGACAATGTGGCTACAGTCACAGTGGTAAAACTATCCTTAAGCTGATGAAAGCTCTGTCGCTGGAGTGCCCGGTAAGGCGGAAGAAATATTGTTCCTACCGGGGAGGCGTGAATCCGACAGTGGCTAACCTGCTACAAAGAAACTTCGTTGCTTCAGCGCCTGAAGAGAAATGGGTAACAGACGTGACGGAGTTCCGAGTGGGAGAGGATAAATATTACCTGTCAGCCATAATGGACCTGTACAACGATGAAATCGTGGCCTGGGAAGGCTCACAGAAGGCAACGGCATCATTGATAGATGGCATGCTGAAAAAGGCGTTCAGTCACCTGAGTAGCCTGAGCCGCGTGTTGTTGCACAGTGATCAGGGGTGGCATTACCAGCGGCCATATTACCGGCGTCAACTCGCAGAGAGAGGAATACAGCAAAGTATGTCCAGGAAAGGCAACTGTCTGGACAATGCGATGATAGAGAACTTCTTTGGGCATCTTAAAACAGAGATGTTTTATCTGAAGACGTTCCGAAGTGTGAGCGAACTGAGTGCTGCGATCGGTGAGTACATAGACTTCTGGAACGACAAGCGGATAAAGATGGGACTGGGCGGACTGAGTCCGGTGGAGTACCGGACTCATAATCAAATTAAGCTGACTTAAAGAGTCCAGGTTAAGGGGTTCAGTTCACGATGGAACATCCATGTTCCAGCGCCACCTTTCGCCCGCGTCCTGCGGGCTCTCCTGGCATACTCGCTCAGCTCAGCGCTGCGGATGCCTGCCCCGGTGCGACCCCAGCCAGCTCCTTAGCTTCAGTGCGCGTTGTCAAAAAGGGCACGTTGTCTGAGGCCATGACGCCTCTGCTGCACCCTTAGGCCGCCCCTGTCTAAAGCGCTTATTTCCCCGCGCTTAACGCTGGCATATTCGGGATATCCCCAGCGTTATTGCAGGTCTTATCTTTCGGGCAATACTTATCCAGCAGTTTTAGCGTCACGCCATTGGTCCAGCCGAAGCCATCCTGCAACGGATATTCACCGCCGCCACCGCCGCCCAGCTGCGCGCCTTCCACCACGTACTTCTCAACCAGCTTATGCTCTTTGTCATAGGTGGCCTGCACGTTTTGCAGGAAACGCTGGCCAATCTCTTGCGCCAGTTTGGGCTGGTGGTAATGCTCCAGTCCTTCAATGGCAACCCATTGCAGCGGTGCCCAGCCATTAGGTGCGTCCCATTGCTGACCGTTATTCACCGTGGTGGTCACTAACCCACCCGGTTTTAGCAGCTGTTTTTCTACCGCTTTCGCCGTGCGATCGGCCTGTTTCTCACTCGCCACCTGCATATACAGCGGGAACAGTGTTGCCGCGGTGAGCTGCGGGTGGATCTGTTTTTTCTGCCAGTCGTAATCGGCATACCAGCCCTGTTTTGCATCCCACAGATAGCGATTGATCGCCGCCCGACGCTTCTCGGCATCAGCAGCAAACTGTTTGGCCTGGTCATCCTGTTTCGCCAGTTTGGATGCCTTAGACAGCACCTGCTCCAGATGGAACATCAGGCTATTCAGATCCACCGGTGCCAGTTGTGTGGTGCGGATGGAGGCCAGATTATGCGCATCGGTAAACCAACGTGAGCTGAAATCCCAGCCCGATGCCGCGCCAGCACGCAGATCGCGATACACCTGCTGTTTATTGCGGTCCGGTGCTTTGTTGGCGGTGTTCACATCGTCCAGCCAGGATTCGGTGCGTGGGGCATCGCGGTCATCCCAATAGCGATTGAGCAAGGTGCCATCGCTGAGCTTAATGACGCGCTTGCTGGCTTGTCCTGCGGCGACCTTATCGCTGTCGGCCATCCAGTAGTCATACTCTTTCTGCAACTGCGGCAGATACTGGCGATAGACGTCATCACCTTTGTGAGTGGCTAACAGATCGACCATCAGGCTAAAGAACGGTGGCTGCGATCGGCTGAGATAGTAGCTGCGGTTGCCGTTCGGGATATGGCCATATTTGTCGAGCTCGGTGGCGAAGTTGTCCACCATATCTTGCACCCGATCCCAATGGCCGCTCTCCGCCAGGCCCAGCATGGTGAAGTAGCTGTCCCAGTAATAGACTTCGCGGAAGCGACCACCCGGTACAACGTAAGGCTTAGGCAACGGCAGCAGGGAATCATACTGGCTGGCGTTAGGCGTGGAGCGGGTCAACACCGGCCACAAGCCGTTGATATGCTCACGCAGGCTCTGCCCAGCGGGCGGCACATATTTGTCCTGCTCTTTAGGCAAGGTGAAATTGGCGTCAACAAAGTGCTTCAGATCGAAGTTGCGCTGGCTCTTTTGCATCTGCCAGTCGGCCAGAATGGAAGAGGGGTTGTACTTCGGGACCGCGTCGGCAAAGGTTTTCTGGTCCGGATAAAATTTCGCCTGCTGCACGGCGTTAAACAGTGGCCCCAAACGGATATCCGGTGGTTGGGGCTGGTTGCTCAGCATGCGGCTGTTATCTTCAGCCTGCGCAACGGCAGAACCCGCGAGCAGGGCAGCGCTCAGTAAAAAGGTGAGGCGCGCGGGCGTGAATATGACATTTTTTATCATCGGTTTTTCTCCTTGTCCGAAAAGGTGGTGTGCTAACGCATTGACCACTCGAACAACTTTAGTCGCTTATCCGCCGCTTATCCCCCCAAGGGGGCGGAAATGTGAAGCGTTCGGAATTAATCACGGGAGAAATTGCATTAACCCTAAGGTTTTTGCTTGCCCTCAACAGGTATTTGCCTGAGGCTGAAGGAAAAAAAGGAGAGCTGTATGGAGATCATCTGGTATCACCCCTCATCCAATCCGCAGAGCTGGATTGACGGACTGCATCAACGTATACCGGGCGTCAACGTACGCTACTGGCAACCGGGTGATAATGCACCGGCCGACTACGCCATCGTGCGTTCACCGCCCACAGAGATGCTCGCCGGACGCCCGTTGAAAGGCGTATTCGCCATGGGCGCTGGCGTGGATGAGATTCTTAAACAACAGCACGCCCATCCGGAAATGCTGTCCGATGAAGTGCCGCTGATACGTTTAGAAGACACCGGAATGGCGCGTCAGATGCAAGAGTATGCCAACTGGTGCGTGTTGGGCTGGTTCCGTCGTTTTGCCGACTATCGTCAACAGCAGCAACGGGCGCACTGGCAGCAGTTGAAGGGCTATGAACGCGAGAACTTTACCATCGGTATTCTGGGTGCCGGTGTGCTGGGGCGCAGCGTACTGGAGAGTCTGCGTCAGTGGGGCTTCCCGCTACGCTGCTGGAGCCGTTCAGCAAAAACCATTGAAGGCGTGCAAACCTTCCACGGTCGCGAGCAGCTGAATGCCTTTCTCGATGGCACGCAAGTGCTGATTGATTTGCTGCCGACCACGCCGGAGACCACCAACCTGATTGATGAGCACGTGCTAAGCGTACTGCCGCACGGCGCCTTTTTCCTCAATATGGCGCGCGGTGCGCACGTGGTGGAAGCCGATTTGCTGGCGGCCCTGAATAGCGGCCAGTTGGCAGGTGCCGCGCTGGATGTGTTCCAGACGGAACCTTTGCCCAAGGATCACCCGCTCTGGTCGCATCCGCATGTCACAATCACGCCACATACTGCTGCCATAACATTGCCGGGTGAGGCGATGGATTTCATTGCGGGTGCCATACTTGCTCTGGAGCAAGGCCAGCAGCCGGGCGGTTTAGTCGATCGTCAACGCGGTTATTAATTCACATTTTGTCAGGAGAAGAGGATGTATCCCGTCGATTTGCACATGCACACCGTTGCCAGCACCCACGCCTACAGTACGCTGCACGATTACGTGGTACAGGCTAAGCAGAATGGCCTGAAGCTGTTTGCTATAACCGATCACGGTCCGGATATGGCGGATGCGCCGCATTATTGGCACTTCGTCAATATGCGCATCTGGCCACGCGTGATCGATGGCGTGGGCGTGCTGCGCGGTATTGAAGCCAACATCAAAAACCAGCAGGGCGAGATCGACTGCAGTTGCCCGATGCTGGATGCGCTGGATCTGATTGTGGCAGGCTTCCACGAGCCAGTGTACGCGCCACGTGATAAAGCGCATCACACCGAAGCGATGATTGCGGCGATGGCCGGTGGACTGGTGCACATCATCTCGCATCCTGGCAATCCGAAATTCCCGGTCGATATCCGCGCGATTGCTGAAGCGGCGGCGCATTATGATGTCGCGCTGGAGATCAACAACTCCTCGTTTACCCATTCACGACCTGGCAGTGAACCTAACTGCCGCGCCATCGCCGAAGCGGTGCGCGATGCCGGCGGGCGTCTGGCCTTTGGTTCTGATTCCCACACTGCCTTTACGCTGGGCCACTTTGAACACTGCATCCGTATTACGCGTGAAGTGGATTTTCCCGAGGATCGCGTGTTAAATGTCACGCCACGCCGCTTGCTCGATTTCCTCGAACAGCGTACCGGGAAGCATATTGCTGAATTTGCAGACTTTTAACTTTTTGCCTCAAGGAATTCTGTTGCATGAATGAGTTTTCCATTCTCTGCCGCGTCATCGGCTCGCTGTTCAACCGCCAGCCGCAAGATCCGCTGCTGGTGCCGCTTTTCACCGTGCTGCGTGAAGGCAAACTGAAAGACCAGTGGCCGCTGGAGCAGGATGAACTGTTGACCCGTCTGCAACAAAATAGCGATCCTCAGGCGCTGGCCGCGGATTACAACGCGCTGTTCGTGGGCAGTGAGTGCAGCGTGCCGCCGTACGCTTCACAGTGGCCAAACGGTCCAACCGAAGCGGATGTGCGTGCGTTTCTGAGTTCACGTGGCATGCCGTTGAGCGATGCGCCTGCCGATCACTTTGGTGTGCTGCTGTTGGCGGCTTCGTGGCTGGAAGATCAGTCGGCAGAAGATGAGTCAGCTGCGCAGCTGGCGCTGTTCGATGACTATCTGCTGCCGTGGTGCGGTGCATTCCTCGGAAAAGTCGAAGCACACGCCACCAGCGCGTTCTACCGCACGCTGGCTGCGCTGAGTCGTGAGGCAATCCAAACCATGTACGATGAGCTGAACGAAGGCAACGAAGAAGAAGCCTGATTACCAGCTGGCTGCGCTACTGCCGAGCCTGACACCCGGTGTGGCGCAGATCATTGGCGTGCCGGGCAGATACGCGGCGGCACGCAGCCTCTCCGCAATCCCCCAGGCATTGATCTCCAGCGCACTCAGCGCATCATCGCGCTGCGCGGTAATGCCGCTTTGCGGCTGTTGCGGCGCTGACCCCTGTTGTTGCAGCAGCCGAGCCGTGCGTGCCAGTGACAAGCGTGCCTGCCAGCCCACATGATTCTCACGTCGCTGCCGCAGCCCTTCCAGCACGGCGGCGGCCATCATGTAACCGGTGGCATGATCGAGCGCCTGCACCGGCAACGGGTGCGGTTTCGCGCTACCGCTCCACATCATCCCGCGCTCGGCAATGCCGCATCCCATTTGCACCAGGCTATCGAAGCCACGCCGGTTACGCCAGGGACCGCTCCAGCCCCACGCATTGAGACTGACATCCACCAGTCCGGGGGCAAGTGAGCGGCGGGTGTCGGCATCCAGCCCCAGTTTTTCCAGTGCGTCAGCACGATAGCCATGCACCATCACATCAGCGTGTTGGATTAAATCGCGCAGCTGCTCACGGCCAGCTTTGCTTTTCAGATCGAGCCGCGCACAACGCTTGCCGCAGGTGATCTCCTCTTCCAGCGTCGGCTCTTCCCAGCCATAAGGATCGATGCGTAATACCTGCGCACCGAGGCTGGCAAGAAAGCGTGTGCAAACCGGTCCTGCGATAATGCGTGTGAGATCCAGCACGCGTACCCCGAGTAAAGGGCGTGCCGTAGGCAACCGCCAACCCGGCCTTGGGGCTTCTCCGGTGGCCTGTTGGTCAATCAGGGGTTCACTGTTCACCGCCATGCCTTGTGGATGCTGTTGCCACTGCTGCTCACTGCGCATTAGCGCGGCACAACCCCCTGCCATCACTACCGCGTGTTCAAGGGCTTCGGCCTGCCAGGTGGCGACTACCTGACTCAATGCCGCGCGGTCAGGATGCTGACCTAACACCTGTTCCATCGCGGCACGATGATGCGGTGCATTGGTATGCAGGCGGATCCAACCATCCGCAGTGGCGTAGTCACCGGCAAAGGGATCCCATAACGCAGCAGACGGACGATTGAGCGGCGTCAGGCTATGCTGGAACCAGCGTGAGGCAAGCCGGACATTCACACTTACTGGGGTGGACTGGCCGAGTAAATCGCTCAGCGCCTGGCTGGCTAACCCAATGCTGGTGGCCGCCAGTTCGCTGACGGCGAAGGCAGACTGGAAGGTATCGGGCTGGAGAAAGCTGAGAGCAGGGCGCGGGTCTTCACCACGCAATCCCTGCCAGAGTTGCTGCCATAACGCAGCAGCAGATTGAGTATCCATGTTAAGTCTCCGGAAAACACGCGAGACTCAAGCATAGCAGAGGGGTTTTAACGGCGACGCAACCGCGGAAAACGCGCGTGCATGCGCAGGTTACGCAGATTGATCACCGCAATCGCGGTGCCCAGCACCACCAAAGAGGCTCCGAGGATTTTGAAGCTGTTCATGCTGTCGCCCAGCACCAGTACGCCCATCAACACCGCCAGTACCGGGGTCAAAAGGGAGTAGGGCATGATCAGATTGACGTTGTACTTCTTCAGCAGCGCATACCACAGCGTGTAGGCGACAATCGAGGAGGCCAGCGCGCTGTAGAGAATGCCAAACCAGCCGCGCCAACCGGCATGGCTGAGTGCGTAAAACTGCTGTGATTCGGTCAGCCAGGAGGCGGCACCGACAATCGGCACGGCAAGAAAGGAGATCCAGCCCGTCAGAGTGAGCGGTTTAATCGGCGGTGATTTTTTCACGATCATATTGCTTATCGCCCAGCCAAAGGCGCTGCACAGCAAAATACACAGCACCCACCATGCGGGAATGGTCGGGCTGCCAGACAGCACGGCAACACCGCTGAGAGAAATGCCGATGCCAAATAACTGCACCAGACGCAGTTTTTCTTTCAGCACCAGCATCGCCAGCAGCATCGCAATCGGCGTGCCCAGCTGGACCACAATTGCTCCGGTACCGGCATCGGTATAGCGCATGCCGACAAACAGCAGTGAGAAGTGCATGAAACCAAAGGTGAAGGCGAGGGTGAGTAACCATGGCAGCTGCTCACGGGTGATGCGGCAGAAGGGTACCAGCACGATGGCTACCACCACAAAACGCATCCAGGTGAGAAACAGCGGAGGAAGCTCCAGCAATCCCCACTTTACTGCTACGTTATTGAAAGCCCAGATGGAAACCACCATCAAAACCATAAAGAAATGCCGCACTGCCACAGTGTCATCCTTCACATCAAAGGGGGAGTTATCACCGGCTAATCATGGCACGAAGCCGCTACTTTCTGTGACATTGAGCAAAAATATTTTTCGCGTGCGCATGAGCTTATGCAGGAAAAAAATAAGACATGTCCCTGATTTCCTGTCAAAGTGGATGTCCGAAAGCTGACTCCGTTAAGGAATGAATTCGGAATGACACACACCCGCGCTCTACCTCTTGCCCTGATTCAACTCGAAGTGCCGCCGCCGTCGGTTGTGGCGCAAATTGGTGAACAACCCGTCTGGTTTATCGACGCGCTGCAACTGCAGCCTGACGACTATGTGATTATCCGTCCGCATCTGGGCGAAGAGCTGCCCGCCTTTGAGCGCGTCAGTGGCGCGATCCTCAGTGGATCCTGGGCGATGGTAACTGACCATGCCGACTGGAGCGAGCGCACTGCGGCATGGATTCGTGGTGCGCTGGAAGCGGCGTTACCGTTGTTAGGTGTGTGCTACGGCCACCAACTAATGGCCTATGCGCTGGGCGGCAAAGTGGGTGATAACCCCAATGGCTGGGAGCGCGGACTCAAAACCCTGACGCACGGTGCCAGCCGCGATCCCTGGTTGGGTTCGTTGCCAGGCGAGTTTCAGGCTTGGCTATCCCACCGTCAATCGGTGCTCACTCCGCCACCTCAGGCTGAGGTTTTGGCGAGATCGGAACAGGATGGCTGCCAGATTCTGCGTTACTCCGCACAGGCTCTCTCAGTGCAATTCCACCCGGAGTTCACCCGCGACATCATGACCGCCTGTTTACCGGCGGGTGTCAGCGATGATGGCACAACGGTGACGGGAGAGGATTGGTCGCGAGAGTTATTACGCCGTTTCTGGCAGCACACGCGGCCGCAGCCGCGTGTGCAAGCTCAGGGCGCGTAGTGCCGGGTGCAGCGGTAGACCCACGCGGGTGGCATGTTTTTTAGCACTCGCTGGCGCTGCCAGGTGAAGTAACGCGACAAATCGGGCTGGGTCAGCGAGGTGTACTGGAACTGCACAAACACACCGCGCGGCCCCAGCACGTCATGCACCGCACTGAGGATCGCTTCGCGGGTTTCCGGCGGCAGCGACAGCAGTGGCAAGCCAGAGAAAATCACATCGTACTCCCCGGAAAGATACTCGGCGGAGCAGGCGCGTACCTGCATGCGCGGGTCGCTCCATTCACGCAGGCTATCAACCAGCTCCGGACTGATTTCAAACACATCCAACTGTGCCTGAGGGGACATCCTTGCCAGAATGTGCCGTGTCAGCACGCCATCACCCGCGCCGAGTTCGGCGATACGCAGGCTGCGATCCCAGTGAACGGCATCGCACATGGTGCGGCACAGCGCGGCAGAGGAGGGCGTGATGCTGCCCATCTTGCGCGGGTTTCGAATAAATTGCTGAACAAAGTTCGCTTTGGCGCGCATTAACGTCAGGGCTGAAGCCAACATCTCTTTCTCCTGATTAGTGTCCTGCTTCATATTGACCACATTCGGCGCGCTTGTTTCGCTTTTCGCTGCATTCTGCTTAAAACTCGGAATTATCCGCAGCGAGGCGCGGCAAAGATGCCCATTCCTGGCGCGCATAAATGCGCACCCTACAGAAACGTGAAATGCCATTGTAGGGTCGCTATTTATGGCGACCGCTGTTGATACCGATATGGCTAAATCTCAAATTAAAAATCCCGGGATTTTCCTTCGGTGCGGTCACAGTTTCCCGCTCTGCGATCTGACAGGCTGACATTGATCGATCAATGTTAATAACAGGTTTCATAGTTGTTATTCGCCACTCTGTCCCGCAAGGAGAAACACCATGCGTTACGCTGCTCCGGGAGAACAAGGTTCTCTCATTACTCTGCAATCGCGTTATGGCAACTTTATCAACGGCGAATTTGTTGCGCCGGTGAACGGTAACTACTTCGTCAACACCACACCGATTAATGGTTCTACCATTGGCGAGTTTCCGCGCTCCGATAAAGCCGATGTCGATAATGCTGTCGCCGCTGCACAAGCCGCTGCCGATGCCTGGGGAAAGACCTCTCCGCAGGCACGCTCGTTAGTGCTACTGAAAATTGCCGATCGGCTTGAAGCCAATCTGGAATATATCGCCGTCAACGAAACCTGGGATAACGGTAAGCCGGTGCGCGAAACGCTGGCCGCGGACTTGCCGCTGGCGGTGGACCATTTCCGCTATTTCGCGGGTTGTGTGCGTGCACAAGAAGGCACGGCGGCCGAAATCGATGAATTCACCGCGGCTTACCACTTCCACGAACCGCTGGGCGTGGTGGGGCAAATCATCCCGTGGAACTTCCCGCTATTGATGGCGGCGTGGAAGCTGGCCCCTGCGTTGGGTGCGGGCAACTGCGTGGTGTTGAAACCGGCGGAGCAAACCCCGCTGTCGATTACGCTGTTTATGGAAGTCATCAAAGATCTGGTGCCACCGGGTGTGATTAACGTGGTGCACGGTTACGGTAAAGAGGCCGGTGAAGCGCTGGCGTCGCATCCGGGCATTGCCAAAATCGCCTTTACAGGTTCCACCGCCACCGGGGGCACATTCTCGAACTGGCCGCCAAAAGTCTGATTCCGTCCACCGTGGAGTTGGGCGGCAAATCACCGAATATCTTCTTCGAAGACATCATGCAGGCCGAAGAGAGCTTTATCGAGAAGGCGGCGGAGGGTGTGGTGCTGGGCTTCCTCAACCAGGGTGAAGTCTGTACCTGCCCTTCACGTGCGCTGGTCCAAGAGTCTATCTTTGAACCCTTTATGGCGGCGGTGATGAAACGCATCAAAACCATTAAACGCGGCGACCCACTGGACACCGAGACCATGATTGGTGCTCAGGCGTCACAGCAGCAGTTCGATAAAATTCTCTCCTATCTTGAGATTGCGCAGAAAGAGGGTGCGCAAGTGCTGCACGGCGGTGGCGTGGAGAAAATCGGTGAAGCCTTCGACAGCGGTTACTATATCCAACCTACGCTGCTGAAAGGCGACAACAGCATGCGCGTCTTCCAGGAGGAGATCTTTGGACCCGTGGTCGGCGTACTGACCTTCAAGGATGAGGCAGAAGCGATCGCTATCGCCAACGACTCCATTTACGGTTTGGGCGCAGGCGTCTGGACGCGTGACATCAACCGTGCTTACCGCATGGGTCGCGCGATCAAAGCGGGGCGTGTCTGGACCAACTGTTACCACCTCTATCCGGCGCATGCGGCGTTTGGTGGCTACAAGAAATCCGGTATTGGCCGTGAAACCCACAAAATGATGCTCGATCATTACCAGCAAACCAAAAACCTGCTGGTGAGTTACAGCACCCAACCGTTGGGCTTCTTCTAAGTAACAGGGCAGCGGGTGATACCGCTGCCCTTCACAGTAAAAAATGTGCGTCACTTCTTTAATCTGACTGTCATTTTGCCGTGCCACAGTGCCTGCATCACGAATACAGACAATTCCGCTACATTTAAGCCGTGTCTTGACGATATTAGAGAGCAAGGAAACTAAAACAGTGCGCCATTTTAAGGAGAAGAGATGAACACACAGCATAAATTTCAGCAGCAGCACGACGATGTGTTGGATGCGGATGACCAACATATCATCACGGTAAATCTACCCGGTCGTCAGGCGATCTACGTGATTGGTCAAAACGATGATGATGCCGACCTGCTGTTAGACGTGCAAATCGGTGAGATGTAAGCAAACGGCAATACCCCACCCATAAAAAAATCCGCAGCCATTAGCCGCGGATTTTTTGTTTTCAGCTCAGCTTAAGCGCTTATTTCACACAGGCTGCACAGTTGTTGTGGATCTGCTGGAAGAAGTCGTTGCCTTTGTCATCCACCAGGATGAACGCCGGGAAGTTCTCCACTTCAATTTTCCAGATCGCTTCCATACCCAGCTCAGCGTACTCCACGCACTCCAGGCTCTTAATACTCTGCTGCGCCAGCACTGCCGCTGGACCACCGATACTGCCAAGGTAGAAGCCGCCGTGTTTATGGCAGGCATCCGTCACCTGTTTGCTACGGTTACCTTTCGCCAGCATCACCATGCTGCCGCCGTGTTCCTGCAACAGGTCAACGTAGGAGTCCATACGACCCGCCGTAGTTGGGCCAAGTGAACCGGAGGCATAACCCTCTGGCGTTTTCGCCGGGCCTGCGTAATACACCGGATGGTCTTTGATGTACTGCGGCAGACCTTCGCCGTTATCAATGCGCTCTTTCAGCTTGGCGTGGGCAATATCTCGCGCCACGATGATGGTGCCATTCAGCGAAAGACGCGTAGAAACCGGATAGGCTGACAGCAGGGCGAGGATCTCGCTCATCGGTTGATTCAGATCGACATGCACGACTTCCCCTTCGCCCTGCTGACGCAGTTCTTCCGGGATGTAGCGGCCTGGATTGTCTTCCAACTTCTCAATCCAGATACCTTCGCGGTTAATCTTGGCTTTGATGTTACGGTCTGCGGAACAAGACACGCCCATACCCACCGGGCAGGAGGCGCCGTGACGCGGCAGACGCACCACACGGATGTCATGTGCGAAGTATTTACCACCGAACTGCGCGCCTAAGCCCAGCTCTTGCGATGCCTTCAACAGTTCTTCTTCCAGCGCCACATCACGGAATGCCTGACCGTGCTCGTTGCCTTCGGTCGGCAGCGAATCGTAGTAGTGGGTGGAGGCCAGTTTCACGGTCTTCAGGGTGCTCTCAGCGGAGGTGCCGCCGATAACAAATGCGATATGGTATGGCGGGCAAGCGGCAGTACCCAGCGACATCATTTTGTCGACCAAGTAATTTTTCAGCTTGGCTGGGGTAATCAGCGCTTTGGTTTCCTGATACAGATAGGTTTTGTTGGCTGAACCGCCACCTTTGGCAATACACAGGAACTTGTACTCATCGCCATCCACGCTGTACAGATCGATCTGTGCCGGCAGGTTGGTGCCGGTGTTGACCTCTTTGTACATATCCAGCGCGGCATTCTGAGAATAGCGCAGGTTATCTTCAATAAAGGTGTCGTAGACGCCACGAGAAAGTGCGGCTTCATCGCCACCGCCGGTCCAGACGCGCTGGCCTTTCTTGCCCATGATAATGGCGGTACCGGTATCCTGGCAGGTTGGCAACACGCCCTTGGCGGCGATTTCAGAGTTGCGCAGGAACTGCAGGGCTACGTATTTGTCGTTTTTACTGGCTTCGTCATCCGCCAGAATCGACGCGACCTGCGCCTGATGTGAAGCGCGCAGCATAAAGGACGCGTCGTGGAACGCTTGCTTCGCCAGTAACGTCAGGGCTTTAGGATCGACTTTCAGGATTTCCTCGCCATCGAATTCCGCTACTGACACGTAATCGCGGCTCAGCAGATAGTATTCGGTATCATCTTTGGCGAGAGGAAAAGGATTCTGATAATAGAAGGGTTTGTTCGACATGTTGGCTCACTTAGCTTCGTGTTGCCCGCCAGCATGACGGGCGACAAATAGGCGATCTGTTTTTCGATTTTTCTCTCGCCAGCCTCCGCAGGGGCTGACTGGCGAGCATCATAACACTTTCACGGTCATACGCGGCTCCGTTTTTAACATCGGAGCAACATCATCAGAACATCATCACCATCCATGGGTAGGCGATAACCATCAGAGCAACCAGGAAGATGGCACCAAAGATGGTACCGAGACGCCAGTAGTCTTTGGTTGGCAGGTAGCCGCTACCGTAGTAAATCGGGCTTGGGCCAGTGCCGTATGGGGTGATAATGCCCATCACACCCAGAGAAACACACATCATCAAACAGAACACCGGCATATTGATGCCTGGGATGGAGGCCGCAATGGTCAGCATCGCTGGCAACAGCGCGGTGGTGTGCGCCGTGGTGCTGGCAAACAGATAGTGCAGTAAGTAGAAGGCCACCAGCAGTACCACAGCAGAAACCTGTGGGTCATAACCGTGTAGCAACTGCGCACCTTCTTTACCCAGCCAGGCGATAAAGCCAACGCGTGCCAGACCATCTGCGAGTGCCACCAGAGTGGCGAACCAGGCAAAGGTGTTCCATGCCGCTTTATTGCTGGTGATATCGTTCCAGTTTAGTACGCCTGTCCACAGCATCAATACAATCACTAACAGTGCGGCCATTGCCGGTTCAATCCATGCGGCAGCGAAGATCCACATCATCAGCGCGGACACCACAAACACCAGCAGCAGGATTTCATTACGGCTCAGACGACCCAGCTTTTCCAGTTCAGCGGTGGCCCAACGTGGCACTTCGTCATTAACCTTCACTTCCGGCGGATAGAGCCAGTAGGCCAGCAACGGCATGGTCAGAATCAGCAGCACACCCAGTGGCAGGAAGGCGAGGAACCACATGCCCCATGAGATTTCGAAGCCAACGACACTTTTCACCAGCGCCAGCGCCAACAGGTTAGGTGCCAGCGCAGAGAGGAACATCGAGCTGGTGATACAGGCGGCGGTAATCGCGACCCACATCAGATAAGAACCAATTTTACGCGCGCTCGGATCATTAGGTTTTGAACCGTACAGCGGCGGCAGGTTAGCGATGATGGGGTAGATAGTACCGCCACTGCGCGCGGTGTTAGACGGGGTAAACGGTGCCAGCAACAGGTCGGCAAAGGTGATGGCATAACCCAGCGTCAAACTGCGACGACCCAGATACTTCACCAGAATCAGCGCCAGACGGCGACCGAACTGGGTTTTGTCGTAGCCAGCCGCAAACATAAAGGCACCAAAGATCAGCCAGACCGTGGAGTTGCCGAAGCCACTCACCGCCCATTTGAACGACTGTGCTGCCGTTTTGAACTTAGGGTCCGCCAGTTCTGCCGGGCTAAACAGCACCCACTGGCTGAACAGCGCAATGACGACGACACCCGTCAGGCCGATAACGGCGCCGGGCAGCGGTTCAAAGATCAGTCCAACGATGACGCCAACAAAGATGGCAAAGAAGTGCCATGCATAAGGTTCCAACCCGGCAGGGGTAGGTACCAGCAGCAACAGCACCGCGACGATGATAGGCAGGCACAACATGATCAGGCGGTTCTTTTTCCCCGGCGCCGCAGGGGGCGCTTTAAGGGATTCACTCTGGGTTGTTTGTGTGTTCATAGTTTTGGTCTGCAAGTTATGGAGAATGCGATTGATCGTCAGGGACACACTGTTTTTTTAGTCTCAACATGCGTGGCCAGGACAATTTAAAGTTGCTCTTTAATGAAACATTGCTTTGCAAATTCGATACGCGAATTATCAATTGAATGCAGCTATGATGCGATTAATTAAAATATCTATTTTGATCTAGATCAATAAAAAATATGCACTCTTTTTTAATTTTTAGCTTTTGCTTTTTATTTAATTTTCTGTCTGCTGTGGATTAAGCGTCTGCGGCGAGCGAAACGCAAAAAATCAAGCGAAATGGGGCAGGGTGAGTGGTTTTATCTTTATGATAGTACTGGATTTGTTTTAAATGTAAGTAAAAAGTTGATTTTTGTCAAGTCTTGGTTAAAACTTAGCGGAGCGCTAATTACAGCAATGAGCATCAAATTCTATTTCTAAACGTAAAACTTATATAACTAACAATCTGGGTTATGTAACTAAAGAAAATGGTATATTTACGCCATGAAATCGGACCACTCAAATAATTATAAAATTGCTCCGAACCGCAAAAGAATTGAATACACAATTTCTTAATTCTGGAGTTGCTCATTATGAATAAGCTCACCCCCATCCTTAACCCGCTTACGCTACCGAAAGGTGCGGTGCTGAAAAACCGTTTGGTGATGGCACCCATGACCACCTGTACCGGCTACTTTGACGGCGGTGTCACCAGTGACCTCGTCGAGTATTACCGCGTGCGCGCGGGCAGCATCGGTACGGTAATTGTCGAATGCTGCTTTATTGATAACCGAGGCCCGGCCTTCCCGGGTGCCTTGGGTATCGATAGCGACAACAAAATTGCCGGCCTGGCAAAAATCGCCCATGCCATCAAATCTGAAGGCTCTAAAGCCATTCTGCAGATTTACCATGGCGGCCGTATGGTCGAACCGGCGCTGATTGGCGGTAAAACCCCTGTTGCACCCAGCGCCATTGCTGCACCACGTGAGGGGGCCACTAAACCGCAAGCGCTGACGGCGGAAGAAGTGGACGTGATGATCACTAAGTTTGGTGATGCGGTGAACCGTGCCATCAAAGCGGGCTTCGACGGTGTCGAAATCCACGGTGCCAACACCTATCTGATACAGCAATTCTACTCGCCTAACTCTAACCAGCGTGATGACAAATGGGGCGGCAGCCGCGACAACCGCGCACGTTTCCCAATGGAAGTGCTGGAAATCACCCATAAAATGGCGGATCGCTTTGCCGCTGCTGACTTCATTATCGGCTATCGCTTCTCACCGGAAGAGCTGGAAGTGCCCGGCATCCGCTGGGATGACACCATGTACCTGCTGGAAAAACTGGCCGCGCGCGGTCTGGATTATGTGCACTTCTCCGTGGGCCAACTGCTGCGTCCCTCCATTGTCGATACCAAAGATCCAACGCCACTGATCACCAAATATCTGGCTGAACGCTCTGCGACTCTGGCGAAAGTGCCGGTGATTGGCGTGGGTGGCGTTGTCAATAAAGAAGATGCTGAGAACGCACTGGAGCACGGCTTTGATCTGGTTGCCGTCGGTAAAGCCTGTATTGCTTACCCTGACTGGGCCGACCGCATCATTAAAAACGAGCACATGGATCTCTACATCGACAGCACCAAGCGTGAAGCGCTGACGATCCCAGAGCCCCTGTGGCGCTTCTCGCTGGTGGATGCGATGATCCGCGACGTCAGCGATGGCCATCGTAAATACAAAGCGGGCGTCTATCAGGCGAAAGTCGAAGCCGAAGCGCTGAAGCTGAAAATCAACGTCACGCTGGATACCGACCGTATCACCGACATCTCACTGGTGCCGGACCCAAGTCTGGACGTCGACTTCACCAGCACCTTTGAAAGCCTGCGTGAACGCATCCTGGTGGCCAACAGCCCACACGTGGATGCCATCACCGGTGCCACTACCCAGAGTGAGGCGCTGAAAAAAGCCGTGTCTCGCGCCATGACCACTTCCAACAAAGAGTATGTGATTGAGGAGGGCGGCAACCCGAACGCACCGGTCAATTACGACGTGGTGGTGATTGGTACCGGCGGTGCAGGTCTGGCAGCCGCCATTCAGGCGCACGACGACGGTGCTCGCGTGGTGATCATTGAGAAGATGCCGACCATCGGCGGTAACACCATTAAAGCTTCAGTGGGTATGAACGCGGCAGAAACCCGCTATCAAAAACTGAAGGGTATCGAAGACAGCAAAGAGTTGTTCTACGAAGAGACGCTGAAAGGCGGCAAGTTCAAAAACAACCCAGTGTTGCTGCGTGAATTTGTGGAGCAAGCGCCGGAAGCGATTGAGTGGCTGGCGGCGAAAGATATCGAACTGTGCGATATCACCATCACCGGCGGGATGAGCATTGACCGTACGCACCGCCCCGAAGATCGTTCTGCGGTCGGTGGCTTCCTGATCAGCGGTCTGGTCAAGAACGTCAATAAGCGCGAAATCGAAGTGCTGCTGGAAACCTCAGTCTCTGAGATTCTGGTGGAAAACGGTGCTGTGACCGGCGTGAAAGTGGTGGATGAGTATAACGACAGCCGTATCCTCAACGCGAAAAGCGTGATTGTCGCCACTGGCGGCTTCAGCGCCAACCGTGAGATGGTGGTGAAATATCGCCCTGAGTTGGATGGTTTTGTTACCACTAACCACAAAGGTGCCACAGGTAGCGGCATCGCCATGTTGCAGAAAATCGGTGCGGATACCGTTGACATGGGTGAGATCCAGATTCACCCAACCGTTGAACAGACCACTTCTTACCTGATCTCTGAAGCGATGCGCGGCGGCGGTGCGATTCTGGTCAGCCAGGCCGGTAAGCGTTTCTACAACGAAATGGAAACGCGTGACAAAGTCTCTGCTGAGATCATCGCGCTGCCAGAGAAAAGCGCGTGGATCGTGTTCGATGAGCAGGTGCGTGCTAATAATAAAGCGGCCGACGAGTATATCGCCAAAGGCTTTGTGATCAGTGCACCAACCCCGCACGAGCTGGCGGTCAAACTCAACATGGATCAGGAAGCGCTGCAAACCACGCTCGGTCGCTATAACGAGTTCGTGGCGAAGCAGGATGATGAAGATTTCGGGCGCAAAACCGCGCTGCGTCATCCGCTGAATCAAGGACCGTACTTCGCCATTCGCATCGCCCCGGGCGTGCACCACACCATGGGTGGCGTTACCATCAACACCGACACTTCAGTGCTGGATGCGCAGAAACAGGTGATTCCGGGCGCGTGGGCGGCCGGTGAAGTGGTCGGCGGGATTCACGGCGCGAACCGTATTGGCGGTAACGCAGTGGCGGATATCATCATCTTCGGTATCAAGGCTGGCCACAATGCGGCTAAACTGGCGTTAGGTCACTAAGCAAGTTGGAGGTCACCATAAATGGTGACCCTACAAAGTTCATTGCGGTGTTTTGTAGGGTGCGCATTGATGCGCACCTGGCCGCTTTCATGAGGCTAAAATGTCAACTGACGCCGGCATCTACAATTACTCCGCCGTACTAATGGGTTCCCCCATTCTGCTCAAACTCTTCGATGACAATCCCACCTTAGCGCGTCAGGTTTTTCAACTTATCAAACAGCAGGAAAACCTGTTCACGGTCAACCGTACCGAATCCGAAGTGATGTCGATTAACCACGCTGCTGGTCGCCATCCGGTGCGCGTCAGTGAGGCGGTCTTTCGATTGATTAGCGTGGCGCATGCTGTGAGCATCTCCCCGGGCAGCGCCTTCAACTTCACCATTGGTCCGGTGGTGAAACGCTGGAAGATTGGTTTTCAGGGGCGTGAAATTCCCCCCGCAGAGGAGATTGCCGCGCTATTGCCGCTGACCGATCCTCACCAGGTGATCCTCAATGAGCAGGACCGCTCGGTGTTTCTGCAACAAGCAGGCATGGAGATCGATCTCGGGGCCATCGCCAAAGGCTATATCGCCGACGTGGTGCAGGCATTTTTGCGCCAGCAGGGTGTCACGCAGGCGTTGATTAATCTCGGCGGTAACGTGCAGACGCTTGGCTCTCCCCCACATGAACCACAGGGCTGGAGTATCGGCCTGAAAAAACCCTTTGCCGGGGATGAGCTGTTAGGGGTGTTGCAGGTGCAGGGCAAATCGGTGGTGACATCGGGGATTTATGAGCGTTACTTCGAGCTGGACGGCAAGTGCTGGCATCACATCTTCGATCCGCACACCGGCTATCCGTTGGATAACGAGCTATTGAGCATCACCGTGATCTCCGATCGTTCGCTGGATGGTGATATCTACACCACCTTGCTGTATGGCATGGGCGTGGAGCAAGGGCTGGCGTATCTTGCCGACCAACCCGAGCTTGATGCAATATTTGTCACACGCGATCGACAGATCATCTGCTCTTCGCCGCGCCACTTCCGATTCCAGCAGCGCGACTTTAGTTGGCAGCTACGTTACTGACAGTACTGTTGCAGCAGTGAATGGTATTCCGGCTGCAAACGATAGCGATACACCGGACGGCCGGTGGCGCCATAGTGGATGCTGGTAAACAGAATATTAATCTGCGCCAGCCAAATCAGGTATTTACGGCAAGACACGCGGGAAATATTCACTTCTGCTGCCAGTTCATCCGTGGAAAACTCATGACCGGGATGCGCATCAATCCACTGGCACAGCGTGCGCAGCGTTTGTGGCGTTAAGCCTTTCGGCAGGCGCTTGTTGTCATGCTGGGTGGCCGGGTTGCCGTGAATCAACAGGTCAACATCGGACTGCTGATAATAGTGCTGATTATCCATCAGCGACTTCTTCTGGCGCCAGCTGGTCAGTGCTTCTTCGAAACGCGGGAACTGGAATGGCTTGATCAGGTAATCCACCACGCCATAGTGCAGCGAGGTTTTAATGTTTTCGGCATCGGCCGCAGAAGAGATGATGATCACTTCCACCGCACTCTGCGCCTGACGCAGTTCAGGCAGCAGATCGAGGCCATTTTCCTGCTGCATGTAGATATCCAGCAACACCAGATCGATCGGGGTGTCGCTATTAAACAGGAACTCTTTGGCCTGCTTCAGGGTTGAAGCCGTGCCACAGCAGTTGAAGCCTTGTACCTGGCCGATAAACGATCGGTTCAGTTCGGCAACCATGGCGTCATCATCGACCACTAACACATTGATCATGTGGATTTATTTCCTCCATCCCAGGGAAGTTGTACTAAGAATTGCGTAAACACACCAGGTTCTGATTCAACACTCACACCGCCACCGAGGTTTTTTGTTTGTTGTTTTAACAGGAATAACCCTACGCCCCGGTTTTCACCTTTGGTCGAGAAGCCCTTGTCAAAAATGGTGGCAAGGTGCTCCGGTTCAATGCCCGGACCATCATCGCTCACTTCACAGGCCAGCCAACCGTTTTGATAGTGCAGCATCAGGTGAATTTCACCTTCGGTTTGCTCGCTGAGCGCGTCAATCGCATTCTCCACCAGATTGCCGATCACGGTGATCAGGGCCGCCATTTGATCTTCATTGCCGCTATCCGGCACGAAGCTGGCATCGCTGATGGTGAGGCGATGGCCGCAATCCGAAGCGCGATTAATCTTGCTGAGCAGAAAACCAGCAATGACCGGTGACTTAATTTTATCCAGCAGATAGCCAATCTCAGTCTGATAATTATTGGCTGTTTTCAGGATATACGCTTCGACCTGCGTATAGTTTTTCATGTGCAGCAGGCCAAGAATCACGTGCAGTTTGTTCATAAACTCATGCGAACGCTCACGCAGCGCATCGACGTAGTTTACCATGCCGGTCAGACGCTGCATCAACTGGCTAATTTCGGTCTTATCCCTGAAGGTGCAGACCGCACCGATGATGCGGCCCTGGCTGTGCACCGGTACGGTATTGCTCAGCAGCAATCGGCCATTCACATTTAACTCTTCATCACGCCGTGCGCGACCGCTGTGCAGCACCGCTTGCAGATGGTCATGAATCACGGACGCATCACCGCTAACGTTGCCGTTGGCCAAGGCGTTGTTGAGCAAGGTGCGCGCTGCCTGATTGACCAGCGTCACTTCGGCCTGGTCATCCATCGCCACCACGCCTTCCTTCACCGAGTTGAGGATCGCCTGGCGCTGCTCGAACAGGGTGGAAATTTCATACGGTTCCAGGCCAAACAGAATGCGTTTCAGTACTCGCACCAAAATAAAGGTGCCAATTGCGCCCGCCACGGTGCCGATCAGGATGGTCCAAAGAATGCTCCAGCGACTCTCATTGATTTGATCGGCAACGGCACTGAGTGATATACCCACTACCACCACACCAATCTGTTTATGCTGTGCATCATAAACCGGGGTATAAACGCGCATCGCACGCCCCAGCACGCCCTGATTCACCGAGACGTTCTCGTGACCCAGCAGCGCAGGTTCAATGTCATTGCCTATGAAGTGTTGGCCAATCAGCTCAGGATTCAGGTGCGAATAGCGAATGGTGTCCATGTTGGTCACCACCACAAACAGCAGATGATTGCTCTGCTGCACTTCTCTGGCGATAGGTTGGATCGCGGTGGTGTTGGGCGGTAGTACCAGCGCGCGCTGTATTTCCGGCAATTTGGCCAGTGTACGCGCCACGGCCATCGCTTTCTCTTCCAACTGCGTTCGCGTAGCGGCACCAATCTGAAAGAAATAGAACATGTGCACGCTGAGCAGCACCAGCACGATCACTGCGCTGAGCATCAGTGTCACCAGGGTGTTGAGTTTCATTGGGCGCTTACGTGCGGGTGTTACAGGCTGTGGCGTGCTCATTGTCGCTCCCTGAAAGAAGAGGGGGCTATTATGACGGTTAAATGTAAAAAGGTCGTCATAAACTCACAAGGACCTGAAGTTGCCACGCGATGTGCGTCTGTGGTGCGTAGGTTGCACCAATAATTTTCGCTTAATCCCCTTTGTTAACACCTTTTCCCCTCACCACGGTTCAATTGTGATTGGCACGACATCTGCATAGGTTTTGATGGCTTGTATACAAGGCCGCATACCAGTCAATCACCCTGGAGGGGTAAACATGCGTAACAATGATAATGATAAAGAGAACATCAACGCACAGCGTCGTCAGATGATGAAATATTCCATGCTGGCACTCGGCGGTGTCGCACTCAGTGGCGTGTTAGGCAGTACAGCGGCACTGGCAGCAGATGATGAAATTCTGATTGGTTATTGGCCGATTGTGGGTGGTTTGCCGTTATACGCCGGTATTGAGAAGGGCTTCTTCAAACAAGCTGGGTTGAATGTCAAGGCGGTTAAATTTGCCAGCCCGCAACAAGTGGTTGAAGCGATGATCACCGGTCGCATTCATGGATGTGCCAACGGCACCGCAACCGGCGCGCTGGGCCTGGGGGCGATTACCAGCCCAGACTTGTTCAAAATTATCTGCTCTAACCCCTCAAATGAAAAAATGGTGCTGGATGAGTTCCTTGTGCCGATGAACAGCACGGCAAAATCCATCAGCGATCTCAAGGGTAAACGTATTGCCAGTGGTCCGGGCATCCAAAACGTTACCATGGCAAAAATCATTCTGGAGAAAAACGGTTTCACCGACACCAAAGTGATTGAGCTGCCTGTTGGACAGCATGCACCGTCACTGGCCGCCGGACAAATTGACGGTGTCTACACGCTGGAACCGACCGGGACCGTGGCGCGGATGAAAGGCATGGGTAAGGTTCTGGAAACCGGCGTGATCGCCAAATATGTACTCGGTGATGCCAACGCTCCGTGGTTTGGCGGTGCCGCGGCGCTAACCAGCAGTTTTATTAACGCGGACAAGGCGCGTGCACAGCAGGTTATCAATGCCTATGGCGAAGCCGTGAAGTTCATTCAACAGCAGCCAGAAGAGGCTCGGCAATATGTGGCAGGCTATACCGGCATTGAAGCGGGATTAGTGAAAGAAGTGCCGTTACCAGGGTTCGTTATGTATGACCAGCTTACCGGTGACAACCTGCAATGGTTCCAGAAGTTTTATGACGTGTTCGCGGAACGCAAAATTTTCAGCAAGCCATTACAGGTTGAACCCTTGATCTACAAAGCTTAAGGAGAAGCGAACATGCTGAAATGGCGATCCAAACTGATCCCCCTGATTGGCCCGATACTGCTCTTTTTGCTATGGCAAACGGCGGTCAGTGCCAAATGGCTTAATCCGGTATTGCTTCCCTCTCCGGGGGAAACCTTGGGTTATCTCTTGGGAGCTTTGACCGATGGCAGTATGAATCAGGACATCGGCGCAACACTGTATCGCACGCTGATGGCCTTTATTGTGGCCGCGATTATCGGTGTGCCGTTGGGCGTGATGCTAGGGAGCAGTGAACGGCTTTATCGCAGCGTCGAATTCCTGGTGGATTTCTTCCGCTCAACGCCATCTTCGGCGTTAATCCCGCTATTCATGCTGATTTTCGGTATTACCGATACCAACAAGATTGCTATTGCCGCCTTTGCTGCGGTGTTAGTGATTCTGTTCAACAGCGCCTACGGGGTGATGAATGCGAAAAAGACCCGCATTATGGCGGCGCAGGTGATGGGCGTTTCACGCTGGCACGTATTTAAAGACATCATGTTGATGGAAAGCCTGCCGCAAACGTTCGTGGGGTTGCGCACTGGCGTTTCTATGGCGTTGGTCATCGTCATTGTCGCAGAGATGTTTATTGGTTCTGAAACGGGGTTGGGCCATCGCATCATAGATGCGCAGCAATTATTCAATATCAAAGACATGTATGCATCGATTCTGATCACCGGTGCCTTTGGTTATTTGTTAAATCTGGGGTTTCTGCTGATTGAGAAACGCTGCGTGCACTGGAGTGGCAAAGCATGAGAAACAGGGAATATCCGCAACCTAATACCCATGTCACTATTCGCGGGCTGGATAAAAGCTTTGCGGGTCAACCGTTGTATCAGGATCTCAATCTTGATCTGCCGAAAGGCAAGATTGTGTCGATATTTGGCCCCAACGGTTGTGGTAAATCGACCTTGATGAATATGATTGCCGGACTGATTCCGATCGATCGTGGGCAAATCCTGTTCGATGGAAAAACCCTCGCCGAGACCAATATTGGCTATGTATTCCAGAACTATCGTGACGCGCTCTTTCCCTGGCTCACCGCCTGGCAGAACATCGCCTATCCGTTAAAGCGCCAGGGTATGAAGTCTGCGGCGGTGAAAAAGCGGGTGAGTGAACTCTCGGAGATGTTTGACATCCGTTTTGACCTGCAGCGCTATCCCTATGAGCTTTCGGGTGGGCAACAACAGACGGTGTGCATCATGCGTGCGCTGGCCACTGAGCCAGAAGTGATGTTTCTGGATGAGCCGTTTTCAGCACTGGATTTTGAGATGACGCTGTTCATCCGTGACAAACTGCAGCAGGTCCAGCTGTTGACTGGCGTGACGATGCTGATTGTTTCGCACGATCTGGAGGACGCGGTCTTTCTCGCGGATGAAATTTTATTGCTGACGCGTCGGCCGACGCGCGTGGCTGAAATCGTGCCTTTTGCACTACCGCGTCCGCGTACGGCAGAAATCATGAGTGACCCGGAGTTTGTCAGAGTTAAAGCGCACACGCTGGCGGTGTTTAAACGGGAGATGGCGGGGTAGCGTGAACATGCACAACGTCGTCGGACGTTGTGCATGTGTGAGGGATTAACCCTGCTTCACGCGGTTAGCAAAGCTCTTACGCAGCTTCTGCAGTTTCGGTGGGATCACCGCCATGCAGTAGCCGTTGCGCTGGCCGGCACCATCCCAGTAATCCTGGTGATAATCTTCTGCCGGGTACCACTCTTTCAGCGGCTCAATGGTGGTGACCACGGGCACATTGAGATCGGCCTGAGCGCGGGCAATGGCGGCAATCGCCTCTGCTTCCTGCTCTGGGTTAGCCGGGAAGATCGCAGAACGATACTGCGTGCCAACGTCGTTGCCCTGACGGTTTAACTGGGTTGGATCGTGTGTCGCAAAGCTGATATCCAGCAGATCGCCGTACTTCACCTGCTCGGGATCGAAACCAACACGGATCGCTTCGGCATGACCGGTTGCACCGCTGCACACCTGCTCGTAGGTTGGATTCGGGCGCTCGCCGCCGGTGTAACCACTTTCGACTGACTCTACGCCAATCACATCTTTAAACACTGCTTCGGTACACCAGAAACAGCCACCGGCGATCACCGCATATTCGGTTGCCATTGTTTTTTACTCCTGTCAGGTCGAAAGCAATACTGTGAGGGCGCTCGGGTGCGATTTCAACAGACTCAAATTAACATTTCTGGCTTAAAATCGCGGTGTTTATCGAGCACGCTATTGCTCATGATGGTAAAGCGTCCTTCGCCAGTGTAGTGCAGGGTGGGTGGAAATTCCGGTTGCTCGGCAACATGGGCTTTGACGATCTCGAAGATGAAGAAGCTGTAGTTGTTCACCATCGAGTCGTCATACAGCTGGCACTCAAAACTGGCAAAGCACTCGTCGATCAACGGCGCGTTGACCACGCTGGCGGGTTCGGGGGTGAGTTTGAAGGCATCAAACTTATCGATACCATCGCCGTGACTGTTGCCTATTGCGACCACGCTATCGACCAGATCAGCGGATGGCACATTGATCACGCACTGGCCGCTGTGGCGAATCAACTCATGGCTGTAATTGCCGCTGGCGATCATGCAACCCACCAGGGAGGGGGAGAACTCCAGTATGGTGTGCCAGCCCAGCGTCATGATGTCGTGCTGATCTTCAAACTGCGAACTCAGCAACACCACCGGACCGGGCTCCAGATATTTCCTCGCCTTGCTCACCGGAAAGTCAATTTTATGCAGGCGTTGGCTCATCATGCGTCTCCTTTTTTAACAGAGATAAAGTAAGTGTAGCTGCCAGACTTTACTGGACCGGCATTTCACGGCATGGTAGAGCGTCATTTTATCTGGAGCTGGTTAATGGAATCTGCGTCTGTGTCCACATCTCGTCCTGTCTTACATCTGCTGTGCGGCAAAATTGCTGCGGGAAAATCGACGCTGGCGCATCAACTGGCACAAGAAAATGGAGCCGTCATCATCAGCGAAGATGCCTGGCTGGCGCATTTATTTGCAGAAGAGATGCAGGATGTTGCTGATTACGTGCGCTGTGCGGGCAAACTGCGCAATGCGATGACGCCGCATTTAATCGCGTTGTTGCAACGTGGCGTATCGGTGGTGCTGGATTTCCCAGCCAACACCTTGAGTCAACGCCAGTGGATGAAAGCGGTGATCCAGAGTGCGCAGGCAGAACATCAACTGCATTTCCTTGATGTGCCGGATGCACTGTGCAAGAGCCGTTTACACGCGCGCAATGCAGAAGGCAGCCACGACTTTACGGCGACGGATGCGCAGTTTGAGCTGATCAGCAGCTACTTTACTGCACCGGGCGCGGATGAAGGGTTTAATGTGGTGGTGCACGGTTAACATCGATTGAACGGTGTAGGGCGTGGGAGAAGAGGTATCGCCCGGATTGAATGAGCATAATAAAAAATGTGGGTGAGGAGCGTTCCTTGCTCCCGGTCCGGTAATTATCAAGGTGAATCATCAGGATCCTTTGTTACTACTTTTCCCACCTTTTTTACCTGCCTCTGAGGCCTTTTGTGGATCGTCTTTAAAACTGCCGCCACTCTGTTGGCCGCCTTTCTTACCTGCTTCAGACGCTTTTTGTTTGTCATCCGCAAAGTTACCTGAACCGCCTCTATGTTGAGCCATGGTCTTGCCTCTTGATGCGTGATCATTAACATGATGGGAAAACACATCATGTGCTTTTGCATCTTTAATTTTAATTGCGAAATACATCGCTTCAAGCGCGACGGCTGAATAAAAAGGTATCACGTTGATAATATCAAGTTTATTTTTATTGCGGGTAAAATGATTTGTTATTTTCTTTCATCGTTATGTTATTTTTCACTAATAAGCCAAGCGTGTAAGTCTTGATATTATTTATTCGACGCCTTAATCACAACTTTTCCTTATTTAAATCGCGCGAATACTACAGCGACTAAGCTTAACTTACCCATTCCGGGTAGCTGGAGGTAAATATGTCAGAGCGTCCAGATCCAGATAAAGTGATACCGCTGCCGGGTGACGATGAGCCGTTACCAGATGACGACGATGATGGTCAGGATCTGCCTGATGAGCAGAAGCCTAACATCTAAGCGTTAAGCGAAGAGCCGCTTATGGGCGGCTCTGTTGCTGCGGCAAAGTGCTAATCTGACGGCTCACTGCCATCTATTGATGGCGAGTCATAACGAACATACTGCCGTATCGCTTCATGCAGGGCACGATTGCGATCTGATTCCAGCCCACGGGCTTCATATTCCCTGGCCATCTGAATCAGAACTTCATCGTACTTACCCTTAAAAGTGATGTTGTTCAGCGCAACCTGTTTGATCATCAATTCGCGCAGCACTTCTGTTTCAATCTTCAGGTACTGAACCGTTGCTTCCAGTTCCTTGATTCTATCCTCAGCTGACATTATTACTCCCTAAGCAAATATGAACGGCGTTCGGTGTGAATAAAGTAATGTGCATCAGGAATATCGCATTGAAATTGGTGTTATTCAACCCATGCCAGTCAGAATCGGAAATAAGCGAGACGTAGAATCAGTTCGATTTGAAGACCGTTTATGTTTGAATTATTAAATCGTACGCTTTGCGCTGCGATTAACCTCAAAACACTAACTGAACTTTGGCTGCCAGTTCTTTATTTGATGCTAACTCCAGTGCGGCAACCGCGTCATTTATGTTGAACTCGGTGGTGAGCAGCGGCAGTGGATTAATTTTACCGGATTCCAGCCATCTGACTGCGGTTGTGAACTCATCGATAAAGCGGAATGACCCTCTCAGTTGAATCTCTTTCACCAGCAAGGGGCCAACCGGATAATTGACCTCCGCAGCACCCATGCCCAACTGGACGATAATACCCGCTGGACGCGTATAAGACACCACTGAAGCGATGGCCACCGCTGCACCCGAAGCTTCGAAACAGATATCAAAATGTCCGCCATCGGCAGTCCATGATGAGATAACGGTTTCATCCCGTGGGTCGTATGCGGCGGTGGCACCCATTTCAACGGCCAACGCGCGACAGCGCTCGCTGATATCGGTGGCGATCACTTCCGTTGCGCCCGAAGCCAATGCGCAGGCGATGATCAAACAGCCGATCGGCCCGGCACCGGTTACCAAAACGCGTTTGCCTACCAAGTTACCGGCTTGCTTCAACGCGTGAATGCACACGGCGAGCGGTTCAGCAAATGCGATAATTTTAGCCTCAGCGTGTTCCGCATAAGGCACGCACTGCTGCGGGCTCACCACCACATGTTGTGCAAATCCGCCGTTCACATGCGGGAAGAACTGCGCGCTGCCCATAAAACGCATTGCGCGGCACAGGTTTTGCCTGCCGCTGCGGCAAATCTCGCACTGCTGACAGGGTTGAGACGGATTGATGGCCACAGGTTGACCGACACGAAGATGGCTTGCAGCAGGTGCTTGCTCCACTACGCCGACAAATTCATGCCCTAACACCATCGGGGATTTCAGCACCGACATTCCCGCTTTGCCATGCTGAAAGTAGTGGATGTCCGAGCCGCAAATCCCGCCCCGTTCGACGCGCACCAAAACCTGATCTTCATCCCAACTGATGCTTTGTGTTTCCACGCACACATCGTGTGCCCCTTTGACCATGACCGCTTTGACTGTTTTTTGCTGCATGACTTATCCCTGCGCATTGGATGGAGTATTGAAGGTGTTCTCTTCGTTGTTTTGCTGTTTTTCTCCAGGTGGGGTGATCAATTCGATTTTCCCGACCAGGAACAGGTAGGCGAGGAAGCCCATCAGCGCAACGGCGGCGATATACCACATCGCATACTGGAAATTCTGGGTGCGTTGCAGGATCACGCCAATGATGATGGGACTGGCAATACCGGAAAGATTGCCAAAAATATTCAGAAAGCCGCCGATCGTGCCGATCAGGTGGCGGGGAATAACATCGCTGCACACCACCCAGCCAAGGTTCGAGAAGGCGTTAGCGAAGAAGGCGACAGACAAGATGCCAATGGCGATCACTGGCTGGTCCTGGAAGAAGTTGACCAGGGCAATCGAGCACGTCAGCAGCATGCCGGCCATCACCGGCAACTTGCGCGCAAAGGTGCGGCTACTGCCGCGCTTGAGCAGCATGTCACTTAAGGTACCGCCACAGAGTACCCCCGCCATCGCCATCAAATAAGGGAACATCGCACCGATACCGGCCTTATCAATCGACAGGTGTAAGCCTTTTTCCAGATAGACGATGAACCATGTCAGGAAGAAGTAGAGCGTTGAGGAGGCGGCGAATTGGGCGATGAATAAGCCCCATGTGGTGCGCTGGCGCAGGATATAGCGCACCGACTGCCAGTTCACCCGGCTATGGGTGCTTTGTGACGCGGAACCATATCCGCCCCCTTTGCGGATGATATCGAGTTCGGCGCTATTCACCGCCGTGCTGTGTTGCGGATCGCGATAGGCAAACAGCCAGTAGATGCCAAAGATAATCCCTACCGCCCCGGAGATATAGAAGGACATCTCCCAGCCCCACTGGCTGACGACAAACGACAGCGCCGGAGTGAGCAGCGCCAGACCGATGTATTGCGCACTGGAGTAGGTTGCCGTTGCACGTGCGCGCTCATGATCCGGGAACCAGGTGGCGATGATTTTGGTATTAGACGGGAAAGAGGGCGCTTCTGCCATACCTACCAAGGCACGACACGCCAGCAACATCATAAAAGAGGCGCTTGCAGTGGTAAAAAGGTTGTGTGACGCAAAGCCCATCAGCAGCGTGAAGACGCTCCATAGCACAATGGCGCTGCCGTACAGCCACCGCGAGCCAATCCGATCCAGCAAATAGCCCACCGGTATCTGGCTCATGGCGTAAAACCAGGTGAACATGGAAAACAGTAAGCCTAACTGCGTGGATGACAGAGCGAATTCGCCCTGTATATGCGATCCCGCAACGGACAGATTTGCACGATCCATGTAGTTAATCGCAGTGACAATAAACAACATCGTCAGCACGGAGAAACGCGTTCGAGTCGGTTTGGTGGTCATAAATGATCCTGCAACGGTCTGATTCATGGTTCTGACCTCTTAGGTTTTTGTCGGTAGGGTGCGATGAGTCTTGATGCTCAGTTTTTGCCTTACAGCGTGGCGAGCCAGCCGCCGTCCACGTAGATCATTTGGCCATTGACGTAATTGGAGGCGGATGACGCCAAATACACGGCGGTGCCGATCAGCTCTTCGGGTTTGCCCCAGCGGCCTGACGGGTTGCTGTTACACACCCACTGATTAAATTCAGCGTTATCTACCAACGCGGCGTTCATGTCCGTCAGGATGTAGCCGGGGCCGATACCGTTAGTCTGGATGTTATGGACAGCCCACTCGGCAGCCATTGATTTGGTGAGTAACTTAATGCCGCCTTTTGCTGCAGTGTAAGGTGCAACTGTCGGGCGGGCGGCTTCGCTGGTCAGCGAGCCGATATTGATGATTTTGCCGCCGCTGTTACGTGCGACCATGCGTTTCGCCGCGGCCCGTGCCACCAGAAAGGCGCTGGTCAGATTGACATCCAGCACGCGTTGCCAGTCGCTCAACGCCAGTTCGAGCATCGGCTGGCGGAACTGGATACCGGCATTGTTGATCACGATATCGACATGAATATTGGCCTGATCGAGTTGGTTGAACACCTGCTCGATCTCGTCTTCATCGGCGACGTTAAAGATAAAGCCGCGCGCGCTATACCCTTTGGCCTGCAGCTCACTCAGCGCGGCATCCATATGCTGTTGGCTGGTGCCATTCAGGATGACATGGGCTCCGGCTTCAGCCAGTCCGCAGGCGTAAGCCAATCCCAGCCCACGCGTTGATCCGGTAATCAGCGCGGTCTTACCTTTAAGGTCGAAAAGAGTGGTCATATCTAATCCTCATGTAACATGACTAACAAGTTAATGCTGATTGTTGTACTTGAGGTTGATGGAACCAGCAATTCTCCTTAAAGCAAAATGCAGTGTGCTTCACAAAAAATGGGTTTGCTGTGGTACAGGAATAGGTTGCGATTTTTAACCTAATACTATGATTATTAATCGGTAAATAAGATTATCTCCGGTATGAAAAAATATTCCCTCAACAAAAATTCTCTTGTAGTGATCTGCTATAAACGATACAAATCCAAACATGTAGGACAAGTGAGCGAATATTGTGACCCTGGAAAGCGTGCAAAAACATAACATCGTGGATGCGATCTACGAGCAGATGAAGAAAAACATTCAGGATGGCATCTGGGAGCCGGGCTGCAAACTGCCTTCGGAGCCCACGTTAACGGCCACTTTTCAGGTTAGCCGCGTGAGCGTACGAAGTGCAGTGCAGAAGCTACGTGATCTGGGTGTGGTGGTGACGCATCACGGTAAGGGGACATATGTTACGCGCGATGTGGCCCGCTACGGTGCCTTCAACGACAATCAACCGATTCTGCATCTCTCGCAGGAAGAGTTTGATCACATGCGCGTTTTTCGCCAAACCGTTGAGTTTCGCTGTATGGAGCTCGCGGTGCAAAACGCCACGGATGACGATATCAAGGAACTGGAAAAAGCGCTCAACCGTATGCTGGTGAACAAGGACGACTACAAAAAATATTCGCTGGCAGATTATGATTTTCACCTGGCGATCGTGAAGGCATCGCATAACTCCATCTTTATTCACGTCATGGAGTCGCTGAAAGGGATTTACGTTCACTACCTGGAAGAGCTCAACCGCGTGTTGGGCATCACATTAGAGAGCGTAGAAGCGCACATTAAAGTCTTTATGGCGCTGAAAAATCGCGATGCTTCGCTCGCTACCGAAACGCTGAACAGCGCCATGACGCATAACGTGCATGCCATAGAGGATGTGCGTAACAACTGATTCTAATGAAAAGCCCGTCAGGGCTTTTTAAAGCACATCACATGTAGGACATCTTACAAGATAGTGAGGAGTACCATGAGTCAACTTAAGATTACCAACGTCACCACCATACTGACTGCACCCGGCGGCATTGATCTGGTCGTGGTCAAAATTGAAACCAGTGAACCGGGTTTATACGGCTTGGGATGCGCCACTTTTACGCAACGAATTCATGCGGTGGCGGCTGCAATCGATAACTATATGAAACCCTTCTTGCTGGGCAAAGATCCCGCGCGTATTGAGGATATCTGGCAATCTGCGGCGGTCAGTGGCTACTGGCGTAACGGCCCGGTGATGAACAATGCGCTTTCAGGCGTGGATATGGCGTTATGGGACTTGAAGGGCAAAGTGGCCGGTTTGCCGGTTTATGAATTGTTGGGTGGCAAGTGCCGTGATGGCGTGGCGTTGTATCGTCACTGCGATGGCGCTGACGAAGTGGAAGTGGAAGACAACATTCGTGCACGTATGGAAGAGGGGTATCAGTACGTGCGTTGTCAGGTGGGGATGTATGGTGGGGCGGGCACAGACGATCTGCGTTTGATCGCCGGTAAGTTGGCGAAAGCACGCAACATCCAGCCCAAGGTGTCGCCGCGCACACAGACTCAGGGTATTTACTTCGATCCTGATGCTTACGCGCGTGCCGTGCCTCGTCTGTTTGATCATCTGCGTAATAAAATTGGGTTTGGCGTTGAGTTTATCCATGATGTCCATGAGCGCATCACTCCGATCGCCGCGATTCAGATGGCTAAATCACTGGAACCTTACCAGCTCTTATTCTTAGAAGATCCGGTCGCACCTGAGAATATCGACTGGCTGGATAAAATGCGCGCGCAGAGCAGCACGCCGATTGCGATGGGGGAACTGTTTACCCAGATCAATGAGTGGAAACCACTGATCCAGAATCACTTGATTGATTATATTCGCTGTCATGTCAGCACGATTGGTGGCATCACGCCGGCGAAAAAGTTAGCCACGTTTGCCGAGCTTTACGGCGTCAGAACAGCATGGCATGGGCCTGGCGATATTTCGCCGATTGGTGTGGCGGCTAACCTGCACATTGATCTCAGCATTACTAATCTGGGTATTCAGGAATATACGCCTGTTAATGAGGCATTGATGGAGGTGTTCCCTGGATGTCCGGAAATTGATCGCGGCTATGCGTATCTCAGCGATCGTCCTGGACTCGGCGTGGATATTGATTTGAAAGAAGCCGCGAAATATCCGGTGCAGGGTGATATCCCCGAATGGACTAACGCACGCTTACCGGATGGCACAGCAGCACGGCCTTGATAGTTGGATTAATCGTGGCAGGTGCGCATTAGCCATTCGGGCAATGTGCACTTTCTTGCGTAATGCTTCTGATCATATCGACTACCCGTTTAGCGATATTCCTGTCTGCATCTATATCAGGATCATAGATGGTCACTGTTATGCCGCAGCAGCGGGAAGGGTTAAACAGTGTTCGGCAGACTTTGACAAGGCGTTGAGAAGATAAGCCAGGCTGACCGGGACAATCGACCGCTGGCATTTCATCACTGTCCAGCACATCCAAATCGAGATGGATCCAGTAAGGTATTGCAGGAAAATCATTGAGGCGTTCATTTATCAAATGGACGAGCTGGCTATCCTGCAACTTCAGCGCGTCAAAAACAGTGATGCGTAAAATTTCAGTCTCTGCGATGTCAGGCCATTCATAATCTTCCAGCAGTGATTCGCGCTCTCCCAGTTGAATAACGGCTTTATCCTCAATCAAAGGGCCATCAATACCGGGCCACTCTGTGAGTAACGGCTCGCCACGGCCAGTGACGAGTGCGAGATCCATTCCGGCCGCCGCGCCGGGACGATCTTCAGGTTCACGCTTCCAGTTGCCTGGATGACGAAAATCGCTGTGACCGTCGATATGCACAAGTGCCAAGTTACCCAGTTGACGTCTGCAACCCAGCAAAGCACCGGGCAGTATTGCGCAGTCGCCCCCAATTAAAACAGGCTTTAATTTGCAGCGAAGGGCAGCTTCTACTTCATCTGCCAGATGCAGATTAAGCTGCCTCAGTTTATGACCGTTTAAAATGTCAGTGCCCGGTTCACTCTCCGGGCTGTATTCAGGGCAGGGAACCGTCACGATCTTGAAAGCTGAGAAGCATTTATCCAGTCCCTGCTGCATCAACACTGACGGAGCGCGATACGTTCCGGGTATGTGCCCTTCATAGAGCGGGTTAAGCCCAAGATTAGATGGAACAAGAATAATTTTTTGCATCATTATCCTACTGTTGGCTGAATGTGTCTGAGGACTAACGAGCATCATTCATTGAGTCGGTGTTGCGGTTACTGGATTATAGTCTGGGCTTATTGCGAAAGTGATTTTGGATAGGGCAGGGAGATGGTCTGCTTCACTTATCGTTGTGATTCGCATCGTCTCGGTCATGATTTTTATTTCTCTCTTTGTGACGTGGGCTGTGCGCTCAAATTTAACACAAGGGTTCTGTTACGATCAGATTGCAGCCTAGGGCAAAGGTTATACCATACTCTTCAGAACCCTTTTTGCCTGAGAGTAGTCGTAGCTGGTCAGTTCAATCTTGTTATCGCTAAGATCGCTGAAGTACAGGGACATGGATATATCGTGATCGCAGGCGGTAAACGGGATATTTTTGGCATTGAGAGTAGCGACTAAATCGACAAATGCCGCAGCTTCCACAGCGAAAGCTATCGTATGGCCGGGAGACTGATTTTTTCTGAGAAAAAGCGAAAGCGACGCGCCGTGATTCCTGACCACCAGCGGTCCTCCCTGCTCGAACCAGAAGTACAACGAGTCATCGCGGGTAAAACCGAGAACATCTTCGTACCAGCGCTCAGCCAGATCAATATCATCAACATACACGTGTACATGGTCAATCTTCGTTATTTTCACAGTGTTGCTCCTGTATAGGTGTAACTGGAAAGACTCCCTCAGTTATTGTTAACAGGCAACCCACCCAAGCACGTAACAGCACGTCATTTAACATAAGACTGCTTCGGTCCTCTTTCCCGGAGGCCCCAGCGTGTTTATGAGGCCTCCGGGCTTAAATGCAGCCCTTTCCTTGCCCGAACGCGAAAATCTCTGCCATGCTAATTTTGGACCTACTGCATGGCTATGCACGTATAGAAAAAAGGGCGGTCACAACAGATATTTTTTCGCCGATGCGGCATTTGAGGAATATATCCATCACGTGTTAAGTAATATGTGATTCGTCACTCCGCATCACTCTTATAAGACATCCTGGCACGGTAAAAAGTCGGCTGAGAGTGATGACATGTCGGTGCATGAGTAGAGAACTTAATACAGCCGACTGAACCAAATGATTTAGTTCTGTGTATCTGAAGCTGCGTGAAGGAAAACTAAAGCTGATGCGCGCACTTAATTCAAGTTCAGTAAAACTTATCCCCTCATTCTTATTGATATCCTTCGGGCTAGTATGTAAGTGTAAAAAAACACCCTGGCATAAGAACTGCCAGATCTGAGTCAATTTAGAAGATAGGTTTTATGGATGACGACAACGGATTGAGAGTTGCGCTATCGCCGGTGCAGATGGCTGCGGTTCTCTCAGACAGAACTGTTAGTGAAGGGGAAACCCTGAGTAATCGAATATACGGCGGCCTGAATCTTGCTGGTGGCGTTGTTGAAATGTTCGGTGCCGGTGCAATGTGTGTAGTGCCTGAACCCACAATGCTCTCCAAAGCTGGATGCATTTTCGTCGGTACGCACAGTCTGGATACCATACAGGCTTCAATCAGACAGGTCTGGACGGGGCGCAAGATAACGACGGACACCTATAATTCCACCGTCGAGCTTGCAGAGGAACTTGGCGCTGACACCAAAACCGCAATGAAAGTCGGTACAACAGTTGACCTAACGCTTCCCCTCGGCTTTGCATTAGCTGTGGGGGCCGTGCGCATCGTGTCAATCCGCTCCGGAAGTATCAGCCTGGCCGCGCATGAAGCTCTTTCTTCTGGGGCAACCGGCGGTCATACACTCGAACGCCATATTGGAAAATCTGCTGAGGAGCTTATTGCACGGCTGGAAAGGCGTCCTGCATTATCTGCGACAAGTAGCTTTCGTACCCAGCGCGAAGCTGAGCAGATAATAAGCCGCGTCATCAGAGATAATAAGAACCAAATTGAAATGTGGGTGAAGCATCTCCCGGCAGGCATGAACGCTAAAATGGAGCTGGAAAGCGTTTTTGCCGGGCAAACCGGGATAATGGTTCGCAGGGGCTCATCTGAGGTCATCCGTTGCTATCGCGTTCGGCTGGTACTGCGTTTTCAGAACTGGCACGGTAAACCCTATTTCGTACTCACCGCTTTTCCAAAGGCCTGATATGCACCGTTCCGATTTCAACGAGTTAAGCTGTTTCATTACAATATATTTCGGTCAGGACTACGACCTGATTGATGATACGGTTCAAGTTGAGCCGAAAATACGAATTTTTCTAGAACAAGAGCACCGGGCAAGCTGGTATGGACTTGTGGCCGATATAGAACTCTTTCTTAGCAAAAGTGATGCCCCTGGAGCATTGTTTAACCATTACTTCCGAGATGAATTTGCTCCGGAACTGTGGGGTACGACCGCAGAAGACTTTCTTCATTTGGTTCTCAGAATGGTTAACGATGCAATCAAAGAGTATGAGGATAATCAGGACCAATCATAATCCACTGAAAGCTGTACGCTTGAGTGCGGGGGGCAGCTATGAGCGATCTGCGGACATTTCTAACAGCGCTTTGTGTCAATTAACCGGGAGCATGTCAATGTGACAATGCTCCATCGTGTTAATACATGGTGAGCTGCTCATTCTTCCACTCACGTCGTCCTGTTTCTAGTGAACTGGGCAGTTTAATGCGGTAGGCATTTTGACAAAATAAGTGTTGATAGCTTTATGTCAGTAATCTAAGAGTTCAAGAACCTTTGACGGGTACACAAAGAATAACATTGTCTTTTAATTTGAGCTCATCAAGCGAAGAGACGTGATTCATTAAGAGGGTCGTTGAACTGGCTGAACCTAGTTGCTTGAATCGACGCTCAAGCTCTTTCTCTTTTTCAGCGGAATTGTTAAAAATCTCGCTCTGACACAATGGAATGCCAGAGAATGCATCCTTCATGATTTGATCTGTCTCATGGCGATTCCATAATGCATAGCCAATCATAGGAATGCTTCCTATTGAAACTAATATAGCAATTATAATAAGAAATACAGCCAGGAATTTAAGCCTGGCAATTTCAGGGTCTCGCTTAGCTGCAGCTAGCTTTTGCATCATTGGTGTGATCGATTTGTCACTTACCAAAATCTGCTCAATACTGAATTTATTGTCAGGGTTGTAAAATATAATATAAATGGAATCGTTTGGAGGAATCTCATGTATTATAATTTCATTTTCTTCTGAAAGAATCTCATGAGTGGCTCTGTTGCTACGGCGACGAAATAATATACGGGGTGTGAATTCACTGCTTCCAGCCAGTAACACGCGGATAAACTTCTGAACTTCATTGGTAAAATTATCAATGCGCAAATAGACACAGGATAAGTGGCTAAGTTTCTCTTTCAACTCTTTGTCGCAAGAGTCAGTTATCTCATCTGGGAGCGAGAAAATGTGATTCTCCTCAGTTAAGGCATAGCCTATAGCATCGGGTAATTCTTGTCGGATTTTAATCAATGAAAGCATTTGATCAATCATCAGCATATCCCTATGTTGCATAAAAATAGAACTGTCAAACTTTATAGCGATTTTTCTCCATAAATGGAAGGTTATTGAAACCAATACAACTGCGTCAGCGTTAAGAAAAACTAGCACTCTCTGTTTTGACGCCCATTCTCTAGCGAAAAGTTTACCGCTTATAAAGACAGATTGGCTTATGGGATAACGGCCAGAGAATCACCTTGAAGCCTTTAATATGCACTCTTTCATGCCCCCTCCAGCTTCCCGTCACGTCGGGTCGTCAGCCCGACTGCTCTAACCGGCCATACCGGCAAGCTGATACGAACCGCACGAGATGTGTTTCGGGTCTGCAGCTATGGTCTGATGGCGAACACTTAAAAAACAAAGACCTCGAGATTCATCGATTACGCTGGGCAGTATTCAAGATGCAGACCAATGTCCGCTATGAGCGCAGGCTGTGTGAAAACTGTTTTGGTCGCTAAAATTGCCAAAAAGAAGTATGAAAACAGCGCTCTTGGATAGAATTTTCTCAGATACTCAGTCGAGTATTCCCAGATTTTGCGTAGATGCGCGCACTTCAGTTTTAGGTCAGGGTTTTCACACAGCCTGAGCGAACAGCAGACGTTGACTGATGACTACTTAGTGAATTCATCATTATTGAACATACCCTCCCGGCAACGAACTCAATCTCAATCGTTCTCAGACAACTAGCGCTAGTTGTTGATGACGCTCTATAAATTTCGCTTTGAGGGCGCTATAGCGATGAGCATCGTTCCTGCTGAGTAATGCAGCTGCGTGTTTTATCTCAGCATACTCTTCTGCAATGTCTTTGTTTCTTCGAAGATAATCACGGAAAGCAAGATGTCTCAATATCTGCATATCTCCGACTTCAAACGCATGGACTTGATGACTACGCTGATCACCACCTTTAATGAAATATCTGCGCCCCGCAATCCCGTTCTCACCGCGAGCAACATACCCGGCGTGGGCCATTGCTGAATGGTACTTATCCAATGCATTGATGTCGGAAACTTCAAGTAGCATATCAATTATGGGCTTTGCTGAGAGACCACGAACTGACGTGCTTCCAATATGATGGACATCTTTAGCCATTCCACCGAGCAATGTTTTTATCAGTAAACTTTCAGCTTTAAACATCTCAGGCCATCTATCATCGTATGGCACAACAATAATCTTCCGCATAAACACATTCTCTCTGTCCTAAGTGTGCAACTCAACCCTGGACCCCGGCATTGCCTGCAGCCGGCGTCCCCTGGTGAAAAAACAGAGTCCACTGGCCCTCATCCGAACAAATCCAGCAAGAGGAACGTAATGCATGATGGCTGCCATCAGCATAAAATGTCCGATAGTGAAGCAGAGCGTAACCGCAGCCCATCTCCGTAAGACGGAAATCGCTGCTGAGAATATACGGTGCAGCCTTCTCACTTAGCAGCGACGCAATGGTCTCTGACCGGTCGACTGTCACACCTGACCGGGTGATTTCACGGAATTCCGGATGAAGAATCAGTTCCAGCCACTCCCGATCATTGCGCCTGTCGCCGTGAAGGCTGCACTCAAGCAATCTGAGCTTCTCCAGAAGCATTCTGCTTATCCTCAAGTGATTAAGCCGGACGTCCAAATTTACCATAACAGTTCATGCGCTACTCCGCTTCTGGCACGGAGCTACCCATCAAGACGTTATGCAGGGGCAGCTATGAGCGATGAACGGACGTTATTCGTTTTTTTGTTGTTCGTAATCCAGCAAGTATTTATCTAATGGATAAGCAGTTCCAAGAGAGTGAATTTCTCCATTATCTTTATCAATTATGAACGGTGCATTTCCCGCCAACTGAGCAGAAAAATCACCCGTTTCCAGATACTCTTTCGATTGATAACAATAGAACCAGCCTTCTGAGAATCGACCATGAAGTGTAATGACGACTGGAGTGTCAAAGCCATTAAGGTAATCCAGAGCCTTGTCTGTCGCATTTTGATAAGTAATCATTATTCCATTCTCAAACGAAAGCGTCATATGAACTAGCTGATTTGATCAGCTCCAGACAAACTAACATAGCACGATGCAAGCAACTTCCGCTTCTGGCACAGGCTGTGTGAAAACTGTGACCTAAAACTTAAGTGCGCGCATCTACGCAAAATCTGGAATTAATCGACAGGTTAGTTGAGCCGAATTTTACGTATGATCGCTATTTTCAACCCTGTTTTACGCAGATTAAGCGACCAAAACAGTTTTCACACAGCCTGGGCACACAGCAGACATTGCCACGGCAATCCGCGGGCATTCCTGACATTGCCCTTTCATGACACAGGCCTTCAGAATTACTCATTTCACATTTAGGCAGCTTTACCACCTCCTTCAGCCCAATCCTCAAGCAATCCACAAATTCACTCATCCACTTCTGCGTAAGTGCACCATTCTTGCCCTGCACCGGATCGCTCTCAGGAAAGGGAAGGTGGCGCATCCGCTGTATCATTGATGCCGTTGGCGCTTCGCGGCAGATATCCCATTGCTGGCCGGGCGGGTAAGCGCCGACCACCTGGAAATCATCGCTGCTTCCTTGGTTGCAGTGACCTGTGCCGGTGGGCAGCAGTGCCACATCTCCTGCGTTCAGGGTCACTATTTCTCCCCCCGGCCCACCCAGCATCACTTTCGCGGTTCCGCTGACACACCCGAGCACCTCATGTGCGGTGCTGTGATAGTGGTGGTAGTTAAAGATGCTCGCCACCCACTGTGGCGGCCAGTTGTTCTTCTCAAACTGCGTTTCGGTGGAATCAGTCATATCAGAGCTGGGCATTAACGCGTGATGGTAAAGAATGACGGGAAGCTTTGGATTATTAGGCACCCAACCATTGCGCTCCAGATGAAGTAGCTGGATATTCGATGTGGTCGCTGCCGTTGCCGAGAAGTGCTCAAAGATAGCGGGCGCAGCGATTGAACAGGCTGAGACCCAACGCAAGAAGTGCCTACGTGACAGATTTCCCATGTCTACCCTCTGGAAATAATGAGATGTAGATCACATTATAGCCGCCACACCGATTGTGGTGGCGGCTACGGCCGCCTTATCAGCTGAACCAGCATGGCGTTCATCACAATCAACTACTGCTCCACCGAACTCTCCATCCCCGGCTCCGTCAGTGTCGCTCTCAAACGCGGTAGGCTCTGCGGATAATTTTGCTGCACAAACTCAATCATCTTCTCGCGCACGTAGCAGCGTAAATCCCAGGCCGTAGGGGAGTTTTGCGCGGTCATCAATAAGCGGATAGTCATGGTTTTATCCGTCGTATCGGTCACCTGCAGTACCTGGGTCTGTTGATCCCACAGCTTGGTTTCACTGAGGACTTTTTCAAAATGCTTTCGCAGTGGCTCCAGTGGCATGGAGTAATCCAGGTAAAGAAACACCGAGCCTAATATCTGTGCGTTATTACGCGTCCAGTTTTGGAAGGCGTTTTCGGTAAAGTAGGTAATGGGCAGCACCAGACGTCGCAAATCCCAAATACGTACCACCACATAAGTCAGGTTTATCTCCTCAATCCAGCCCCACTCATTTTCCACCACCACCGCATCATCAATTTTAATCGGCTGCGTAAAGGCAATTTGTATGCCTGCAAACAGATTGACCAGCGACTTCTGCAAGGCAAAGCCGATGATGATGCCCGCCACGCCCGCACCGGCAAGGATAGTGGTGCCGAATTTTCGCACTCCAGGGAAGCTGAGTAGAATCAGAGTGAGACAGAATGAGACCAGTATGACAATCGCGACCTTTTTGACATAGATGATTTGCGTGCGAATTTTACGGGCGCGAAGATTATTTGACAGGTTGATATCATAGCGAATAAACAACATATCCTGTGCGACATTGGTCAGGCGAATTAAAATCGAACACAATGACAATATAGTAAAAATATTCAGCGTGGTGGTAATAAAGGAGAGCGAGTCCGGTCGGACATTAACGTAATTCACCCCAACATTGATCAACAGTAAAGGGATGAATAAAAACAGGGAGCCACGCAGGTGCTTTTCAAGTGATTTGAAGAGCTTTCGATCACGACTCTGCCAGTAGCGGATGAATCGGAGGAGTAAGAATCGGGCCAGGAAACCCACTGCTAATGAGAGGGTGACAAGCAATACAGCAGGCACCCACGATGGCGCGCCAGATAACTCATCAAATATCAACGGCATTATTTCCCCTTATATTAATCTCACAACCTAAAGTTGTCAGATAAGTCCCAAAAATCAGTCATCGATGTTTTCTCGTTTATCTGTGAATGACGGGATTCACATCTATTAGTTTATGAAAGATTGGGCTTATTGGTTTGATTCATGCGTAAATAATCTGCTGGGTGAGTGATTTTAATATTTAATGCCCTGATATATATAGAGTAAATAAAATTTGTGAGTAGGGCATTCGACTTTACGCTAACTTTTACTGACATCAGAACACGTCAAAATGGCCTGCCAGGTGCAGCAGGCCAATGTGCCTGAAGGATATTGTGCGCAGCGGCTTCGTTACGCGGAAGCGTTATTAAATTGTCGGTTCGTTCATCGTTAATGGCGTATACGCAGGGTAATCACTGTATCCTTTATCATCGCCTCCAAAGAAATGCTCCCGCTGATAAGCCGTTAAAGGGTAGCCATGACGAATGCGATGCGGCAAATCAGGATTCGATGTAAACAGGCGACCAAAGGCAATTAAATCGGCATCGCCATTTTGCAGCATGTTTTCTGCATCACCTGGCTTGAACCCGCCCGCTGCGATAATGGTCCCCTGATAAAATGCGCGCAAATCATGGCTGGCAACCGGCTCGTTATAATAGCCAGCCTCCCGATCTTCCGGCCCCACGATGCGCGGTTCAATAATATGCAGATAAGCCAGATCAAATGGGTTGAGCTGTTCTGCGAGATAACGGAATGTTGCGCCGGGATCGCTGTCATGCATATCGCCATAAATTCCGCTGGGCGAAATACGCACCGCCACGCGTCCTGTGCCCCAAATCTCCGTCAGCGCTTCAACCGACTCCAGCAAGAAGCGCGCCCGGTTTGCCAGGGAGCCGCCATAGTTATCGGTGCGTGTATTACTGCCATCCAGCAGAAACTGCTCGGGTAAATATCCATTGGCAGCATGCAGTTCGACACCATCAAAACCCGCCGATTTTGCGCGTAAGGCTGCCTGGCGTAACTCCGCCATCAGCCCCTCAATCTCACTGACATCCAAAGCGCGTGGAGTAGGGAACAGCTTACCCTCATAGGCACCTTGCGCGTTTTTGACAACGCCATACGTCTCTCTGGCAATGAGTGCCGAAGGGGCAACAGGTTGGCGTCCAGATGACAGTTCAGGCAGTGACTGGCGGCCGGGGTGCCAGAGCTGAAGGATGATTTTGCTGCCGCGAGCGTGCACGGCGTCCACTACACGCTGCCAGCCTGCCTGTTGCGCGTCGGTAAAGATGCCGGGGGCATCCTGATACGCATTGGCGAAAGGCGAAACCGCTGTGGCTTCCGCGATAAGCAGGCCGCCCTGGCTCGCCCGCTGACGATAATACTCAATCATCAATTCGCCAGGCACGCCGCCTTGTTCGGTTCTCATGCGTGTAGTGGGCGCCATGACGACGCGATGAGCTAACTCTAATTTTCCTGCTGTAACCGGTGACATTAACGTTTGCATTCGCTTCTCCTGGTGGCCGCGCAGGAGTCCCTGGCGGCATCAATTTTTAGCAATCTAAGAGGGGATCACTGCGTGTTCATGGAGTGAGCAACCTGAGCAGCGCTAATGCCTTCCAGTGCCAGGCCGTAGCCAATCCCTTCGTCTAACAGACGTTTCAGGCGTTGAGTCAGCGCGATGCGGGTATAGCGAGAGGTCAATGGTGGCAGTGCAGCAATGCCGTCGGCAATTTCATGGGCACGACTCAGCAGTCTATCGGCTGGAACGATTTCGTTGACGACACCCCAGTCTTTCGCCGTCTGAGCATCCAGTTCCTGCCGGGTGAGCAGGAAGTAGCGACCGCGAATCGATCCGATTACCTCTGGCCACAAGATGTGCACACCATCACCGGGCACAATGCCGAATTCGAAATGCGGCTTGTCCTGGAAAACCGTTTCTGGCGTGGCGAGAATGATATCGGTCAACAGAGCATATTCGCTGTGCAGCAGAACCGGGCCGTTCAACGCGGTGATCATTGGGACTTCGATATCCAGAATATTGCTCAGCACTTTTCTGCCTTCGCGCAGAATTTTGTCGAAGCCTAATGGGCTGAAGAAATCGAAGCCTTCCGGGCTGATGGCGTCCATAAAGGCATCGCCTGAGCCGGTTAGGATCACTGCGCGGTTTTCACGATCTTCGCCAATCGCATGGAATAGGGCCACGAACTGTTCATGGGTGTGGCCATCAAACACCAGTTTCTCACCGGCGGTATGGAATTTGACTTCCAGCACACCGTTCGGTTTGCGGGTCAGGTGAGCGTTAGGGAAGCTATGACGATAAGTTTCGAACGTTGACATGGTGGCGATCCTTGTTGTTACCAGTCCGGAGTGGCTGGCCGTGAAACAACAATATTCCATTCCATTAAGAATGGGATCGCCGCGAAATTAGATAACACCTATTCCGTTAAGGAATGGGGTGTTTTCACTGCTCCGCCATGACGTTTTCGACAAAGCCAGCGAACTGCCGTGCTTTAGCACTCGCCAGCCGGCCATGAGGAAACACGGCCCACAGATCGATGGCAGGCAGTTGCCATGACGTCAGGACTTTCTGCACCGTCCCGTTTTTTAACTCATCCGCAAACATCCAGTCGGAAGCAATACATAATCCCATATGGCTGAGGACGGCAGCGCGTTGTCCTTCTGCGGCGCTTACCCGAATGCGCCCTCGCAACGCCGTAGAGACCACCGCATCCTGACAGGTGAATGACCAGACGCTGGGCTGCGGGTTATACAGCACCGCCTCATGTTCGACTAAATCAGCCGGTTTTTTCGGTTTCCCTTTTATCGCGAGGTATTGCGGTGTCGCCATCACCGACCGCGGCCCCGTAGCCAACTTGCGTGCCACTACACCGGAGTCAGGTAAATTTCCCATGCGCAGTGACACATCGATACCTTCGGCAATCAGATCAATCACCCGATCATCAAGAATGACATCCACCTCCAGCTCCGGATGCTCCTCAAGAAACCGAGGGAGTTGAGGGATGATATGCAGCCTGGCAAAGGTTGTGGCGGCGGAAAGCCGTAATTTACCGGATAACCCTTTTCCGGCTCCTCTGGCGGCCAGTTCAGCTTCGTCGGCTTCCTGAAGGGCGGTAAGGGCGCGTTCGTAATAGCGTTGTCCGGCTTCGGTGGGGGTCAGACCATGGGTCGATCGGGTCAGTAAACGGGTTTGTAAGCGCGACTCCAGCTGAGCAACGATTTTAGATACCGCTGGCTGGCCGACATTAAGTTGTCTGGCCGCTGCAGAGAAGGAGCCGGTATCCACCACCCGGATATAGGTGGCCATGGCCTGAAAGCGATCCATATCATTCCTCAAAAGAATAGATGTTATCCCAGCAGCATATCTACCATTCCCAATGGGCGCCAGCCAATATCCGGATCACGTTGTCGGGGCTGGCCCGGCAAAATCTTGATAAGGGATTCACCATGATTGATGTCTATGCATTTGCCACGCCCAACAGCATTAAAGTGCCTGTCGCACTGGAAGAACTCGGTGTTGATTATGTTTTGCATGCGGTGAATGTGCGCAAAGGCGAACAGAAGTCAGCCGAATTTATTGCGTTGAACCCTAACGGAAAAGTCCCGGTATTGGTTGATAGCGAGGCTGCATCTGAACCTTTCATTCTGACGGAATCAGCGGCCATTCTGGTTTATCTTGCCGAGAAAACTGGCAAGCTGTTGCCGACTTCTGGTGAGGCAAGGGCGCGCGTATTCGAACAACTGTTTTTCCATGCTTCAGGGTTGGGGCCAGCCTTTGGTCAGTCTGGTTTCTTTCAGCGTCAGGCATCCGAACCGCAGCCGCTGGCGATCCAGCGCTTTACCACCGAAGCGGCTCGTACTCTGAACGTGCTGGATAAGGTGCTGGCTGATCATCATTTTGTGGCGGGAGAAGAGATGACCATTGCGGATATTGCGCACTTTGGTTGGTTGTGGCGTCGTGAATTTGCCGGGGTAAGCTTTGAGCATGCCCCTAATGTGGCTCGATGGTTTGATGAGATGGCGGCCCGGCCTGCGGTTCAGCGCGCTATCGAACGCGTTAACGCGCTTGCTCCACAGTAAGTACTGTTAATCGGAGGACATGATGAAGAGAACGTTTTTAATTACGGGTGCCAGTAAAGGCATTGGCCTGGCGTTGGCGCATCGCCTCGCGAACGCGGGCCACCAGGTGGTGGGCATTGCCCGAGCAATCCGCGATGATTTTCCGGGTACCTTGATCAGCGCAGACCTGGCAGACACAAATAAAACGCAGAAGATGTTTGACCAGCTCAGTCAGCGTTTCACCTTTGATGGCATCGTGAACAATGTGGGATTGGTTAAACCGCAGCGGTTAGGCGAGGTTGATTTAGCCGCTTTCGAGGATGTGATGCGAGTGAATCTTTACCCGGCAATCCAGGGAACGCAGGCCATTCTCGCCGGTATGAGAGAGCGGGGCTGGGGACGCATCATCAATATTTCCAGCCTTACAGTGCTCGGCAGTGTTGAGCGAACCGCTTATGCAGCCGCTAAATCGGCTCTACTAAGCTTCACCCGTAACTGGGCGCTGGAACTCGCACAGACAGGGATTACCGTTAATGCGGTTGCGCCCGGGCCGACAGAAACGGAGTTATTCCGTGCTAATAATCCGCCGGGAAGTTCAGGTGAAGCGCGTTATCTGAAGAGCGTGCCAATGAATCGGTTTGGCAAACCGGATGAGATTGCCGCGACCATTGCTTTTCTGTTGTCTGAAGATGCCGCCTTCATGACCGGGCAAACATTGTATGTTGATGGCGGCGCATCGATAGGCAATCTTATTTTCTGAAAAGATAAAATGCGGGGGAATAGGGGATAAAGCGTTCCCCCGCTGGTCACTTCAGCACTTTTGGTCGCCATAAATAGCAGCAATAAAGTCTAACAACTGACTCGCCACCTTTTCTGGGGCCTCTAAAGGCAGGAGATGTCCAACACCGGGGATGATCTGCATAACAGCATGTGGAATGTGCGGCAGTAAATCGCTTTGCAATGTCGAGGGAGGATCGACGCGGTCCAGTTCCCCAGAAATGACCTTCACCGGAACCGTTATCGCAGCGACTTCCTTGCGAATATCATCGCTGATCGCCACGTTTGGCCAACCCTCTTTGGCCCCAGGGGAAGCGCTCAGGCTATCTTCAATAACCTGCTCACGCAGTGCAGGACTTAATGCGCCTACAGTCAGAACATTATCGATCACATAGCTGACCGATTCGCGGCTGCAATAGGCGCTGGCTAACGTCTCACGCTGTTCGGTGGTCAGGCGCATTGGCGCAGGTGGGGAAGGCGCGACCAGCATCAGGCCCTCAAGACCCGCAGGGCGACGCGACGCCATCAGTTGGGCCACTTTTCCTCCCATCGAATGACCCACCAATATGTATCGTTTTAGCTCAAGTGCTGAAATAACCCCTTCGGCATCCTGGGCAAGATCAGCAATCCGATATCCGGAGGACGGTGCGTCAGACTCGCCCCAGCCGCGGTGGTCGATAGCCACGGTGCGGTAACGATCGGGTAACTGATGTATCACTTTCTCCCAGGTACGGGACGAGCCCCCATAATAATGGAGAAACACCAGCGCTATTTCACCGCTGCCCTGCTGCTGCACGTTAATCCCAATCCCATTCACTACCATTTTCATCGTTCATACCTCTTCAGGAAATTGAGGTCATGGTAATTATGATTTCGGTGGATGATAATTAGCGAAAATGTATCGACAGACGATATCCAGAGTATCGAATGGTTGAGGTTAATGGACAGATTTACCAGCATGCAGATCTTTATCGCGGCAGTCGAGGAAGGCAGCTTTGCCGCCGCCGCCAGACGTTTTCAGCTTTCGCCTGCCATGGCAGGAAAGCATGTCAGCGCGATAGAGTCCGATTTAAATGTCCGGTTGCTACAGCGTTCGACCCGCCGTCTCAGCATGACCGATGCCGGTCAGCGATATTACGTTCGTTGCAAAGCGATTCTTGAGGCGATGGAAGAAGCGAACCGGGAAGCCAGCGATATTCAAACCACTCCACGAGGCTTGCTTCGCATCGCCGCGCCGGTCGCCTTCGGTGCCATGCATTTAGGCCAGATCGTCTCACGCTATCTTGAGCAATTTCCGCAAGTCACTCTGGATGTGGTACTGGATGACAAATACGCAGACCTGCTGGAAAACCGCATTGATGTGGCTATCCGGGTTGGGCGTCTTGATGATCCGTTGCTCGTTACGCGGCGGCTGGCACCTTGCAGGATGATGTTGTGTGCCTCACCCGCGTACTTGCAACAGCAGGGTACACCTGAGACGCCAGAGGAACTTTCCCGTGCGCCTCGTCTGGCGTTTAGTCAGGCGGTATCAACAGGCGACTGGACGATCTATGACACTCAAGGCCGGCCACACACTATTGAAGGCGCATGCCGTATGACGGCCAATAACATCCAGCTGCTGCTTGAAGCCGCGTTGGCTGGAACAGGCATTGCGTACGGCCCAAGCTTTGTGTTTGGCGAACATATAAAGCAGGGCAGGCTGATAACCCTTCTGCCTACATATCGCACCACTGAACTCACCCTGCAAGCGGTTTATCCCAGCGCGATTCGTATTCCATCTAAAGTGCGCAGCTTTGTGGATTTTATTGCTGAAGCCTTAGGTGATGCCCCGCTGTAACGTCATGGGTTTTAACGACAGCCGCTATTTTCAGGCAATGAATATCATGCAGTGGCGTTTGCCCCTCTGAATCTGTCGTGATGCTTTCACTCCCGTGCGGCATTCGGCGTTCTTTCTATATCCAGTCAATCACTGTCAAAAAGACAATGAGAATCATTAACTTCCACGTTTTTTCGTGAACGAAATGTAGTGAATTCACTGGGATAAATAGGATGGAATAGTGTTGCTACTTTCAACTTTGTAGAGGAGTGACGTCAAAGATTAATGCATTAATGACTGAAATTTAACGATTATATTTTTATGGATGGCACCGCTTTTTCCTGAATATTGATGACGCAAACCTGTAGTGTTAAGACCGACATTGCATATTTACTACTACATCAAATCATGATGAAATGATTATCACTTGCATTTGGATGTGCATTTTTTCGAAAAAAATACCGGACCTGCCGACCACGCTACCCCGCTCAATCACAGACGGAAGCATGACAGGATGGGGTCAAACCATAAAAAACAGTTTGTGTTAATTTCAGGGGATAAGAGTCAAGAATGAGCCAATATAAATCCGCTCAGCGCCGCAAGCATTCCATGGGGAAAATATGGCTTGCGGTTTACAGTGGTGCATTATTATCTTCAGCCAGCAGTTTTGCCGCTGATGATAATAATACCCTTACTGTTACCGCTGCTGAACCAACGGTACAAGCTGATAATGGATACTCCAGCCCGACCACCTCCGTCGCCAGTAAAACACCGACGTCGAAACTGAATGAAGCGCAGTCAGTCAGTGTCGTGACACAAAAACAGCTGCAAGATTATCAGTCTACTACTGTGTCCGACGCCATGCGTTTTGTTAGTGGTGCGTCGCAAGCGAATACATTGGGCCAGACAGAAGACGGCATTGTTCGTCGCGGCTTTGGTTCAAACTCTGATGGATCTGTTTTCCGTGACGGTATCCGTAGCAGCCAGGGGCTTAATCTTGATGCGACTACGGATCATGTCGAGGTATTAAAAGGATCCTCCTCGCTGTTATACGGTATCCTCAATCCCGGCGGGATGATTAATGTCGTCAGTAAAAAACCACAATATGACTGGCACACCATTGTCGGTGGGCATTACAACAGCACCGGCGGCGGGGCCGGAAATATTGATATTACGGGACCACTGGGCAATGGTTTTGCTTTTCGTCTGATTGCTGAGAAGCAAGCGCAGAACTACTGGCGTGGATACGGTAATGAAAAACACAATTTACTGGCGCCTTCATTACAATGGTATGGCGATAACGCCAGCTTTTATATCAGCTATGAAAGCTATCAATACGATATTCCGTACGACCGTGGTACGGCATTTATTGATGGAAAACCGATTGATATCGGCTACAAAACCCGTCTGGATGATTATTCGAACCGAGCGTGGGGGCGTAATCAGACATTTAATACCCATTGGGATTATCAGTTTAATGATACCTGGTCGACTCGCGTAACCTTGGGTATGAACCAACGTAAGTACAGCAGCAACACCATGACCACCACCGCCATTAATACTACTACCGGTGTTGTCACTCGGCGTCCGGATGCGTTCCGTGGCTTTAACCATAAAACAAAATATGTTTCCTGGGACGCCATTGGTACGCCAGAAATATTTGGCATGGTGCATAATCTGGTGGTCGGCACTGATTATGAAATGAACCAAACCTATCGTGCTCACGCTTATAACGGTACAAAGAATAACGACTTCACCCTGAGCAATCCGGTCTATGGCCTGGATACCATCACTGACAGCAGTACGGAGAAAACCGCTGACAGTAATCTGCTCAACCGCATTCACAATCGTTCCGTCTATTTTAAAGACAGTATTGACCTGACTTCGCAGTGGACTGCTGTCGCCGGTGCCCGTTATCAGCATTATGAGCAACGTGAATCAAGAGGCAGTAATTCCACACTGACTTACAGCGACGAAGGGAATAAGTTCCTGCCGCAAACCGGGTTGATTTATAAGCTGACACCGACCGTCTCTTTCTATGGCAGCTTAAGTAAATCGTTTACACCTTCTACTAACCCGGATGACAGCGGTGACGTCGAAGCACCGGAACAGGGCACAACCTATGAAGTGGGCAGTAAATGGCAAATGACACCAGCCCTGCTGGCCACGGTTGCGCTTTACCGTATCGATGAGCGCAATGTTGCCTTAGCGTTAAACGAGGGAACCTATGCCGTGGATAAAGCCCGCTCCAGCGGCGTTGAGCTAGAGCTGAACGGAGAGATTTTGCCGGACTGGGATATCAGTGCCAATTACAGCTACAACCAGGCGAAAATTGTTAACGATAAAACCGATCCGACGAATAATGGCAACCGTCTGCAAAACGCACCACGAAATTCCGGGGCGGTCTATTTAAGCCATAATCTGCACTTAAATCTGTTGCCGGGCAGTTTCCGTCTCGGCGGAGGGGTGCGTTATATGGGCACGCGTACGGGCGATCCAAGCAACAGCTTTACTCTGCCTGCATATACCGTTGCCGACAGTTTTATTGGCTGGGATAACCAACTGCTGGGTAAAAAAACGCATCTGCAGTTGAATCTCAACAATATCTTTAACAAGCATTATTACACCTCGAGCGGCGGTAATCTGCGCGTAGCGGAAGGCGAAACACGTAACCTGGTGCTCAGCGCCAGCGTGGAGTTCTAACCCCGTTATCCCTGACGTCAGGCGGTGCCCGCTAAGGCACCGCCTGTTCCGTGTGGGATGGTGGTTAATCCACTGTCAAACGCCGATCAAACTAAATCTTCTTTCCTGCCAATCGGTTTGCACAACCCCCCAAGATCTGAGTTGATCAAACCGAGGGGATTGGTAATACTGTTTTTATATACAGTATTATTGAAGGCCATCATCATGGTGTTTTATCAACCCGCGGAAATCCGCGCCATCCTCAGCTTGCCCCTGTTTATCAGCCGTGTGCCCTGTGGTTTTCCCTCGCCAGCGCAGGACTACGTTGAGCAGCGTATTGACCTCAACGATCTCTGCGTCGCGCATCCCAGCGCAACTTATTTCATTAAAGTCAGCGGTGACTCGATGATTGAAGGTGGGATCAGTGACGGCGATATGCTGATTGTGGATAGCTCGCTAAGAGCAGAGCAGGGCGATGTGGTGGTGGCCGCCATAGACGGTGAGTTTACGGTGAAGCAGTTGATGCTGAAGCCTTACCTGCATCTCAAACCGATGAATGCCGCACACGCCATCATTCCTGTCTCTGACCCAGACCAGTTTGAGATCTTTGGAGTTGTGCAACATGTCATCAAAACGTTGAAAAAATAATGTTCGCGCTGGTGGATGTGAACTCATTCTATGCCTCATGTGAGACGGTGTTTAGACCCGATCTCAAAGGCAAGCCGGTGATCGTGTTAAGTAACAACGACGGCTGTGTCATCGCGCGCTCTGCGGAGGCCAAAAAGTTAAAGATTGGTATGGGCGGCCCCTATTTCAAAATCAAAGATGAGCTACGTCGCCATAACGTGCATGTGTTCAGTTCTAACTATGCGCTCTATGCGGACATGAGCCTACGCGTGATGACGATACTGGAAGAGATGGCGCCTGCTGTTGAGATCTACTCGATTGACGAAGCGTTTATGAATCTCACGGGGGTGCGTAATTGTTGTGTGCTGGAAGAGTTTGGCCGGGAAGTCCGTGAACGAATCCAACGCGAGACGCATTTGACGGTTGGGGTAGGCATCGCGCCCACCAAAACCCTGGCCAAACTGGCCAACCATGCGGCAAAAAAATGGACGAAAACCGGTGGTGTGTTGGATCTCTCCAACCCTGAACGACAAAAGAAACTGTTGGCACTGGTGCCGGTGGAAGAGGTATGGGGTGTCGGGTGTCGTATCAGTAAAAAACTGAACGACATGGGCATCATCACTGCCAAAGATTTGTCCGAGCAGAGTACCTGGGTTATCCGCAAACATTTCAATGTGGTGCTGGAGCGCACCGTGCGGGAACTGCGTGGTGAGCCCTGTCTGGAGTTGGAAGAGGCTGTGCCAACCAAACAGCAGATCATCAGCTCACGCTCTTTTGCCGGGCGCATCACTGACTATGCCGATATGCGAGAGGCCGTGTGCAACTATGCCGTGCGTGCCGCCGAAAAACTGCGTGGAGAGCGGCAATATTGTCGACAGATTGGCGTGTTTATTCGCACCAGTCCCCATGCTGAAGGTGAAGTTTTTTACGGTAATCAGGCAATTGGTTCGTTGCTGACGCCGACTAACGACACACGCGACATTATTCGTGTTGCTCTGGAAGCATTAGATCGTATCTGGCGGGAAGGATGTCGCTATATGAAAGCAGGCGTCATGTTGGGTGACTTTTACAGTCAGGGCATCGCGCAACTGGACCTGTTTGATCGCATCCAACCGCAGGCCAACAGTGAAGCACTGATGCATGTGATAGATGACATCAATAAAAAAGGAAAAGGTCATCTTTGGTTTGCTGGACAAGGGATACAGAAAGCCTGGTCGATGAAACGCGAGATGTTATCTCCGGCTTACACGACCCGATATGTTGACTTGCCTGTTGCAAAGTAGATTTGCTAAACCAGAAGAAGATGAGTAGAAAATAATGTAGAGGGAATCCAAGGATGGCCCGTAATTTTAGTCAGGGCTGTAAAAAAATGGGCATTTTTGCTTTAATTATCAGATGTAGAATGATGAGAGGACAGTATGACAAAAGCCTATATAACAAAATATGCATTAACCCGGGGCATCTACATCGCGGAAGGTGAGCTTAAAAATGACGGTGACGTATTTGTACAGCAGCGTGACCGTGAGTATAACTTTGAGCAGTTTTTTAAGAAGAAAGAGTTTCAGTTGACCGAGGAAGAGGCCTTGGCGCGAGCAGATAAGATGCGTGCAGCGCAACTCAAAAAACTGGCGAAGGAATATCAAAAGCTCAGTGAATTAGCGTTCACCATTAAAGCGTAAGTCAGAACTGCCGCAAGGCACGCCAGTCGAGGCTTGGCGGTCAGACAGAGTGAGTTTCAGTATTGCGTAAGGAATTCGAAAAAATAATGAAACTCTGTTTCAAGGTTTTCCGAAAAATTCACTCAGGCCGCCGCTCACTGGCGGCATTTTTATTTCATCGGGACATCAGCATTGCGCTGTGCCGCAGAATAAAACAACGAATGTGTGATAATAGCGAAGCGGCGAAAGGTTCTGCCGATTATGTTAACCCGAGTAGTTGAGTTATTGTAATAAAATGGACCAATAATAAGCAGAGGTTCGCGTGCGCGAGAACGAAATCGATATCAATTATTACGCCACCGAGATCCGGAAATTAGCGGCAGCCCATCAGGCTGGAGAAACATTGAACGAAGTGAAAACCAGAGTGGATCACCTTATTCAACAAATGAAAGAGACGCTCGGTAGCGATAAAGTCTGGCAGGCTAAACAATGGGAAGCGTTGTTGAGCGAGTTAAATATCTATCTGACCAATAAGGTCGATCCGAAGTGGATGACGGTGATTTCGCATGCCAAATTCCGCATTAAAAGCCGCAGGCAAACCGCCATCTACTCGCGCAAACATTTTCGCCAGTAAGGGGAGAATAGTGTGAACGTTGAGCAATAATCGGTCGCCATTAATGGCGACTTTACAAGAATGGATGTGGTTTTTCGTTGGGTGCGCATTGATGCGCACCGACATGAAAATACTCTTCTCCGCCGTTCCTGATAGGGGTTACCCCAAGAAGTGGTGCACCGCGAGGTTAATCGCACCGCCACCGACAATCAGCCAGATAAACAGCATCAGCCCTAACAGCAGCGGGCGTAAACCAGCTTTTTTCAACTGACTGATATGGGTCGTCAGGCCGAGAGCGGCCATCGCCATCGCCAGTAAAACGTTATCCAGTTGATTGATCATCGCAATAGCGGAAGCGGGAATCAGGTGCGCAGAGTTGAACAGCGCCACCAGGATAAACGCCAGTGCAAACCAAGGGAAGGTAATGCGTTGTTTCTCGCCGCCAGTGACGGGTGAGGTACGACGCATCATCAAGCCAATGACCACCAGGAACGGCGCCAGCATCATCACGCGCAACATTTTGGCGATCACTGCCGCGTTCTCGGTTTCCCCACTGATGGCGTGCCCAGCGGCAACCACCTGCGCCACTTCATGCATGGTTGAGCCGGTGTAAACACCAAATTCGCTCAGACTGACACCTGGCAGCAGCGGAGAGACGCTATGCCAGATGAGCGGGTAAAGGAAAATCGCCACGGTACCAAAGATCACCACGGTCGCCACCGCGACGGCCACTTTGGATGATTCGGCTTTGATCACCGGCTCAGTTGCCAGTACCGCAGCGGCACCACAAATGCTACTGCCCGCACCAATCAACCACGCGGTTTCACGATCCAGTTTCAGTATCTTACGCCCCAGCCAGCAGGCGAGGGTAAAGGTACTGGTTAACATCAGGATATCAATGACGACACCGCTTACACCCACATCCAGCACCTGCTGAAAAGTCAGCCGAAAGCCGTAAAGAATAATGCCGAGACGCAGCAGTTTCTGTTTTGCAAACTGCACGCCAGCATCACACTGACCGTGCACGGTGGGGTAGAGGGTGTTGCCCAAGATAATCCCGCCGATAATCGCCAGCGTCAGCGCACCTAAGCCGAGTTGCGCCACCGAAGGTACGTTGCCGAGCCATGCAGTTGCCAGTGCAATAACAGCGGTAAGCAGCAAGCCGGGCGCAAAATGCGCGATGCCGTGTGAGTGTTTTTGAAGAGTAATATCAGCCATAACAGCCTCCTGTGTTGCTGTTATGATGCGGAGGAAGGGCTTAAAAGAAAAACTGATTATATCGTTATAACAAACCTGAATAAGTGGTAAGGGAGGGATGGCGCAGCAATATCAGACTCGCAGCGCCAACAGAGGGATTAGATCACCATGCCCAGAATTTGCAGCGTGCTTCGCTGCGAGGCGGTGACAAACGGAATATCTTTGATGTGCTGCATGCCAAAGGCTTCCCAAAATTTACGGGCGCGCACATTTTCCGCCATCACTTCCAGCCACATGTAACCTTCGCGCTTGTCACGGGCCTCACGGATGATGCTCTCAAACATGATTTTGCCGTAGTTTTTACCGGTCTGGTCAGGATTAAGATAGAGCTTATTCAGCATCGCTCCGGTCATGCCGGAATCGGGTACGGGCGAATTCCAGGTTACTTTAGCGAAGCCCACGGGGTGATCGGTCTCGGCAATCAGCCAGCTTTCATTTTCTGCCGCAAGACTGCTGTGTAACACGGCCAGCCCATATTCTTTATCGATAAACGCATCCATCTCGTCGGCCGAAACCCACATATGTTTGAAATGGGCGCTGTAAGTCATGCGTCCCAACTGATGGAGCAGTTGCGCATCCTCGGCGTGAGCTTTGCGTATGGTGAAATTCATATCAGATGTCCCGTGTTTATGCTGGCGCAGCTGGAGGCTCCATATGCTGGCTTTTCAATGTGTTATTTTTACATTATGACCACATTGTTACACAGAACACGTAACATTTCTGTTGGTGAAATGCTGAATCGGCGCGGGGTGTTAGCGGAACACAGAGAAAACCAGCCCCGCCGATGCGTCCGACAGGGTCTGGTAACGGATATCAGAATAAATAACGAGCACCCAGCACAAACTGGTTTTCCACCAGACGGGCCTTCATCTGCTCATCTTTTAACCCACGGGCATTAGCGAAAGTGTTGTAACCGCTCTCAATTTTGCCCATATCCACATAGCGATAACCCAGGTCCAGACTGATCTGCTCAATCGGGGTATAACTGATGCCAGCGCCGATGCTGTAAGTCAGGTTGTTTTGGGTGGTGGAAGCATATTGGCGTGAGGTGTTGCCCTGCCAGCCGCCCGCTTTAATCTTGCTGACACCCACGCCCGTCGTACCGTACAGCGCCACGTTATAGCCGATTTGATAATCACGATACACGTTGAGCATCAGGCGCTGGACGTCAGTTTGCAGATGGTTATAGCTGGTGGCAAACGTGGATGAACCGCTGGTGAACTCAGATTTCTGACCAAAGGTATATTCGCCTTCTGTACGCCAGCCGTTACCCCATTGATAACCCGCTGCGAGTGCTGCTGCCGCATTGCTGGCCTTTTCATTGCCTGCCACAAACTGCCCCACGCCAGGACGTGCGCTGGTATCCATCTCTTTCGCGCGTTGTTGGCTCTGCAGATATTTTGCGGAAGCGTAGTAGCCTTCGCTGGTGTCGGATGCAGCGGCTGTTCCTGCAGCCATGACCATCGGCAGGCCAAAGATAAATGCTTTGAGTTTCATATGATTCCGTTCCCTTGTTAATAGAGAACGCATCATAGAAAAGGCAGGGCGCGGGAAAAATTCGGTTGATTACCTGGGCAACCAGGTAGAGTTACGTAGGGGAGTTTACGATCCTAATCGCATGGTCTCTGCGCGTTTCGCGGTGTCATAGACGTATTGCAGCATTGGTTCTAAATCGGCGTCCGGGCCAGCACTGATAATTTTGCCGCGCAGCCACTCAATTTCGCTGGTGATATCGGGGTGAAAAATGGTGTTGTTCTGCGCGTTGCGCAGCCATTTCAGCAAAAAATTATTCTTGCCGCGCACGCCGCCTGATTTACGCGATTTGGCATTGATTTTCAGCGCCACCAGAATGCAGTAATAGAAATGGACGCGCTGACTGTAGCTCTGAGGGATCATCAGCAGCCACCTGCCATAACATCACCAAAATGTGAACTTGATCGGATTCTCATCTTCCTGAATGCCTGCCTGAAGGCGTCAAATGACGCAGATATAGGCCTTTTCCGGCCTTATTTCCGCCTTAACACGCGCGGTAGACGCACCATATGCTAATCGGCGGCGCGGATGCAAGTGAGGAAAATCTGGTAATAAAGGCAGACCCAAGCGAAGCGTATAAAAGAGGCTGTCTTGATTTTTTGCCGCTGAAAGGCACGAAACTGTACCTTAAATGGCGAATAAACCCTGTGTGCCTGGCAAAACTGTGATCCCGGTCTACACTTAATGATGACGATGTTCGCAGTCAGGTTGCAGTGAATACGATAAAGTTGTTTGTTTGTGGAGAGTTACCTAGCGAATTGCCCTGTTATCGACAAAATCTCCTCGCAGTCAGTCCCGTGATCCATTTCACCTTCCTGGACTGAAAAACACCCAGCCTGACTCCGAACATCCTGTTGCAGCCAAAATACAGGAGGAGACGTGACCCCTGCGGTTAACCAGAACACTATCTTGCCGTCGTTAAGCGGTGGACTTTATGCCTTCTTTTTTGATGTCGACGGTACGTTGGCGGCGATTCAATCGCAGCCCGAACGCGTTTCCATTCCCGCATCAGTGCGTCAGCATCTGCAACAAATCTCCAATTTAAGTCACGGCGCGTTGGCGTTAGTTTCCGGTCGTCCCATTTCGCAACTGGATGCACTGGTGGCGCCACTGGAAGCACCTGCCGCCGGTGTTCACGGTGCGGAGCGGCGTGATGCCAGTGGGCGAGTGCACCGACAAACATTGCCGGGTGACATTGCACAAACGCTACAAATCGAGTTGCAGCAGACGCTAGATCAGTGGCCGGGCACGTTGTTGGAGGTGAAAGGGATGGCGTTTGCCCTGCATTATCGCAACGCACCGGACTATGAAAAAGCCATCATGCAGTTGGCGGAGGACGCGGTGACGCGTTTTCCGGCGTTGGCGCTACAGCCCGGCAAGTGCGTGGTGGAGTTAAAACCGCAAGGTATCGATAAAGGCGCTGCCGTGCGTGAGTTTATGCAAGAAGCACCCTTTATCGGGCGCATTCCGGTATTTGTGGGTGACGATCTGACAGACGAAAAAGGATTTATCGCGGTGAACGCCATGCAGGGCATCTCTGTCAAAGTCGGAGAAGGCGCCAGTCACGCGCGCTACCGTCTCAACAGCGTTGATGCGGTATGGCAGTGGTTGGCGCAACTATTATTACAACTAGAACATGACATCGTCGGTAAGGAGTCAAGGTTATGAGTCGTTTAGTCGTCGTATCTAACCGTATTGCCATTCCGGATGGGAGCAAAGCCAGCGCGGGGGGACTCGCAGTAGGCATTATGGATGCATTACACAATACCGGAGGCTTGTGGTTTGGCTGGAATGGGGAGATCAGTGAGTTCTCAGGGGAAGAGCAAGATGAACTTTCGCAGGTCGAACATGATGGCATTACTTATGCGTCCCTCCCGCTCAATCAAAACGATTATGATCAGTACTATTGCCAGTTTTCCAATACGGTCATCTGGCCGGCATTCCACTATCGTCTCGATTTAGTGCAATTTCAGCGTGAAGCGTGGGAGGGTTATTGCCGCGTTAATACCTTGCTGGCGCAGCGTCTGAAACCGCTGCTGCAACCCGATGACGTTTTATGGGTGCATGATTACCACCTGCTACCGTTTGCCGCAGAGCTGCGCAAACTGGGCATCAATAACCGTATCGGATTCTTTCTGCATATCCCGTTCCCGACGCCTGAAATCTTCAATGCGTTGCCGACACATCAGGAATTGTTGGAAATGCTTTGCGACTACGACTTGCTGGGTTTCCAGACAGAATCCGATCGCGTGGCTTTCCTCGACAGCTTGAGCCAGTTAACGCAGTTGCAGAATAAAGGCGAGAAGAAACACCGTGCCTTCGGCAATACCTTTATGACTGAGGTCTATCCGATTGGGATTGAGCCTGACAGCATTAAAGAGATGGCAGAAGGGCCCTTGCCGCCGAAAATGGCCGCGATGAAGCGTGAGCTGGGGGACTTACAGAATATTATTGCCAGTGAACGTCTGGATTACTCCAAGGGCTTGCCTGAGCGTTTTCAGGCTTATGAAGCGCTGCTGGAGAATTTCCCGCAGCATCGCGGCAATATCCGTTATTCGCAAATTGCGCCCACCTCACGAGGTGACGTACAGGCTTATCAGGATATTCGTCATCAATTGGAAACCGAAGCCGGGCGTATCAACGGTAAATACGGCACCCTGGGCTGGACGCCGCTCTATTACCTGAATCAGCACTTTGACCGTCGCTTGTTAATGAAAATCTTCCGCCTGACGGATGTCGGCTTGGTGACGCCATTACGTGATGGGATGAATCTGGTCGCCAAAGAGTATGTTGCGGCGCAGGACCCTGACGATCCCGGCGTACTGGTGCTGTCACGATTCGCGGGTGCGGCAAATGAGCTGACATCGGCACTGATCGTTAATCCTTACGATCGGGATGAAGTGGCAGCCGCCATGGACCGGGCATTAACGATGCCACGCACCGAGCGTATCTCGCGTTATAACGACATGATGGCAGTGCTGCGCAAGCAAGATATCACTCACTGGCGTGAGAGCTTTCTTGAGGATTTAAACACATTGCCAGTGCGCAGTGACGATCACGGAACCGCCAACAAGGTCGCCACCTTTCCAAAGTTAGCCTAATTGTCAGGTGCGCAGGGATGCGCACCGTTTCCACACCCCATTATTAATCCACGCAATCGTTTGCTTTTTGTTATGCGTTAACTGCCTGACACCACAGTCAAAAGCGCACATTTTGGTTAAAAACCGTTCAATCACACCATCAAAAAGCTTTTTTTTCATCTCAACCCTAAAGATTTGGTTGGCCAGGCCGATAGTTTGGTTACATCAATACGTAAAATCCTCAATTCATTCGTTTCTCTAATGTAACGCACTGTTACATCCACTGCCGTTCACTAAACACTCCCTACAAAGACCTAACAGTTCCCAGGCAGGCTGCGCTCAGTCTTCACGCTTCGCTATCGACCTCCTGTTAATGTCCTGCAGCAATATTCCCAGTAAGTGATTAATTTAAAAGCGATTAGTTTTAGGCTGAGTTGGAGTTTTATTCTGTGTTTTTTCTGATTTTTGGTTCGTTATAGCAATCTAAACACAACGTGACAGATAAAAGATCGCATTGTAATGACAATATTCCGCAGAGGCTAAAACCTTCTGTTTAGCTGTGAAATATTAGCGAAACAATTCAAATTTGCTTAAAAAACGCACAACAGAAAAGCAATCCTGAAGCTTCCAGGAAAAAATTTGCCTTAAAAGTGTGATGTAGATCACACTTTATCTAAAATTTCGCGCCACTCACGTTGTATGTAGAAATCAGACGATATAGATTTGCGTTGTTTTCGGATTAGTCTTAAAAAACTGTAAGCAGACGTCACGGAAGATGGTTACAACTCAAGAAAAGAATGGCCTGGAGTTTTGACTACTACTGATCAGTGTCCCGGCGGGAAGTGAAACAGTTCAGTACACGTTGGCTTTGCCTGATTATTTTTTGCCATCTTTAGATTTACCAACCAGCAACCCGAACCATAGAAACTTTAATTCTGTGGCCGTATATGTGTCGCGTCTATCAGGATGGAAAAAAATGGGTACATCAGAATTACTAAAACATATATATGACATCAATTTGTCATATTTGCTTCTTGCTCAGCGTTTAATTAACCAGGAAAAAGCTTCAGCAATGTTTCGTTTAGGCATCGATGAATCGATGGCAGATGCATTGTCGCAATTAACTTTGCCGGAAATGGTGAAGTTAGCAGAAACTAATCAATTGGTTTGCCAGTTCCGCTTTACTGACCACAATCATATTAACCGTTTGACGCAAGAGTCACGCGTGGATGACTTGCAGCAAATCCACACCGGTATTTTATTATCCAGCCGTTTACTGCGAAGCGCGTCGAAAGATGATGCTTCTGCGAAGAAGAGGGCGGTGTAATGACCGAAAAAAGTATTGTTCAGGAAGCGCGCGATATTCAGCTGGCGATGGAGCTGATTACATTGGGCGCGAGACTGCAGATGCTGGAAAGTGAAACCCAGCTAAGCCGTGGTCGCCTGATTAAACTGTACAAAGAGCTGCGTGGTGCGCCACCACCGAAGGGTATGCTGCCATTCTCTACCGACTGGTTCATGACCTGGGAACAAAATATTCATGCATCCATGTTCTGTAATGCCTGGCAGTTTCTGTTGAAAACCGGGCTGAGCAATGGTGTTGAAGCCGTTATCAAGGCGTATCGCCTGTATCTTGAGCAATGTCCGCAATCGGACGAGGGCCCGCTGTTGGCGCTAACGCGCGCATGGACCCTGGTGCGATTCGTTGAAAGCGGCATGCTGGAACTTTCTGACTGCAAATGCTGTGGTGGAAGCTTTATTAACCACGCTCATCAGCCAGTGGGCAGCTTTGTCTGCAGCCTGTGCCAGCCGCCATCACGTGCCGTAAAAAGACGTAAACTTTCTGCAGATTCTGCCGATACCTTTCCACAACTGCTGGATGAACAGGTTAAACGCGCCGTTTAAATTTGTTCGCATCGTGGAAAACATCCAGCAGCGGTTAATCCCGCTGCTTTTTTTTTGCCCACGATCACCGAATAACACCTGCGGCTCTCTGGCTTAACTTCTACCAACACGTTACGGACGTAAGGATTTTTTGTGCTGATTATTCTGGGTTATATCGTGGTCGTCGGCTCCGTGTTGGGCGGCTATATGATGGTCGGTGGCCATTTAGGCGCACTTTACCAGCCTGCTGAACTGATCATTATCGGTGGGGCCGGTATTGGTGCCTTTTTGGTGGGTAATAATGGCAAGTCGATCAAAAAAACGTTAAAAGCGCTGCCTTTGTTAATGCGCGGCTCGAAATATAACAAATCTGTATACATGGATTTAATGGCTCTGCTTTATCGCCTGATGGCAAAATCACGCCAGCAAGGCATGTTGTCATTAGAACGTGATATTGAAGATCCCAGCCAGAGTGAAATTTTTGCTAACTATCCGCGTATTTTGGCCGATAAACAGTTGGTGGATTTTATAACCGATTATTTACGATTAATGGTCAGCGGGAATATGAATGCTTTTGAAATTGAAGCATTGATGGACGAAGAGATTGAAACCTATGAGCACGAGTGTGAAGTGCCGGCACAAAGTATCTCAGCCATGGGGGATGGATTACCGGCTTTTGGCATCGTCGCAGCCGTTATGGGCGTGGTCCATGCGCTGGCTTCCGCTGATCGTCCTGCTGCGGAATTAGGTGCGCTGGTGGCTCATGCCATGGTGGGAACGTTTCTCGGTATCTTGCTCGCTTACGGCTTTATCTCTCCACTGGCGTCGGTACTCCGTCAGAAGTGTGCTGAAACCACCAAGATGATGCAATGCGTCAAAGTGACTCTGCTTTCCAGTCTGAATGGTTATGCCCCGCAAATTGCGGTCGAATTTGGACGTAAAACGCTGTACTCCGCTGAGCGTCCTTCGTTCTCAGAACTGGAAGAGCACGTACGTAACGCCAAAAACCCAGCGAAACAGACTTCGGATCAGAACTCATGAAGGCAGGCAATCGCCCCATTGTGCTGGTTAAAAAGCGCAAACATAAAGGTCACCATGGCAGCCACGGTTCGTGGAAGATTGCCTATGCCGACTTTATGACGGCGATGATGGCGTTCTTTATGGTGATGTGGCTGCTCTCGATCTCCAGCCCAAAAGAGTTGATCCAGATAGCTGAATACTTCCGCACGCCGCTGAAAGTGGCATTAACCGGCGGGCAGCGCAGCAGCGACAGTGAAAGCCCGATTCCGGGTGGCGGTGACGACCCAACGCGTAAAGACGGTGAAGTGAAAAAAGTGGTCGATATGGATGCGCAGAAGAAGAAGCTGGAAGAGATTCGTCTGAATCGCTTGCGCGAAAAATTAGACCAACTCATCGAAGCCGACCCACGTCTGAAGGCACTGCGCCCGCATTTAATCATCAATATGGTGGAAGAGGGGCTACGCATTCAGATTATCGATAGCCAAAACCGTCCGATGTTTAAAACCGGTAGTGCGGAGGTGGAGCCTTATATGCGTGACATCTTGCGTGCTATCGCACCGGTGTTGAACGATATCCCTAACAAAATCAGCCTGGCGGGTCATACCGACGATTTCCAGTACGCTAATGGCGATCGTGGCTATAGCAACTGGGAACTGTCTGCCGATCGTGCCAATGCTTCGCGGCGTGAGTTAGTTATCGGCGGTCTGGATGGTGGAAAAATGCTGCGTGTCGTTGGCATGGCCGACACCATGAAGCTGAAAAACCGTGGTTCAAATGACGCCGTAAACCGCCGTATCAGTCTGCTGGTGTTGAACCACGACACCCAGGCTGCGATTGAAAAAGAGAACTCTGAGAGCGATGCCGCGCAGGTAACTGACCCGGCACAAATTATTCCCGACATTACCGCACCCACCGGCCCGGCAGCCTCCACTGCACCGGCAGGTTCAACCGCGAAGCCGGCAGCGCCGACCAACGTGGTGACACCTGCTCCAGCGGATAAGCCAGCGGCGAGCGCGGTGACACCAGACCAACCCTCACAGCCGAGGTGATCCCGTGAGCATGGACATCAGCGATTTTTACCAGACGTTTTTTGATGAAGCCGATGAGCTGTTAGCGGATATGGAGCAACACCTGTTGGGATTGGATCCCCAGGAGCCCGATTCCGAGCAGTTGAATGCCATCTTCCGCGCCGCCCACTCCATCAAGGGCGGAGCCGGTACATTTGGCTTTACGGTTTTACAGGAAACCACCCACATCCTGGAAAACATTCTGGATGGTGCGCGCCGCGGCGAAATGCAGCTGAGCACCGACATCATCAACCTGTTTTTGGAAACCAAAGATATTATGCAAGAACAGCTCGATGCCTATAAAACGGCGCAGGAACCGAATGCAGAAAGCTTTAAATACATCTGCGAAGCACTGCGTCAGTTGGCGCTGGAAGCCAAAGGCATAGCGCCGGAAGCACCGAAAGTGGCCGAAGTGGTGGAAATCGCCGCCCCTGTTGCAGCGGCCGGTCTGCGCTTAAAACTGGTGGATTTGAAAGAGAAAGAGCCTGAGTTGATGCTGGAAGAGCTTGGCAACTTGGGTACCGTCAGCAACGTAGTGAAGGGCGCGAACACGCTGGAAGCCACCGTTGATGGCGTGGGCAAAGATGACATCGTCGCGGTGCTGTGCTTTGTACTGGATGAAGCGCAGATTCAGTTCCCTGAGGGCGCAGTAGCAGAAGCGCCAGCCGAGGCGAAAGTGGTACCAGTGGCCGAACACACCGCCACCGTGACAGATATTACGCCGCCCGCTAAACGCGAAGCGAAACGCGCGGCCGCACCAGCAAAAGCTAGCGAATCCAGCAGCATCCGTGTTGCGGTTGAGAAGGTCGATCAGTTGATCAACCTGGTCGGCGAATTGGTTATTACCCAATCGATGCTGGCGCAGCGCTCAGGCGCACTGGACCCGGTGGCACATGGCGACCTGCTGAATAGCATGGGCCAGTTGGAGCGTAATGCCCGTGACCTGCAAGAGTCCGTGATGTCGATTCGTATGATGCCAATGGAGTATGTCTTCAGTCGCTTCCCTCGTCTGGTGCGTGACCTGGCCAGCAAATTGGGTAAAGAAGTGGAACTGACGCTGCTCGGCAGCTCCACCGAACTGGATAAGAGCCTGATTGAACGCATCATCGATCCGTTAACGCACCTGGTGCGTAACAGTCTCGACCACGGTATCGAAACCCCAGAGAAACGTCTGGCTGCTAACAAAACGGGCGTCGGTAACCTGACGCTGTCAGCGGAACATCAGGGCGGCAACATCTGCATCGAAGTGATAGATGACGGTGCCGGATTGAACCGCGAGCGCATTCTGGCCAAGGCTATGTCTTCAGGCTTGCCGGTTAGCGAGAACATGAGCGATGAAGAAGTCGGCATGTTGATCTTCGCGCCAGGCTTCTCTACCGCTGAGCAGGTCACCGATGTATCCGGTCGTGGCGTGGGTATGGACGTGGTGAAGCGGAATATTCAGGAGATGGGCGGACACGTCGAGATCTCCTCGAAGCAAGGCAAAGGCACCACCATCCGCATCCTGCTGCCGCTGACGCTGGCGATTCTGGACGGCATGTCAGTCCGCGTCGCAGATGAGGTCTTCATTCTGCCGCTCAACGCCGTGATGGAGTCACTGCAGCCTACCGCAGAAGAACTGAAACCGCTGGCCGGTGGCGAGCGCGTGCTGGAAGTGCGTGGCGAATACTTGCCGCTGGTTGAGCTGTGGAACGTGTTTGAAGTGCAGAACGCCAAAACCGATGCCACCCAAGGCATTGTGGTGATTCTGCAAAGCGCAGGCCGCCGTTATGCACTGCTGGTCGATCAGTTGATTGGTCAGCATCAGGTGGTGGTGAAGAACCTGGAAAGCAACTATCGCAAAGTGCCGGGCATTTCTGCTGCCACCATCCTCGGCGATGGCAGCGTGGCGCTGATTGTGGATGTCTCTGCACTGCAATCGTTAAACCGTGAAAAGCGTGTGGCCGGTGCCGCAGCGTAATAGATAATTAAAGGGCAAAAAAATGACTGACATGGCAACCGTGACCAAAATCGCTGGCGAAACCGTGGGCCAGGAATTCTTAGTTTTCACTCTGGGTGACGAAGAGTACGGCATCGATATTCTGAAAGTGCAGGAGATTCGCGGTTACGATCAGGTAACGCGCATCGCCAACACCCCAGAGTTCATCAAAGGTGTGACCAACCTGCGTGGCGTGATCGTGCCTATCATCGATCTGCGCGTGAAGTTTGCGCAGCAGGATGTGGAATATAACGAGAACACCGTGGTGATCGTCCTGAATCTCGAACACCGTGTGGTCGGTATCGTGGTAGATGGCGTGTCTGACGTGCTGTCTCTGACGCAGGATCAGATTCGCCCAGCGCCGGAATTCGCGGTGACCATGTCCACTGAATACCTGACCGGGCTGGGTGCGCTGGGTGAGCGTATGCTGATTCTGGTCGACATCGAAAAGCTGCTGAGCAGCGAAGAGATGGCGCTGGTGGATACACTGCGTAGCGCGTAATGCCCCCAAACGGGCCGCTTCTCTGTGGCCCGTTATCATCACCAACCTAAATTAATTACTTGTAATTCAACAAAAAAAATCCAAAAGCCCCTACATTTACTCTCAATATTCCTCGCCATGGGTCGATAACTGAACTGCGTCATTTTTCTTCTTTTTCCAGGGCAAACTATGTTTACAAAAATCCGTGTTGTCACCAGTTTATTGCTGGTGCTATTGGTGTTTGGTTTTCTGCAACTGGCATCCGGCTCGCTGTTTTTCAAAGCGCTGAGTGATGACAAAACTAGTTTCAACGTTTCACAGCTGGCGAGTAAAAACACGGCTGCCATCAACGATGCCTACATGAGTCTCAACCAGAGCCGTGTGGTGTTAACCCGCATTCAGTTGCGTATGGCCACCAGCAAACTGAACGGTACTGAGCCAGATATTGCTGGCCTGTATGACGACAGCAAGGCGTTTCAGAAAAGTGCAGCGAATCACTACCAGGAGTTTAAAGCGATTCCGGATACACCGGGACAGGACGTCGAGCTGAATCAGCATCTGGATCAGACTTACACCGCTTATGCCAGTGCACTGAGCCAGATGCAGGACGCGCTGCTGGCAAAAGATCTGGTGCTGGCCGGTAAAGCACCGGTGGCACCAAGCCAGAGTGCGTTCCTGAAAGATTACAGCCAGTGGCGTGCCGATCAGGATCGTCTGACCGAAGCCGGTGTGCAAGCTAACGTATCGGCTTACCAGCATATGATGTGGTTGCTGGGTGCCGTGATGGTAGTGGTGATTGCCGTGATTGCGCTGTGCTGGGTCGGCTTACGCAAGGTATTGATTAAGCCGCTCAACGACAATATTCAGCACATCCAACATATTGCGCAGGGCGATCTGACGCAGACCATCGCGATTGAAGGTCGCAATGAGATGACGCAGTTAGCCACCAGTTTGCATGATATGCAGCAGTCGCTGGTGCGCACTGTCAGCAACGTGCGTGATGGTTCTGACGCCATCTTCACCGGTGCCAGTGAAATCTCAGCGGGTAACAATGACCTCTCTGCACGTACTGAAGAGCAGGCGGCATCGCTGGAGCAGACCGCTGCCAGCATGGAGCAGCTCACCGCAACGGTGAAACAGAACGCCGAAAATGCCCGACAGGCATCGCAGCTGGCACTCAGCGCGTCCGAAACGGCACAGAAGGGCGGCAATGTGGTGGCTGGCGTCGTGCGTACCATGAGCGATATCGCCGGTAGCTCGAAGAAAATTGCCGATATCATCAGCGTGATTGATGGCATCGCTTTCCAGACCAATATTCTGGCGCTAAACGCGGCGGTTGAAGCGGCCCGTGCCGGTGAGCAGGGGCGTGGTTTTGCCGTGGTCGCGGGTGAAGTTCGTAACCTGGCACAGCGCAGTGCACAAGCCGCGAAAGAGATTAAGAGCCTGATTGAAGACTCGGTAAGTCGTGTCAACAGCGGCTCTGAGCTGGTGGGCACCGCGGGTGACACCATGAGTGAAATCGTCAGTGCGGTGACGCGTGTAACCGACATTATGGGCGAGATCGCCTCTGCATCGGATGAGCAGAGTCGCGGTATCGACCAGGTCGGCCAGGCGGTCACCGAAATGGATCGCGTGACACAGCAGAATGCTTCGCTAGTGGAAGAGTCTGCCGCCGCAGCCGCCTCACTGGAAGAGCAGGCCAGCCGCCTGAGCCAGTCTGTGGCGGTGTTCAAGGTTGCGCGCGCAGCACAGCCTGCAGTGGCCGGCGCTGTGGTTCGTCATCCACAGATTGCGCCACCTGTGTTAAGTGCGCCGCGTAAGGCCGTGACTGCACCTGTAAGTGACAGCAACTGGGAAACCTTCTAACCGATTGCGGGAGTAGGCGGACGGCACAAGTGCCGCACCCTACAGACGGCAGGTTATAGCCTGGCTAAGAATAGATAACCACGATGCGCTTTTATCGCTCCTGCGGTAAAGGCGCATTTTTTTTAATGACAATTTCTTTAGTTATAAAACTCTGTAAAGAAACTTATTGGCAGAATTATATTTCGTAAAAGCCGTTAAAGCCCCTCAAATTTTAACAACTGCGGTCGATAACAGCGGAAGCCGAAACGCATCATCCTCTGGAGAACCCATGTTAAAACGAATTAATGTCGTCACCAGCCTTATCACCGTCTTGCTGGTGTTTGGCGCTTTGCAGTTACTGTCGGGCGGGCTGTTCTGGTCTGCTTTACAGAAAGATAAAGAGGCGTTTGCCGTCGCGCAGACCTCCACCAATAATGTTGGCGCGATGTCCGATGCCTGGATTGAGCTCAACCAGACCCGTACCGTATTGAACCGCGCCATGCTGCGCATGCAGGGCACTATGGCGGCACAGTCCAACGGCGGTCAGCTTCAGGCGCTGATTGCGCAGACGGAAAAACAGCTGGATGTCGCCGCAGGGCACTATCAGCGGTATTACGATCTGCCGGGCACGCCAGGTTTACCGGACGCGTTGCGCGACCGACTGGAAGCGGACTACGCGGCGTTTAACGATGGCTTAAAAGCGATGCTGGAACGTCTAAAAGCCAACGACCTGCAGGGTATGTTTGATCAGAATATCGAAGCCAAACAGGTGAAGATGAAAGCGACTTATGCCGAGTGGCGCACCGCACAGAGCGCTCTGGCGGCGGAAGGCGTGGCGCAGAACCAGCGTGCCTTCCACACCATGATGTGGCTGCTGGCGTTTGTTGCACTGGTGGTGGTGTTTGTCATTGTCGGCTGCTGGTTTGGCTTGCGTAGCGTGCTGATCCAACCGCTGCATCAGCTGCTGGGGCATATTCGCCATATCGCTTCTGGCGATCTGACGCAGAACATCACAGTGGAAGGGCGCAATGAGATGAGCCAGCTGGCGGCCAGCCTGCATGAGATGCAGCAGTCGCTGGTACGAACCGTCAGCAACGTGCGTGACGGTTCCGATGCCATCTTTACCGGGGCGAGTGAAATCTCAGCGGGTAATAACGACCTCTCTGCGCGTACCGAAGAGCAAGCGGCCTCGCTGGAGCAGACGGCAGCCAGCATGGAGCAGTTGACTGCTACCGTGAAACAAAATGCGGAAAATGCCCGTCAGGCATCGCAGTTGGCACTGAGCGCTTCGGATACGGCACGTAAAGGCGGCGAAGTGGTCGATGGGGTGGTGCGTACCATGCATGACATTGCAGGCAGTTCGAAAAAAATCGCCGATATTATCAGCGTGATCGACGGTATTGCCTTCCAGACTAACATCCTGGCGCTCAACGCCGCGGTTGAAGCTGCGCGTGCGGGTGAGCAGGGGCGTGGATTTGCCGTGGTGGCGGGTGAAGTGCGTAATCTGGCGCAGCGCAGTGCCCAGGCCGCCAAAGAGATCAAAGGATTGATTGAAGATTCGGTCAACCGCGTCAATAGCGGTTCACAGCTGGTGGGCACCGCCGGTGAAACCATGAACGATATCGTCGGGGCGGTCACTCGCGTCACCGATATCATGGGCGAGATTGCTTCAGCCTCTGATGAACAGAGCCGGGGAATCGATCAGGTCGGTCAGGCCGTCACTGAGATGGACCGCGTGACACAACAGAACGCTTCGTTGGTGGAAGAGTCCGCTGCTGCTGCGGCTTCACTGGAAGAGCAGGCCAGCCGACTGAGCCAGTCGGTGGCGGTCTTCCGCGTGCCGCGTGCTGCGCAAGCAGAGGTGGTGGTGCGTCATCCTCAGATCGCGCCGCAAGCGGTGAAAACACCACGTAAAGCAGTGACAGCACCGGTGAGTGACAGCCACTGGGAAACGTTTTAAGCGTTGAGGGAGGGGGGAATCTACCCCTCTCCCGCTTATCTACCCCCTAAAGCCAATTTATCCCGATTCCTCCCTAATTCCCGCTGGTCCAACCCGTCACATCATCCGTAAAGATCCCCCGCGAAGGCCGATAACAGGAGCGATCCGCCAACCAATGAGGTGTTTATGTTTAGTCGTATTCGAGTCGTTTCCGGGCTGTTGTGTGTGCTGGCCTTGTTTGCCTTGCTGCAGCTGTTTTCCGGAGGGATGTTTTTTACCACGGTGAAAGCCGATAAAGAGAATTTTGCTTACAACCAGCGTCTCAGCACGCTGCAACGGGCAATGGGCACCTCTTGGGTATCACTGGTTCAGGCGCGTAACACGCTGAACCGTGCAGGGATCCGCTATCTGCTGGACAGCCAGCAGGCTGGCTCAGGCGCGACCGTGAAAGAACTGGTGGCACTGGCCAATGAGGAGTTACAAACCGCTGACAAAGGGTTTGCTGAGTTCAACGCCAACTTGTCTGAAAAAGGCAAGTCTGCCGAAAACGTGCTGACGTTACAGGCGAACTATAAAGCCTTCCGTGGTGCACTGGCTGAGCTGATTGATTTCCTGGGTGCAGGAAATTTCAAAGGTTTCGTCGACCAGCCGACGCAGGGTTTCCAGAATAAGTTTGAAACCGATTACAACGCCTGGCTCGCTAATAACATGGTGTTGGCCAAGCAGGGTATCGATGCCAACGAAAGCGCTTATCAACACTCTATCATGCTGGTACTTGGCACGTTGCTGGTGACCTTCCTGGTGATTCTGCTGGTGTGGAATGGCATGCGTAACGTGCTGATCCGTCCTCTGAAACAGAGTATTGAGCATATCCGCCATATCGCGCGTGGTGATCTCACGCAGCAGATTGATGTCAGCATGCGTAACGAGATGGGCGAATTGCTCAGCTCGCTCCAGCATATGCAGCAGGAGCTGTCTAACACCGTGCGTACCGTGCGTGATGGTTCAGACGCCATCTATACCGGCGCCAGTGAAATCGCCATGGGCAACAACGATCTCTCCTCTCGCACCGAGCAGCAGGCAGCTTCGCTTGAAGAGACTGCCGCCAGCATGGAGCAGTTAACCGCCACGGTGAAACAGAACGCCGAAAACGCCCGTCAGGCTTCACAGCTGGCGCTGACCGCCTCAGAAACGGCGCAGCACGGCGGCAAAGTGGTCGATGGCGTGGTCACCACCATGAAAGAGATCACCGGTAGCTCGAAGAAAATTGCCGACATTATCAGCGTCATTGATGGCATCGCCTTCCAGACCAATATCCTGGCGCTGAACGCCGCGGTTGAAGCCGCGCGTGCCGGTGAACAGGGCCGTGGTTTTGCGGTGGTCGCGGGCGAAGTGCGCAGCCTGGCACAACGCAGCGCCCAGGCAGCAAAAGAGATCAAAGGTCTGATTGAGGATTCGGTGAGCCGCGTGAACACCGGTTCGGTGCTGGTAGAAAGCGCCGGCGAAACCATGACCAACATCGTTAATGCCGTCACGCGTGTGACCGACATCATGGGTGAAATCGCCTCTGCGTCTGATGAGCAGAGCCGCGGGATCGACCAGGTTGGCTTAGCGGTGAACGAAATGGATCGGGTTACTCAGCAGAACGCCGCGCTGGTGGAAGAGTCCGCGACGGCAGCGGCGGCACTGGAAGATCAGGCCAGCCGACTGAAACAGTCGGTTGCCGTGTTCAATATTGGTAAAGAATTTGTCGCTCAGGCCGTTAACGTAACTACAGCGCCAAAAATTTTGCGTTCAGCCGCGCCAAAAGCGCTGGCGCAACCGGCAGGTACACGTAACGCGGACGAAAACTGGGAAACCTTTTAATCCGAGTGGCCGCCGCAAGGCGGCCCAACTGGCAGCACAGCAGTAACCGCAGTATCACAATTTAATCAGTTTGTTGCCGGGTGACCTGACATGAAGAAATCGACGTTATTGGATCAAAGTGAAGCGACAACGCTGCTCTCGCAAATGGTGCAGCGCCTGCCGCTCTCAGATACTCATTTTCGTCGTATCAGCCAGCTGATCTATCAGCGCGCAGGTATTGTGCTGGCCGATCATAAGCGGGAGATGGTTTACAACCGCTTAGTGCGCCGTTTGCGCATGCTGAATATTGATGATTTTGGTCGTTATCTGGCGTTGCTGGAGCAAGACCAGAACAGTGCTGAGTGGCAGGCGTTTATCAACGCGCTGACCACCAACCTGACCTCATTTTTCCGCGAGGCGCACCATTTCCCGATCCTCGCGGATCATGCGCGTAAGCGCAGTGGCAGTTACAGCGTGTGGAGTACCGCCGCCTCAACCGGCGAAGAGCCGTACTCCATCGCCATGACGCTGGCGGAAACGCTAGGCACCGGACCGGGTAAATTCCAGGTGCACGCCAGCGACATCGATACGCAAGTATTGGAAAAGGCCGTGGCGGGTGTCTATCGCCAGGAAGAGCTGCGCACCTTGTCGCAATCACAGCTGCAGCGCTTTTTCCTGCGCGGCACCGGGCCACATGAAGGCATGGTGCGTGTGCGCTCTGAGCTGGCTGGCATGGTGAATTACTCGCAGTTGAACCTATTGGCTAACGACTGGGCGTTGCCGGGTCCGTTCGACGCAATATTCTGTCGTAACGTGATGATCTATTTTGATAAAGAGACGCAGGAGAAAATCTTGCGCCGTTTCGTTCCCCTGCTGAAGCCGGGCGGCTTGTTGTTTGCCGGCCATTCAGAGAACTTCAGCCAGATCAGTAAAGAGTTCTGGCTGCGTGGACAGACAGTCTATGGATTGACCAAGGAAAGACGATGAGCAAAATCACCGTAATGTGCGTGGATGACTCTGCGTTAATGCGCCAGTTGATGACCGAGATCATCAATAGCCATGCCGATATGGAGATGGTCGCGACGGCACCGGACCCCCTGGTGGCGCGGGATTTAATCAAACAGTACAACCCACAGGTGCTGACGCTGGATGTGGAAATGCCGCGTATGGATGGCCTCGACTTCCTTGAGAAGCTGATGCGTCTGCGCCCGATGCCGGTGGTGATGGTCTCTTCGCTGACCGGAAAAGGTTCGGAAGTCACCCTGCGCGCACTGGAATTAGGTGCGGTGGATTTTGTCACCAAGCCGCAGTTAGGCATTCGTGAGGGCATGCTGGCCTACAGCCAGATGATCGCTGACAAAATTCGTGCCGCGGCGCGGGCGAAATTGCATGCGCGGCCTGCTACGCCAGCCCAGGTGACGCTGAAAGCCGGTCCGTTACTGAGTAGTGAAAAACTGATTGCCATCGGATCGTCAACCGGCGGCACAGAGGCAATTCGCCATGTGCTTCAACCGCTGCCTGCCACCAGCCCAGCACTGCTGATCACGCAACATATGCCACCGGGATTCACGCGTTCCTTTGCCGAGCGTCTGAACAAGCTGTGCCAGATCACCGTGAAAGAGGCAGAAGACGGCGAGCGTATTTTGCCCGGACATGCCTACATCGCACCCGGGGCGATGCACATGGAGTTAGGCCGCAGTGGCGCAAACTACGTGGTGAAACTTAATGATGGACCGCCAGTGAACCGCCATAAGCCGTCAGTTGACGTGCTGTTTCGCTCGGTTGCGGTTCATGCAGGACGAAATGCAGTGGGCGTGATTCTGACCGGGATGGGGAATGACGGTGCCGCCGGGATGCTGGAAATGCATCGCGCGGGTGCCTGGACCATCGCGCAGGACGAAGCCAGCTGCGTCGTATTTGGTATGCCGCGCGAAGCGATTGCGATGGGCGGCACCAGTGAAGTCGTCGATTTAGGACACATCAGCCAGCATATGCTGGCGAAAATTAGCGCCGGACAGGCATTGCGAATTTAACGAGCCGGTCCTGCCGGACAAGACAACACAGGAGTAGATATGGCTGATAAAAATATGCGCTTTTTGGTGGTGGACGATTTCAACACGATGCGTCGTATCGTGCGTAACCTGCTGAAGGAGCTGGGGTTCAATAACGTTGAAGAAGCAGAAGACGGTGTTGATGCGCTGACCAAACTGCGTGCTGGCGGCTTTGATTTTGTCGTCTCTGACTGGAATATGCCAAACATGGATGGTCTGGAACTGCTGCAGACGATTCGTGCCGATGCCGCATTGAGCAAACTGCCGGTGCTGATGGTGACGGCAGAAGCCAAGAAAGAGAACATCATCGCAGCCGCACAAGCCGGTGCCAGCGGATACGTCGTGAAGCCATTTACTGCGGCAACACTCGAAGAGAAATTGGGCAAAATTTTCGAAAAACTGGGTATGTAAGGAGATGTGATGAGCGACCTTCCGAAACCAACCGAAGAAGCCTCGGCACACGACATTATTACCCGTATCGGCTCGCTGACGCGCATGTTGCGTGACAGCCTGCGCGAATTGGGGTTAGACCAGGCGATTGCCGAAGCGGCGGAAGCCATTCCGGACGCGCGTGACCGTCTGGATTACGTGGTGCAAATGACGGCGCAAGCGGCAGAACGTGCGCTGAACTGCGTAGAAGCTGCGCAGCCACACCAGGACCAAATGGAATCCAGCGCCAACCAGCTGAAAGGCCGTTGGGATGCGTGGTTTGAAAATCCGATTGAACTGACTGATGCGCGTGAGTTGGTTTCGGATACGCGTCAATTTTTGACCGACGTACCGGGGCACACGTCTTATACCAACAAGCAATTGTTGGAAATCATGATGGCGCAGGATTTCCAGGACCTGACCGGTCAGGTAATCAAGCGCATGATGGATGTGATCCAGGAGATCGAACGTCAACTGCTGATGGTGCTACTGGAGAATATGCCAGAAGCCAATGCAGCGGCGCGTAAAGATGCCAGCAGTCTGCTGAATGGTCCGCAGATCCACGCCAACGCACCCGGTGTGGTGGCGAACCAGGACCAGGTTGATGACCTGCTGGATAGCTTAGGGTTCTGATGCGGCGGGCGGTCAGCTGGCCGCCCCAACAGGCCATAACACGGCCCATTTTCGTCAGCCGCCGTTAAAATACGGCGCGCTTTTTCATCTCTTCAACACCTGCCACCAACACCTGCACACCCAACGCCTCAAATGCGGCAATCTGAGTGGCAGTAATCCCGCTGTCCGTGATCAAATAATGAATCTTGCTCCATTCGCACGGCAGCGCAAACATCGACACCTTATCGATTTTGCTGGAGTCCGCCACCACGTAAACCGTACTGGCTGAGTTGATCATCGCCATTTTGACTTTGATATCGGTTTCACTCGGGAAGCTGAGGCCGAGGCGTGGCGAGATGCAGGCGGTGGCGAGAAACAGTTTCTCTGCCAGCACGTTCTCGAAGAAGGAGGCGGCTTTTTCCCCTGAGGTGGAGAGCGTCGGGAACTTAAAGGTGCCTCCCGTCAAAAGGATGTTTATGCCGGGCTCCCCACCAAGCTTCAGTGCGATATTCACCGCCGTGGTGATCACTGATAAACGACGGATATGCCCAATCGCCTCAGCAATCGCGGTGGTGGTGGTACCGGAATCGAAAATCACCGTGTCGCCATTTTCCACATGCTGCGCCGCCAGGCGGCCAATGGCTTCTTTTTCTTCGAGATGCGTCTGACGTTCCAGTAGCAGTGCACCCGTATTCTGTTTTCCGGTCATGAGGGTGGCACCACCGTGATAGCGCTGAACGTGCCCGGCCTTTTGCAACATGCGTAAATCGGTACGGATGGTGGCTTCGGTCAGGCCAAAAGTATCGGTCAAGGCTTTTACCGTGACGGTGCCGTCTTCACGGATCATCTCCAGGATCTTCTCACGGCGCTGTTGCATATCAGCCAACTGCTCAGTTTTGCTTTTCAATCGAAATGCTCCCTCTTTCCAATCACGGTCTGGTTTTGCCCATAAGAAAACCCGTGATGATTTTACTCTGCGCCTTGAGGATTTGCGAGGCAACCTGCACAAATGTACATTTTCGAATGAAAATAAGATAAAGCCATGCGATTGATTTCTCATTGCCGCTGCAGCCGATATTTCTATATCAAAAATGACAGTCATTTATTATTTTCAATAAAAACAGTTATGTAAAATTAATTCACATCATTTGTATGAAATTTGATCTCCTCCACAAACCATTGCGAAACGATAGCTTATATTTTTGTTCGAAAATCAATAAAGCCATGTACTCACACGGCCAGACATTATCAGAGCTGCCGGGCACGCACAGGAGAGAGAGGATGAGTGGGGAATACGATGTCAACCTGCGCTACGGCGTAAACACCGACCTGGATTTAACCGGCAAAGTGGCGGTGGTCACTGGCGGGCTGGGTGGGATTGCCATGGCGAGTAACGCCATGTTGCTGGAGAAAGGGGCAAGGCTGGCACTGCTATACCCGCCTTTCGAAAGTGACAAAGTGGCGGCAGTGCAAGATCAGTTCTCCGCCGATAGCGTGCTGCTGGTGTGCTGTGATGTGACTGACGCTGCGTCTGTCGAGGCGGCCTTTGAACAGGTTGAACAGCACTACGGCCACATCGATATTCTGGTGAACTGCGCCGGCTATGTGATGTTGCAGCCGGTACTGGAAACCGACGTTGCCGAATGGCAAAAGCAGATAGCCGTTAACCTCACCGGCCCTTTCCTCTGTTCACAGGCGGCGGGCAAGCGCATGGTACGCGCCGGTAAGGGCGGCAAAATCATCAATATCGCCTCTCAGGCTGCGTCTATCGCTATTGATAATCACGTGGCTTACACCTCCGCAAAAGCCGGCCTGCTCGGCATGACCAAAGTGATGGCGAAAGAGTTCGCGCCGCATCGCATCAACGTCAACACCCTGTCACCCACCGTGGTACTGACGCCGATGGGGGAAAAAGCCTGGCGCGGTGAGAAGGGCGAGCAGATGAAAAAACTGATCCCTTTAGGCCGCTTTGCTTACACCGATGAAATCGCCGCCGCCGTACTGTTTTTCGCCAGCAACGGCAGCGACATGATCACCGGCGCAGATTTAATGATCGATGGCGGTTTCACCATCTGGTAACACCGCGCCAGCACCAGTAAGGCCTCACCCCTACCATAACGACAAAACAATGAGAGAACACGAAGATGAAAAAACGTACCCTGCTGTTCACCGCCATTGCCAGTTGCCTGTTTGCTCAAGCCAGTTTCGCTGCCGATAAAGGCACGATCATGATTCTGGTTAACTCCCTTGATAACCCTTATTACGCCTCCGAAGCCAAAGGTGCCAACCTCAAAGCACAAGAGCTTGGCTATAAAACCAGCGTGTTGTCGCACGGCGAAGATGTGAAAAAACAAAGTGAGTTGATCGATGCCGCTATCGGTAAAAAAGTGCAGGGGATCGTACTGGATAACGCTGACTCAACCGCCAGCGTAGCCGCCATCAAAAAAGCGAAAGATGCCGGTATTCCGGTGGTGCTGATCAACCGTGAAATCCCGGTGGATGACGTGGCGCTGGTACAAATCACGCACAATAACTTCCAGGCCGGTTCCGATGTCGCCAACGTATTTGTTGAGAAAATGGGCGAGAAGGGCAGCTATGCCGAGTTGACCTGTAACCTTGCTGACAACAACTGCGTGACGCGTTCTAAATCCTTCCACCAGGTGCTGGACCAGTACCCCGACATGAAAAGCGTGGCGCGTCAGGATGCTAAAGGCACCCTGATTGATGGCAAGCGCATCATGGACAGCATCCTGCAGGCGCATCCCGATGTGAAAGGGGTGATTTGCGGCAACGGTCCGGTGGCATTAGGTGCGATTGCCGCGCTGAAAGCTGCAGGCCGCACCGATGTGACGGTAGTGGGCATTGATGGCAGTAATGATGAGCGTGATGCGGTGGAAAAAGGCGATCTGAAAGCCACTGTGATGTTACAGGCGCAAGCCATTGCCGCGCAGGGAGTGACGGACCTCGACAACTTTATCCAGAAAGGCGTCAAGCCAGAGAAACAGCGCGTGATGTTCCGCGGCATCTTGATTACCCCAGACAATGCCAAAGGCGTACAGGACTTTAACTACAAGTCGTAATTAATCATCGGTACGCCCGCATTGCGGGCGTCCAGGAGTAAATGATGCACAAACGACTCTGGTTACTGCTTCCTGTCGTGATCCTTAGCGGTTGCCGCATTGTGTCGCAGCAGGAGCTGGCCGACCTGAAAAATCCCCCGAATCCTAAGATGGACAACATTGCACAGACCTGGCAGCAAAAACTGGTACCGCAGGTCGAGCATGATGCGAAACCGGTCGCTGAGCTGCTGAATGCCTTGAAATCGACCAACGATTTTGACAGCGCCTGTAAAACCTATGGCTACCGTTCGCAGGAGGAGAACCCCTGCGTATTCAGTGTCAAGGTGAGTGGCGAAGTGACGGCAGTCAACACCACGTCACGTAACGGCCGCATGACCGTGAAGGATGTCTCCGGTGACGATGTGACGGTACAAATCGGCCCGATTTTCCCAGGCACGGTTCTGCGTGATGCCTATAAAGGGGCGAGCTATCAGGATTTCAACGATCAGGTGCTGTTCGGTGATTACAGCCGCGCGATAAACCAACAAGCGGCCACCATGATGAATAACTTCAAGCCGAAGGTGGGCGATAAAGTTCAGATATCTGGTGTGTTTAGCAGTTTTGATATCCCACAGCAGGTGCCGAATGTGACGCCCGCTGCCATCACCCGGCAGTAAGGAGCGGGCATGCAGAATCCTCAATCGGACGTGATTATCGAGACCCGCAATGTGTCACGCATTTATCCCGGCGTGACGGCACTCGATCAGGTGAATTACCGCGTCTATCGCAACAAAGTGAATGTGCTGATCGGTGAGAACGGTGCGGGCAAATCCACCATGATGAAGATGCTGGCGGGGGTCGAAACGCCTTCCTCGGGCGACATCCTGTTGGATGGCGAAGTGGTCACGCTGAACTCGACGCATCAGGCGGAAAAACACGGTATCAGCATTATTTTCCAGGAGCTGAACCTGTTCCCCAACATGAACGTGATGGACAACATCTTTATTGCCAATGAGTTTTTCCAGCGTGGCGTGATCAACGAGAAGTATCAGTACGCACTGGCGAAATCCCTGTTGGAGCGACTGGAGCTGGATGTCGATCCTTATGCGCCTTTAGGGGAACTGGGCATCGGTCATCAGCAACTGGTGGAGATCGCGCGGGCGCTGTCGAAGGACACGCGCGTGCTGATCATGGATGAACCCACCAGCGCCCTGAGCCAGTCTGAAGTGAAAGTGTTGTTCAACGTCATTGACCAGCTCAAACGCCGCGGTGTCACCATCATCTACATTTCCCATCGGCTGGAAGAGTTGATGGAGATTGGTGACCACATCACCATTTTTCGTGACGGACGCTTTATCAGCGAGCGCGACGTGCGTGACGCCTCGGTGCCCTGGATCATCGAACAGATGGTGGGCGACAAGAAAAAACACTTCGATTACCAACCGGCCCCGCAGGGTGAAACCGTATTGAACGTCAACGGCCTGACCGCGCTGCATCAGAACGGCGGCTACAAGCTGAATGATGTGTCGTTTTCACTGCGCAAAGGGGAGGTGATCGGGATTTATGGCTTGTTGGGGGCGGGACGCACTGAGCTGTTTAAAGGGCTGATTGGCATGATGCATTGCCAGTCCGGCAGCGTCAGCCTCAATGGCGCCACGCTGGATAAAAGTAACTTCCAGCAGCGGCTGAAAAAAGGCATCGCTTTAGTTCCCGAAGATCGACAGACCGAAGGCGTGGTGCAGCTGATGTCCATCACCGCCAACATGACCTTGAGCGACCTCAGCCTGCGCGGTTTTCGTCGCGCCTTGCGGCTGCTCAACCCACAAAAAGAGCAATCGCGGGTGGATGAAATGATTGGCCACCTCGCCATCAAGGTCAGCGACCCAGAACTGCCAATCACCTCCTTAAGCGGCGGCAACCAGCAGAAAGTGGTGTTGGGTAAGGCATTGATGACCGGCCCGCAGGTGGTGTTGCTGGACGAGCCAACGCGCGGCATTGATGTCGGGGCGAAAACCGATGTTTACCACCTGATTGGCAACCTCGCACAGCAGGGTCTGGCGGTGATGTTCTCCTCTTCCGAACTGGACGAGGTGATGGCACTGGCCGATCGCATTCTGGTGATGGCGGATGGCCGCATTACCGCCGATTTACCGCGCAGCGCGGCGACACGTGAAGCCCTGATTAGCGCCTCGACGCCGCATGATTGAGCCGCAGGAGAATAACCGATGAACCAGAAATACCTGCTCTATATGTACTTACTTAAGGCGCGTACCTTTATCGCCTTACTGATCGTGGTCGGCTTTTTCAGTTTTATGGTGCCGAATTTCCTGACCACCTCCAATTTGCTGATTATGACGCAGCACGTGGCCATCACCGGTTTACTGGCGATCGGGATGACGCTGGTGATCCTCACCGGCGGCATCGACCTCTCGGTGGGTGCCGTAGCGGGGATTTGCGGCATGGTCGCCGGAGCGTTACTCACCAATGGTGTGCCGCTGTGGGGGGGCAATACGTTGTTCTTTAATGTCCCGGAAGTGATTCTGGTGGTGGCGCTGTTCGGTATCGTGCTGGGTTTAATCAACGGCGCGGTGGTCACCCGTCTCGGCGTGGCGCCGTTTATCTGTACGCTGGGGATGATGTACGTCGCCCGTGGTGCGGCACTGTTGTTTAACGATGGCAGCACTTACGCCAATCTGGTGGGCATGCCTGCACTGGGCAACACCGGCTTTGCCTTTCTCGGTTCTGGCAGTCTGTTAGGTATTTATATCCCCATCTGGCTGATGGTGGGCTTCTTACTGCTGGGCCTCTACCTGACACGAAAAACACCGCTGGGACGCTACATCTATGCCACGGGTGGCAATGAATCCGCTGCTCGTTTGGCGGGTGTGCCAATCATCAAAGTGAAAGTCTTTGTGTACGCCTTCTCAGGCCTGTGTGCCGCGCTGGTGGGGCTGATCGTCGCCTCGCAATTACAAACAGCACACCCGATGACCGGCAACATGTTCGAGATGGATGCCATCGGGGCAACGGTATTGGGCGGGACGGCGCTGGCGGGAGGTCGAGGTCGTGTATCAGGCTCGATAATCGGTGCCTTTGTCATCGTCTTCCTCGCGGATGGCATGGTGATGATGGGCGTCAGCGATTTCTGGCAAATGGTGATTAAAGGGCTGGTGATTGTCACCGCCGTGGTCATCGATCAGTTCCAGCAAAAATTACAAAGTAAGGTGGTGCTGCTGCGCAGACATGAAAAAAAGCAGCAATCGGCCGCCCTGCCTGAAGCAACGCATGGATAACAGGAGGCAATATGACACGCGATTTTAGTGGAAAGACAGTGGTGATAACCGGCGCATGCCGTGGCATAGGGGCCGGCATCGCCGCCCGCTTTGCGCGCGATGGGGCAAAACTGGTGATGGTGTCAAACTCAGAGCGGGTCTTCACCACGGCAAAAGAGATTGAAGAAAAATTCGGCAGTGAAATCTTACCGTTGCAGGTGGATGTCACCGATGAGGCCGACGTGCAGCGCTTGTATCAGCAGGCCGCACAGCGCTTTGGCACCATCGATGTCTCAATCCAGAATGCCGGGGTGATTACCATTGATCGCTTTGACGCGATGCCGAAAAGCGACTTTGAAAAGATTTTGGCGGTCAATACCACCGGTGTCTGGCTGTGCTGTCGCGAGGCGGCCAGGTACATGGTGAAACAGGGCAGCGGCAGTTTGATCAACACCTCGTCAGGGCAGGGAAGGCAGGGATTTATCTACACGCCGCACTACGCCGCCAGCAAAATGGGGGTAATTGGTATTACCCAGAGCCTGGCGCTGGAATTAGCGCCCTGGCATATCACCGTCAATGCCTTCTGTCCCGGCATTATTGAAAGCGAGATGTGGGATTACAACGACCGCGTGTGGGGGGAAATCCTCAGCAGTGATAAAAAGCAGTACGGTAAAGGAGAGTTGATGGCCGAGTGGGTGGAAAATATCCCGCTGAAGCGCGCCGGCCAACCCGAAGATGTGGCCGGGCTGGTGGCTTTCCTCGCTTCTGACGATGCACGCTATATCACCGGGCAGACTATTAATGTGGATGGCGGGCTGATTTTCTCTTAATTAATCAGCGGTTTGATGTGGGCAGCATTGCTCCAGAATTAAAAGAATTTTTAAGCAACCCGCAGTGACGCCGATAAGCAGGCTGATGGCGTATCGGGGCAGGCATCCGCAGCGCTGAACGGAGTGAGTATGCCAGGAGAGCCCGCAGGACGCGGGCGAAAGGTGGCGCTGGAACATGGATGTTCCATCGGCACCGGTCCGTAAGGCATACGAGTGAAGTGAAGGCACCGCGCTAGCGGCGCGAGGACCGCCAGCCCCGGTGCGACACCTGCTTGCTTTATTACCGTTACCACCGTGTGTGTCATCCCTGACTTCCTTGACCCACGATATCCGTATGTAAAATGTCCGAATTACCCCAGTGTTTTCGGCATCAACGGCAGAATGTGCTAGGGTATTCCAGTAGGAATTTGTGATCTACCTCTAATTCTTAACTGGATAAAAGCCTGTTTTTGTTATGTTACCTGTTTTGTTTACCTTCAAATCTCTGCGCATCCTGCCCGCTGCCATGGGCTTAATCTTGTCGGCGCCAGCTTTGGCTCTGGTAACAGACACCCATGTCGCAGAAACGCCGTTCAGCGATCCAACACGCTTCCAAAAAATGGCGGATGCGCTGCCTGCGCTGGGTTATGAGGATCAGAATGCCGCCTTCAGTAAACAGCTGGCAACCATCGCAAAAAGCATTGGGGAGGCAAGCCAGGACAGCAGCAATGACAGTACCTTTGGCCATCAGGCGGGGATTTGGGCTTTCAATCACTTTCGTGATGAACTGGGGGATCGCGTTGTCGATGAAGGGCAGTCGCTACTGTCACCCTATGGCAAAGCGCAGATCGACTTCAACGTAGATATGGACGGCAACTTCACCGGTAGCGGGGCATCCCTGCTGACGCCGTGGGCCGATCGTTATCAATATCTCACCTTCACTGAAGTGGGTTTCCATCAAACCGATGACGGGCTGGTGGGCAATCTGGGACTCGGACAGCGCTGGACGGCAGGAAAATGGCTACTAGGCTACAACGGCTTCGTCGACCGGATGTTCAACAGCGGGTTGCAGCGAGCATCACTGGGAACAGAAGCCTGGAGCGACTACCTACGCTTCTCTGCTAACTATTACACGCCACTTTCAGGCTGGCAAAACCGCGATCCTTTTCAACAGGAACGCCTGGCGCGTGGCTACGACGTCACGACGCAAGGCTACTTACCGTTTTATCGCCAGCTAGGCATGTCGGTGAGTTGGGAGCAGTATCTCGGCAACGACGTGGATTTATTTAATACCGGCAACAGCTACCATAATCCGTCGGCATTGACCTTTGGTGTCTCCTACACGCCGGTGCCACTGGTCACCTTCTCTGCCAGCCACAAAACCAGCAATGAAGGTGAGAGCCAGGATCAACTTGGCCTGCATCTCAACTATCGCTTTGGCGTGCCGCTCAGCCAGCAACTCAGCGCGGATAATGTAGCCGAGGCGCGATCGCTGCGTGGCAGCCGTTACGATATGGTCACCCGCAACAGCACGCCGGTGATGGAGTATCGCCAGCGTAAAACCTTATCGGTGTTCCTCGCCACGCCGCCGTGGCAGCTTAACGGCGGGGAGAGCCTGCCGCTGAAGCTACAAATCCGTAATGCCAATCCGATTACTAAAGTGGTCTGGCAGGGTGATACGCAGGCACTTAGCCTGACGCCGGGCAGTAACCCTAACGATCCGCAGGGCTGGAGCATCATCATGCCCGCATGGGACGCCACCTCAGGTGCCAGCAACCGCTATCGTCTCTCGGTGACATTAGAAGACAGTAAAGGCAGCCGCGTAACGTCAAACTGGATCACCCTGCAGCTACAGGAGCCTTTCTCGATTGACTCAGGAGAGGACAACCGCTTCAACGTCATGGCACCGTAACTCTGCCAGTAAACGACGAAGAAATTGCTGCCGGATGAGGGTTGATCCTGTGTAACATGGCAGCTGAATTTCAGGAATGGACTTCCTCGCTATGCCATCAATTCCACTGCCGCTGGTCACGCTGCTGGTGCTGCTAATCTTAATGTTGACGCTATGGATTGGCGATCGGCAACGTCATCGCCATACGCTACGCTTCCTCCTTTTATGCTCGCTATTACTCACGGTGGGAATAGTGCGTTGGGTCTGGCCCTCGCCGATGCTGATGCTGCTTCGTGTCTTGATCGCAACGGTGCTGCCTGCGCTGGCGTGGCACTGTTTCAGTCATCTCACCCAACATAGCGTTTCTCGTTGGCACATCGCGCCAGTGATACTGGCTATTATTATTCAGCAATGCTGGCCCCCAGCCATTGATGCCGTGCTGTTTGCACTCTATCTTGCTTACGGCATGGCACTGATCCATGTAGGAATATGCGGCAGCGAGAAATTGACTGAGGTGCGTATTAGCGAAGTGCCATTCGCGGCGAAGATGGCGCTGGCGACTGGTATTTTTCTCTGTTTCTCCGGCGTCACTGACCTGTTAGTGGCAGTGGAATTTGCCTGGCATCAGGGTAAATTTGCGCTTCCACTCATAGCGCTGTTGCAAACATTCATGCTGCCTTTTCTGGCACTGGCCATTGCGCTTGCCGCACGTACACGCCCAATTGCCGAAACGTCAGTGCCCGAGGCTGAGGTTGTTGATATCCCATCCCCTGAGCAGGCCGCGCTTTGCGAACAACTGGAAGAACGGCTGCGTAAAGATGCGCTGTTTCTTGAGAACAACCTGACGTTGAATATGTTGGCGCGGAAAGCCGGCATTCCTGCTCGTCAGATTTCTCGCGCCGTGAATACGACTTACCACTGCAATGTCTCACAGTGGATTAATGGTCTGCGTATTTCTCACGCACAGCATTTACTTCGTAACAGCTCTCTGCCGATTACGGAGATTATGTTGGCATCAGGTTTCACCACCAAATCTAACTTCAATCGCGAGTTCCTACGTATTAGCGGGATGACGCCGAGCGCCTTTCGGCAGCTGGGAAATTCAGCGCCTGAGCGAGAAAGGGTGTGATTCGCTGAATGATATCTTGATGGATGGTCGCACGACTGCGGCTGCCCTGATCGTTACAGATAATGCCATCGCCGGGTGAAAACTTATCAATCAGCGCTACGGCATCAGGTTTACAGCGCTGCATAAAGCTGAAGTGGGTTGCGCCACGAACACGTGAGAACTGCACCCAGCGCGGTGGAATATGCTGTGCCAGATAACCGGATTCCAGCGAGGCAGGTAACTCAACGCTATCCTGTTCTGCGGAAAGCACCATCACCGGCACGTTGATATTGGCCAGGCTCTCTGGCGTGAATCCGCGAGCTAAACCCAGATCGAGCGACACGGCTGCTTTAATGACGGGATTGCGCAAGGGCGCATCCAGTAATGCATGATTGGCGGTGTGATTGATCCCCAAGGTTTCAATTAGCTTACAGTCTGAGAGTTGCTGACGGTGCTGGCAATCTTGAATATAGGATGCCGATGAAAATTGTGCACCCACCAATTCCAGCACCGTCCAACCACCCAGTGAATGTCCGATGGCCGCAATACGCGTGGTATCCACTTCGCCTGCCAGCTGCGGGTTCGCCTGCAACGCAGCGATTAACTGATTAATATCCTGCGGACGAAGCCACAGCTGTTGAGCAAATTGCGGTTCAGTATTTGCCGTGGTGGTGCCCGGATGATCGGGAGCGGCAACCATATAACCCTGCGCCACTAAGGCAACGGCTAACCAGTTCAGATTGCGCCAGCTACCACCATATCCATGGGACAGCATAATTAAGGGATGAGGTTGATGCAGAGGAGTGGCATTACGTAATACTGACTCGCCGTAAAACGCTGCATTTTCTCCTGCCTGCTCGGACGCACCTGCCGGGTTGCTGGGGTACCAGAGGGTCACGTTGAGTGGTCGAGCGGTTTGCGCTTCTAGCGTCAGTTGGCGGAATCCGGTTCCAGCTTGTGCATAAGAAGAGATGAGAATCAGTAACAGCGCCAAAACATAAGGTCGAATCATTTATTGCAGTCTCCATGAGTTGAGTCATGAAGATAAATAGCGAATACAGACGGTTAGCGCGTCCTGAATCACGATCCAGTACTGATTTTTTAGCTTATACAAAAGAAAAGGGCAGCTTGCGCTGCCCTTGGCTCATACCCAGCCGACACTAGCCGGTATGCAATGAGGGGAAACCAACTTAGAACTGATACACCAAGCCTACAGCGGTAACATCGTCAGTATTGATGTTCAACGGATTATTATCTTTCAACAAGTTGATCTTATATTCCGCGTAAGCAGACATGTTTTTGTTGAAGTAATAGGTCAGGCCAACGGCAACGTATTTGAACAGGTCAGTATCACCGACATTGTTTTCCAGATCTTTAGCACGAGAAGAAACATAAGCTAAAGAAGGACGCAGACCGTTCAAGAACTGATACTGTGCAACGGCTTCAAAATTCACCGCTTTATTCGCAAAACCAGTATTGCCGACCGGAGTCGCGTTCTGGGTTTCGCCATAGATGGTCGCCAGGTAAATCTGGTTCGCATCATACTTCAGACCGGTTGCCCAACTCTGCGCTTTGTCGCCTCTGCCGTAGGTCGCGGTATTTTGTGCCGTGACACGGTCCAGGTTAGCGTAAGCACCTACGATGCTTAAACCAAAGTCGAAATCGTATGAAGTTGAAAGTGCGAAACCGTCACCATTTGAACGACGCACTGCCAGATTGCTCGCGGTGGCGCTGTCAGAACGCTCATTTTTACCTTCATACTGTGCCGCAAAGTTCCAGCCTTTCACCAGACCGAAGAAATCTTTGTTGCGCCAGGTCAGCACGCCCGTTGAGCGGCCAGAAAGGAAGGCATCGGTATAACCCGAGTCACCACCGAAGTACGGCAGCATATCGGTGTAACCCAATACGTCGTAAACCAGACCGTAGTTACGACCGTAGTCGATTGAACCGAACTGAGCGATTTTCAGACCAGCAAAACCAAGACGGGTTTTGTTGCCTGAGTTCGCATCGCTGCCTTCAGAGTTGCTCAGGCTGTACTGGTATTGCCACTGACCATAACCGGTCAGTTGGTCATTAATTTTGGTTTCGCCTTTAAAGCCTATACGGGTGTAAGAAGACACGTCGCCGTTTGAGCTGTCGTTATCAGAGAACAAATGCGAAACGTTAATTTTGCCGGTCAGATCCAGTTTGTTGCCATCTTTGTTATAGATTTCGGCGGCGTGAGCCGAAGAAAGTCCCAGCAGTAAAGGCATCACTGCTGCCAGTAAAGAGCGCTTCATCATTTATTTTTACCCTGTGATATTTTTTAATTGTATCCCCGCTTTCGGGGTGAAAAGAAAATGACACAAAAAGTTCAAGATCAAAAGTGCAATATATGTAACTAAATATTTCCTATTGGCTTTTTGTGTGATTTTTAATCTTAACTTCCAATATGTGGGATTTTACATTGGATAAACTTATCCCATTCATGAAGAGTTAATGGGTTGATAAAATAACTAAGATATTGAAAATAAAAGCTTTAATGTAGGTTAAAGAACGGTCAGTAAAATTTTAATTTTGTGAGTTAAATAGCACAAGCCTATGCGTTATTGTTCAATAACAAATATCCAGAACCCCCTAATGATTAGCAGGGTAATTATCAAGTTCACCACTTTGTATCTGTTTATTTCCGATTTGATAATAACCTTAGTCACTAAATGTTATTTAGGATCCGTTTAATTAACCCTGATTAAAAAACATTCTATTGGCCTCGGTTAATTGTTAATAAAGTTCACAATTAGCGGGCTTCAACAGCGATCGGCCTCTGCACAATTCCTGCACTCCCGCGCACCATTGGTGCACAGCTCGCCCCAAAAAGAGGCATTGCGCGCGTCATTTTGGCGAAATATTTCATGTTCGATCACAAAAGCATGATTTCATTTTGCGAATGCATAAATCCGCTAAAGAAATTCCTGCACATCAATCCACATCAGACAAGTATTCACTTTTTATGCATTTAAAGTGAATATCGACATTGCTTAACTCATTGATATTGCGTTACTCAAAGCCATTTATGCATTTTTTCTGCTAGCTGGCACGCTTACTGCACTCTACAGTAGAGCTGCAATACAACAGCTTTTAACAATTTTAAAACAAAAGCTTCACCTGAAGTGGAGCAGGAGAAATGGCTATGTCACTGCAAGTTTCGCGTCACGATTTCGATCAATGGATGATGCCGGTTTATGCCCCAGCGGCTTTTGTACCGGTGCGCGCTGAAGGTTCAACACTTTGGGATCAGCAGGGAAAGGATTACATCGACTTTGCAGGTGGCATCGCGGTCAATGCCTTAGGACATGCGCATCCTGCTTTGCAACAGGCTCTGACAGAGCAAGCGAGCAAACTGTGGCACACCGGTAATGGTTACACAAATGAACCGATCTTGCGTCTGGCTAAGCAGTTAATAGATGCCACCTTTGCTGACCGTGTGTTCTTCTGTAACTCCGGTGCTGAAGCCAACGAAGCGGCACTTAAGCTGGCGCGTAAAGTGGCGCACGATCGATTTGGTGCGGAAAAAAATGGCATCGTGGCTTTCAATAACGCCTTTCATGGCCGCACGCTGTTCACGGTGTCCGCCGGCGGTCAGCCCGCTTACTCGCGCGACTTCGCGCCGCTACCTCCCGCAATTCAGCATGCCCACTTCAATGACCTTGCCTCTGCTGCCGCTCTGATCAATGACCAAACCTGCGCCGTCATTGTTGAACCGATTCAGGGGGAAGGTGGGGTGTTACCTGCCGATCCGGCTTTCCTGCGTGGTTTACGCGAGTTGTGTGACAAACATCAGGCCACGCTGATTTTCGATGAAGTGCAAAGCGGGGTGGGCCGTACCGGTTCACTTTACGCCTACATGCACTATGGCGTGACGCCAGACGTTCTGACCACGGCGAAAGCGTTGGGCGGCGGCTTCCCGATTGGTGCCATGCTAATGCGTGAAGATCTGGCGCTGGTGATGGGTGTGGGCACACACGGTACCACTTATGGCGGTAACCCATTGGCGGGCGCTGTGGCGGGCAAAGTGATGGAGCTGATCAATCAGCCCGATTTTATGGCCGGTGTTTCTGAACGCCACCAGTGGTTTGTCGCAGCGTTGCAGGAACTGAATCAACGCCTGCCAATCTTTAAAGAGATCCGTGGGCTGGGTCTGCTGATTGGCGCGGTGCTGAATGAAGATTTTGCTGGTAAGGCCAAGCAATTTAACCTCGCGGCTGCTGAAGAGGGCGTAATGGTGCTGATTGCCGGTGCTAACGTGGTGCGATTCGCGCCCGCGCTCAACATCAGTGAAGCAGAAGTAAAAGAAGGGCTGGCTCGTTTTGAACGTGCCTGCGCTCGCGTGCTATCAGGAGCCGCATCATGATGGTGATTCGCCCCGTTGAACGTGACGACCTTGCGCAGTTGCTGTCGCTGGCGGGCAAAACCGGGGGCGGTTTAACCTCGCTGCCTGCCGATAGCGAAACACTGAAAGCGCGAATTGAGCGGTCACTGCAGACCTGGCAGGGCACGTTATCCCGCGCTGAGCAGGGCTATGTGTTTGTGTTGGCCGATAGCGAAGATAACCGCGCCGTAGGCATCTGTGCCATTGAGGTAGCGGTAGGTTTGCAGGATCCCTGGTACAACTTCCGCGTTGGCACCCAGGTGCACGCCTCCAAAGAGTTAAATGTGTATGCCAGTTTGCCCACTCTGTCGCTGAGTAACGATCACACCGGCAGCAGTGAACTCTGTACGCTGTTTCTCGATCCTGACTATCGCGACGGGAAGAATGGCTACCTGTTATCAAAATCGCGCTTCCTGTTTATGGCGAATTTCCGTGACCGCTTTATGAAACATGTGGTGGCAGAGATGCGCGGCGTCAGTGACGACAATGGTCATTCCCCGTTCTGGGACAGCGTCGGCAGCCGCTTCTTCTCGATGGAGTTTAGCGAGGCCGATTTCCTCAGCGGCACCGGGCAAAAAGCCTTTATTGCCGAGCTGATGCCTAAGCATCCTTTGTATATCCATTACCTGACTGAAGCGGCACAAAAGGTCATTGGCGAAGTGCATCCAAAAACTGCACCGGCACGCGCCGTTCTGGAAGCCGAAGGGTTTCGCTACCTCAACTATATCGACATTTTTGACGGTGGCCCAACGCTGGAGTGCGAGATCGATCGCATCCGCGCCATCCGCAAAAGCCAGATGCTTCACGCGGAAGCGGGTGAGGCCGATGAAAACTGGCCGCTGTGCCTGGTGGCTAACAGCGATTACCTACATTTCCGTGTCGCATTACTGCCGGTGGATATCTCATCCGGCAAGGTACGCATAAATGAAGCACAACGCACCGCGTTGCGCTGTGAATTTGGCGATGCACTGCGTGTCGTTACGCTGTGCCGCGAGGAGAAAAAAGCATGACGCACTTTATTAATGGTCAGTGGGTGACGGGCGGCGCGGAGAGCTTTAGCAAACATAACCCGGTCACGGGTGAAACCCTCTGGCAGGGTAAAGCCGCGAGCGGTGCGCAGGTTGCTGCGGCCTGTGAAGCGGCACGTGCAGCCTTTCCGGCATGGGCACGGAAACCGGTCGCTGAACGTCAGGCGTTAGTGGAGGCATTTGCCAAATTACTCGACAGCAATAAAACCGCACTGGCAGAAACCATCGCCCGCGAAACCGGCAAACCACGCTGGGAAACGCTGACTGAAGTGCAGGCGATGATCAATAAGATTGCCATCTCGGTCAAAGCCTACCACACGCGTACCGGTGAGCAGGCCGAAGGTGAGAGTTCGTTGCGCCATCGCCCGCACGGCGTGCTGGCCGTGTTTGGCCCGTACAATTTCCCGGGGCATCTGCCAAACGGCCATATTGTTCCTGCGTTGCTGGCCGGGAACTGCGTGGTGTTTAAACCCAGTGAACTGACGCCGATGACCGCCGAAAAAACCGTCGCGCTGTGGGAGCAGGCAGGCTTGCCCGCTGGCGTGATGGCGCTAGTGCAGGGCGGTCGTGAAACGGGGCAGGCGCTGGCCCATGAGCCGCAAATCGATGGTTTGCTGTTTACCGGCAGCGCGGCCACCGGTTATCACCTGCACCGCCAGTTCGCCGGACAGCCAGAGAAGATGCTCGCGCTGGAGATGGGCGGCAATAATGCTTTGATTGTGGAAGATCCTGCCGATCTGGATGGTGCGGTACATATCGCTATTCAGTCTGCCTTTATCACTGCCGGGCAGCGTTGCACCTGCGCACGGCGTTTGCTGGTGAAACGGGGTGCCGCAGGCGATGCCTTCCTGCAACGTTTGGTTGAAGTCACGGCGCGTTTGCAGCCTGGCGCATGGAACGCGGAACCGCAACCCTTTATGGGCAGCGTAATTTCACCTACGGCTGCTGGGCACATTTTTGCTGCCTGGCAACAATTAATCGCTTCCGGCGGTAAAGTGCTGCTGGGCATGCACTGGCCAGACCGTGACAGCGCTATCCTCACACCGGGTATCATCGAGATGACTGGTGTGGCCAATCTGCCGGATGAAGAGGTGTTTGGGCCGCTGTTGCAGGTCATCCGTTACGACGAGTATGAGCAGGCGATTAAGATGGCAAACAACACGCGTTACGGGCTGTCATGCGGCCTAATCTCTCCGCAGCGTGCGCAGTTTGATCAGCTGTTACTTGAGGCGCGTGCCGGGATTGTGAACTGGAATAAACCGCTGACGGGCGCCGCCAGTACCGCGCCGTTTGGCGGTATAGGCGCTTCCGGCAACCATCGCGCCAGCGCCTGGTATGCAGCCGACTATTGTGCGTGGCCGATGGCTTCGCTGGAAAGCCCAAGTCTGGCGCTGCCAGGCAGCCTGTCACCGGGCCTCGATTTCTCCGCTGAGGAGTCATTATGATGAAGGCGTTTGAAGCCAATTTCGATGGGTTGGTCGGCCTGACGCACCATTACGCGGGATTGTCGTTTGGTAACGAAGCTTCGACGCGCAACCAGTTGCAGCCCTCTAATCCGCGTCTGGCGGCAAAGCAGGGACTGCTGAAAATGAAAGCATTGGCTGATTTGGGCTTTGTGCAAGGGGTGATCCCGCCGCATGAGCGGCCCAATCTTCCTTTACTGCGCCAAATGGGTTTTAGCGGCACGGATGAGCAGGTATTGGCCAAAGCGGCACAGCAGGCGTCGCAGCTATTGTCTGCGGTGAGTTCGGCCTCCGCCATGTGGGTGGCGAACGCGGCAACGGTATCTCCTTCGGCAGACAGTGCCGATGGTCGTGTGCATTTCACCGTCGCTAATCTGAACAATAAGTTTCATCGTGCAATCGAAGCGCCGGAAACGGCCGATCTTTTGCGGGCCATTTTCCGCGATCCACGGCATTTCAGTGTGCATGACGCGTTGCCGCAAGTCGCGCTGTTCGGCGATGAAGGGGCCGCGAACCATAACCGCTTTGGTGCCGAGTATGGTGATGCGGGCGTACAGCTGTTTATTTATGGCCGTGACGGGCAGCAGCAGGGTAATGTTCCTGCACGCTATCCGGCGCGTCAGACACGTGAGGCCAGTGAAGCGGTGGCGCGGCTGCATCAGCTGGACGTCAGCCGCACTGTGTTTGCGCAGCAGAATCCTGCGGTGATCGATCAGGGCGTCTTTCATAATGATGTGATCGCGGTAAGTAACCAGCAGGTGCTGTTCTGCCATCAGGAAGCCTTTGTCGATCAACCGCAGCTACTGCAACAACTGACGGAAGCGGTGCCGGGTTTCCAGCCGATTGTGGTGCCGAGCAGTCAAGTCTCTGTCGCCGATGCGGTCAATACCTATCTGTTTAACAGCCAACTGTTGCGCCATCCTGACGGCGGTATGCTGTTGGTGCTGCCAGAGGAGTCGCGCCAGCACCCGGGCGTGTGGCGCTATCTGACGGAGCTGGTGGCAAGCGGGGGGCCGATTCGCGAGCTGAAAGTCTTTGACCTGCGTGAAAGCATGTACAACGGTGGCGGTCCGGCGTGTCTGCGTCTGCGTGTGGTGCTGACTGAAGCAGAACGGCAGGCGCTTAACCCTGCGGTGATGATGAACGACCGACTGTTCGCCACGCTGAATCAGTGGGTTGATCGTCATTATCGCGATCGTTTAACCCAGGCTGATTTGGCCGACCCCCAATTGCTGCGCGAAGGACGTACCGCGCTGGATGAGCTGACTCAGCTGCTAGACTTAGGCAGTGTCTACGCATTTCAGCGTTAACACTGGGGGCGGGCGACAGGCCCGCCTCTGAGTGAGAAAGGAGAAATCATGCAGGACTTTTTACAGCAAACCTTGTCCGGTCAGCCACCTCGCCAGAGAGAAGGCCGTAATGACCATTTGAGCTGGCAGTGGCTCGACGAAGGCATCTTATCGCTGACCCCGCATCATGCGACTCATCAAGCGCTGGTACTGTCTGCCGGTATTCACGGTAACGAAACCGCGCCAGTCGAAATTCTTAATCTGTTGCTGACGCCGCTACTGCAGGGAGAAAAGCCGCTGGCAGTGCGTTTGCTGGTCATTTTAGGTAATCCCGAGGCGTTACGCAGTGGCAAGCGTTATCAGCAGTACGATATGAACCGGTTGTTTGGTGGACGCTGGCAGAAGGTGTCGGAACTACCGGAAGCGCAGCGTGCGCTGCGGCTGGAGCAAGCGCTGGAGAACTTCTGGCGCACCTGTCGCGATCATGAGGTGCGCTGGCATCTGGATCTACATACGGCGATTCGCGGCTCTTACCATGCGCGCTTTGGCGTGATGCCGCTGAATCCCCAGCCATGGCCAGAAGCGTTCCTGCATTGGCTGGCGGCGGCAGAGCTGGAAGCGCTGGTGTTCCACCGCTCCCCTGGCGGAACCTTCACGCATTACAGCTGTGAACATCATGATGCAGCGAGCAGCACGCTGGAGCTGGGTAAAGCCTTACCCTTTGGTGAGAATGACCTTAATCAGTTTAGCGCGGTGCAGCGTGCCTTAGCGGCGCTGCTGTACGGTGAGAAACTGCCTGAGGTGCATGAAACACCGCGCCGTTATCGCGTGACGCAGCAAATCACCCGTCATGGAGACGATTTTGTGTTGCACATGGGGTCGGAAACCCTGAACTTTACTGCCTTCCCGCAGGGGACTTTGCTGGCAGAAGAGGGTGAGACACGCTATTACGTGCAGCAAGCGCGAGAGTATGTATTATTTCCCAATCCTAAGGTGGCGGCGGGATTGCGTGCGGGATTGATGCTGGTCGAAGAGAACGAACAGACTCAGGCGCTGTAAAAGCGCCGATCATGTAGCTAGCGCCACGAACGTCAAGCCGTAGCGGCGCAATTTATTGCGTAATGCTCGTCAGTTAAGCGACTGGTTATAACGCCGTCTGGGGCCGCACCGGGGCTGGCGGTCCTCGCGCCGCTGACGCGGTGCCTTCACTTCACTCGTCTGCCTTAACGGACCGGTGCCGATGGAACATCCATGTTCCAGCGACACCTTTCGCCCGCGTCCTGCGGGCTCTCCTGGCATACTCGCTCAGCTCAGCGCTGCGGAATGCCAGCCCCGGTGCGGCCCCAGCCAGCTCATTAGCTTCAGTGCGACTTGTCAGGGCACATTGTCTGAGGCTATGACGCCTCTACTGCCCCCTCAGGGTTATCCGCAGCGCTGAGACTTTTACGTTGGGCCAGGAGCCCCACGCGGGGAGGCGTGGGGCAGTTCGCGGCCGACCATGGATGGTCATCCGCGAACGGTCCGTCCGGCACGACGTGGAAGTCGAAGGTACCGCTTTAGCGGCGCGAGGACGGCCCAGTGGGGGTAGTAGTGGCGGCAGAGCCCGCACTGAAAAGACAGGCCACTTATCAATGAGCAACCAGAGTTCTTAACTGACGAGCATTACGCAATTTATTGCGCGCCTTTAAGCAGCGGAATAACTTCCTGTTGGTGCGATAAATCGCGCCGTCACGGTCGGGGGCAAGGGGCGGGCCTGAAGGTTGCGCACGACGATATCTGGCATCCTTTAACAGACCGATATTTTCCTTCCTCAAATCCGACAATACCGTTACACTCCTCCTTAATTCCTGCGCATTTCTTCTTGATTGTCATACTCTTTTGCAATTCCTCACGCATTTCTTCTCTTTCTCTCCATGATTGCCTGATCTTTGTCTTTTATGCTTTCAGGGCTTTACTCAGCCTCTGAGTAGTTGACGTTTGGCGTCGTATGCTTGTTTCCGAAGACGCGACACACCTTGTCGTCATGAAACTGAATAGTAAGGACAATATTATGCGTAAACTCACTTCCCTGTTCCTGGCTACTACAATGGCTCTTGGTGCTGCCAACATCGTCCACGCTGCTGCGGACAACCTCACACCACCGCCAGCGGGTAGCGAAAAGCCGATGCACAAGCCGCCGATGCGCCATCACGGCATGGAGATGATGTTTAAAGGCCTTAATCTGACTGACGCGCAGAAAGCCCAGATCAAAACCATCATGCGTGACAGCCATAAAGATATGAAACGTCCGTCGCTGGAAGAGCGCCGTGCGAACCACAGCATCATTGCTTCCGATACCTTCGATAAGGCGAAAGCAGAAGCGCAGGCCGAGAAAATGACCGCCAACGCAAAAGATCGTGCGCTGAAGATGATGGAAACTCAGAACAAGATTTACAACGTGCTGACGCCTGAGCAGAAAAAACAGTACAACGCTAATTTTGAGAAACGTCTGACAGAGAAAGGCCCGCATGACGGTAAAATGCCGCCACCGCCGGCTGATGGTGAATAAGCCGTTTAGCTAATCGGTTTGAGACCGCCGACGTTGTCCACTGCATCTGATGCTTTGGGCAGCGTCGGCGGTTTTGTTTTTAAAGCTCGATAAGCGGGAAGACGCCAGAGAGCAGGGGACGGCAGAGAATTTTATATCCGTCATGGTCGAAGCCATGACGCGCGCGCTCTAGTTGACGCGCTTCAGCCTCTGTTGTGACTGAACCCAGCCAGAACCAATGATCAATCACGTGGATCTGCGTCATCTCTGTACCGACTTCCACCATGCCAACGGGACCTTGCCACGGCCAACACACCACGCGCATCTGCTCTAGCGCCGCATGCAAACGTTGCTGATGATCCTCAACCGATTCGTTGCCACAACAGGCTCCGGCACAGCGCTTTAGTGCGGCGCGGAAACAGCCTCGTCCTGCACTCAAGCGCTCTAATCCTAATAACCCATGGCACAACCGCTGTTCATCGGCGATGGATTTAAGCTTTTCCAGCGCGGCAAAACGACTGCGGAACAGACCGTAAAGATTGGGTGAGCAGGAGAAATCGAGATCTTTGGCGTAAACCACCTGCGGCGCGCCAGCGTCAAGTTGCAGTGAACAGAGCTGACGATTCTTACGCAGGCGTTTATTGAACAGCGGCTGCTGTGTTTTGATCATTTGCGCTTCAAGCAGCTGTGCGCCCAAATCGCCGGCGGTGGGTATCCAAGTGACGCGTCGCGCCTGGCGCAACATGCTGGCTTCATCGGGCGTACGAAAATGCGCCATCACGCGACTGCGCAGGTTGACGCTTTTACCGATATACAAAGGTAAGTTTTCGCTGTCACCGTGAAAGGTGTACACCCCAGGCTGATTGGGTAATCCTTCCAGCCATTGGCGAAGATGTTCGGGATATTGATAAATGGCCGCCGCATCAAAATCGAGGCGGTGGCTGGCAGCACGTCTGACCAAAGCTCACTCCGATTACTGGTTGTTCGTCCAGTATATCAGGCAGGTGCTTATTTCGCCAACGCGTGGCTGAAGAGGGCGTTTCCCGCCGGTATCGCGGGAAACGCTAAGAGATTACTTCTTCCAGAAATCGTCAAACACAGTGATCGGTGGGCGACGTTTGTGTTCGGTTTTCAGATACCAGCCTTCGATGGTTTTCGCAGCGGCGGCATCAATGGTTTTACCTTCCAGATAGGCATCAATCTGCTGGTAAGTGACGCCAAGCGCCACTTCATCCTGCAAGCCAGGGCGATCATCTTCCAGGTCAGCCGTTGGGTGCTTCAGGTAAAGATGTTCCGGGCAGCCCAGAGTTTTCAGCAACTGTTTGCCCTGACCTTTGTGCAGACGGAAGATTGGGTTAATGTCACTGCCGCCATCACCGTATTTGGTGAAGAAACCGGTAATGGCTTCTGCCGCGTGGTCGGTACCGACGACAACCCCTTTGGTCATCCCAGCGATGCTGTACTGCGCTTTCATACGCTCACGGGCTTTCTCGTTGCCGCGCACAAAATCAGAGACCACGATGCCCGCTTCTTTCAGCGCACGTTCACTGGCCAGAATCGCCTCTTTGATATTCACCACCAGCGTGCGGTCTGGCTGGATAAATGCCAGCGCATCCTGACAATCCTGTTCATCAGCCTGCACACCGTACGGCAGGCGTACCGCAATAAAGGTGTAATCGTTGTCGCCGGTTTCTTCACGCAGTTCGCGAATTGCGGTTTGTGACAAGATGCCGGTGAGCGTAGAGTCCTGGCCGCCACTGATACCCAGCACCAGAGTTTTTAAAAAGGGATTGGCTTTCAGGTAGGACTTCAGAAAATCAACGCTTACGCGGATTTCCTGCTGTGCATCGATAACGGGTTTTACACCAAGGGCTTCAATGATTTCCTGCTGCAGTGACATGAACCTCTCCTCAAGTCTGTAGCCTGACGGCACAATGCGAATCATTTGTTAAAGCTAACCCCTCTGCTGGCAAACAACAAGCCGCGAGGCTTGCTGTCGCACTTATTTGCAGGATTTTCAGGCGCTTTTAGGCTTTTTCGCCAATACGATGAACATCAAAATTGCCAGCATGAAGCAGCCAAAAATAGTACCCGTCATGCTGACTACCGAGGTGCCGCCCAGTCCGGTGACGGGCACGCTGATTGCGCCCAGCGTAAACATGGTGACACCAATGACCGCTGAGGCACTGCCTGCGCGATGTCCCTGGCTCTGCATCGCCAGGGATGACGCGGTGGTGGCAATCACACCGTTGCTGGCGATGGTAAAGAACAGCGCAACCAAAATCACCGGCAGGGCAGCGTGGGTCAGTCCCGCCAGCAACAGACAGCTTGAGGCGACGAATGCCAATGCTAGTCCCCCTTTCAACACGCGATACTCACCCCACAGCGGGCACAATCGGGCACTGGTTTGTGATGCAATAATCAGACCGATGCCGTTAGCAGCGAAGCAAAAACTGAACGCCTGCGGTGATAAACCATAAATCTGTTGCAGTACAAATGGCGATGCGCCGATGTAAGCAAACATCCCTGACATCATGAAACCTTGCGTCAGGCAGAAGCCCATAAAGGGACGATGGGTGACAACCTGGCCCAGCGCGGCCCATGCGGAAAAGATCGAGCCCTGGCTACGACGTTCAGCGGGCAAGGTTTCGTGCAGCTTCCAGCGCGCGAGGAAAATCAGTAACACCGCAATACAGCCCAATACCACGAAAATGCCGCGCCAGTTCAGCACCGTCATCAGTACGCCACCAAGCACCGGTGCACCAATCGGTGCCAGGCCGTTAACTAACATCAACAGCGCGAAGAATCGCGTTAATTCATGGCCGCTGTACATATCGCGCGCGATGGCTCTCGACAGGACTGCGCCGCCCGCGCCCGCTAAGCCTTCAAACAGGCGAGCGACCAGCAGTGAATGAATATCTTTAGCCAGTGCGCAGCCAATTGAGGCAATAAACAGCAGCACCAGCGATAACAGCAACGGTTTAATACGACCGAATTTGTCGCTCATGGGACCAAACAGCAGTTGGCCTGCGCCCAGACCCAGCAGACCGGCGGTTAAACTCAGCTGTGCGGTGGCGGTTTCGGTGTGCAGGTCGCGAGCCAGTTCAGGTAGTGCGGGTAAATACAGGTCGATACATAACGGCCCGAGTGCCGCCAGCAAGCCGAGCGTAATGGCGTAAACCAACCGATTGGAGTGTGCAGGTGTCATTGATCCTCTGTTTTCTTTCTGTCTTAAGATTTTTTTGCCGGAGGATTATACGAAGCGGGAGGCCGCAACACAGCAACTTTACGAAAAACTAACGCTTCAGAATGGGCTGAAAGCGAAGCCAGTGATTTGATAAATCTGGATTTATGTTCCAGGATTAGTGTGACATGGACAAAGTATGAGGAATATAAAGATGAATAAAGTGCTGGGATGTATCGCTACTGCGTTAACGCTGGTAGCCCTGTCTGGTTGTACGACTTATGACAAAGCCGAAAGCTATGTGACTAAGCCGGTGGTGAAGGATGTGAAAAAAGGCATGACCCGCGACCAGGTTCGCCAGATTGCTGGACCGCCGTCGACTGAAATTACCATGGTGCATGCCCGTGGTACTTGCCAGACTTATGTTATCGGTGAGCGTGATGGTAAACAACAAACCTACTTCGTGAGTTATAACGATGTGGGTCGCGTCATGAATTACGGTTTCCAGAGCTGCAAAGATTACGATACTGACCCGCAAGCCGCACAGTAAGCGTGACAGATTAACGAAGCGGCCCGTCTAAGACGGGCCGTTTTTCGTTGGGCTTAGAGTCCGTAGGGACGCGGCACCTCGACATAATTACCACCGACTTCGCGCTGGTAATAGTGGCCTTCCTGCACATAGTAGCGCTTACCGTTGAAATCCAGCACCCGCATACCGCCTGATGGTGGCGCTTCAGGCGCTTGCACCACGACGTAGGTGTCACCCTGACGTTGATAGTAATTGCCATTCAGCATGTAATAGGTCAGGCCGCCGATCAGCACCGCAGTTGCCGCTTCAGGTAAGAAGCGCAGCGGGCCGGGGCCACCCCAACGTGGACCGCCACCCCAATGTGGACCTGGACCTGGTCCCCATCCGTAAGGGTGGGCAAAACTAATGGCTGGTGTTAATAAGGTTAACGCCAGCACCGAGGCGATAACGTTTTTCATCGGTGTTTCTCCTGCTATGACTGATAGCAGAATTAGCCTTTGCACGCTAAAACTCAAGTGAAAAATGGCTGATTTTTCGTCTGTTTACCATGCTTAACACTTTCCTGACGCTGGCACCACGATTAGGCTGAATTGCGGAGCTGAAGCCAAAAAAAACGGCAGGCTTTGCGGCCTGCCGTTGTCTGGCTGTGGAAGATTAGCGGTGCGCCAGTTCGGCGTGTTCGTCGCTTTCCAGTACTTTTTTATCGGTCAAACCGAGCCAGCGGCTGGTCAAAGAACCGGCCGTCATCGAACCATTGACGTTCAAGGCGGTACGGCCCATATCAATTAACGGTTCGATGGAGATCAACAGGGCGACTAACGTCACTGGCAGACCCATCGCAGGCAAGACAATCAGTGCCGCGAAGGTGGCACCACCACCCACGCCAGCCACACCGGCAGAGCTGAGAGTGACGATACCGACCAGGGTGGCAATCCACATCGGATCAAATGGATTGATGCCCACGGTTGGCGCGACCATCACCGCCAACATGGTCGGATAGAGACCAGCACAGCCGTTCTGACCGATAGTGGCACCAAACGAGGCAGAGAAGCTGGCAATCGATTCTGGCACACCCAGGCGGCGCGTCTGCGTCTCCACATTCAACGGAATGCTGGCCGCGCTGGAACGGCTGGTGAAGGCGAAGGTAATCACTGGCCACACTTTGCGGAAGAAACGCATTGGGTTAATGCCATTAACTGACAGCAGCAGGGCATGCACCCCGAACATGATGGCCAGACCAAGGTAAGAAGCCACCACGAAACCACCCAGTTTGATGATGTCTTGCAGGTTAGAGCCCGCTACCACTTTGGTCATCAACGCCAGCACGCCGTAAGGGGTGAGCTTCATGATCAAACGCACCAGCTTCATCACCCAGGATTGCAGGGTATCGATAGCTACCAGCACACGCTCGCCTTTGACTTTGTCATCTTTCAACAACTGCAAAGCCGCGACACCAAGGAAGGCGGCGAAAATCACCACGCTGATGATTGAGGTTGGGTTAGCACCCGCCATGTCCGCAAACGGATTTTTCGGGATAAAGGAGAGCAGTAACTGCGGCGTACTCAAATCAGCCACTTTGCCGACATAGTTGCTCTGAATCGCGCTCAGACGGGCGGTTTCCTGGGCACCTTGCACTAAACCTTCCGCGCTCAGGCCAAACAGTCCGGTGACCAGCACGCCTACCAAGGCGGAGATGGCGGTGGTAAACAGCAGCACACCAATGGTCAGTACGCTGATTTTGCCCAGTGAAGAAGCATTATGCAGACGCGCAACGGCACTGAGGATAGAGGCAAACACTAAAGGCATGACGATCATCTGCAGCAACTGCACATAGCCATTACCGACAATATTGAACCAGCTAATCGAGTCCTTCACGACCGGGCTGTTCTCACCATAAATGGTTTGCAGCGCCAAACCGAAAAACACGCCAAACACCAGACCGGTGAGTACGCGCTTCGACAAACTCCAGCTTTGGTTGCCAATGCGATTGAGAACAATCAGCAGCGCGACAAAGGCCACGATATTAAGAATGAGGGGAAAATCCATGCTCGACTCCAGAGATGAGCCGCGCAGCGTCATGAGCTGGCGCGGAAAATAGTCAATTCCCGTCAGGGAATGTCAGGAATGTTACCAGTTCATGAAAGTGCAGGCTTATATCCAAAAAGAATGGCTTATAACTTAATCTCGCAATTTGTATGCTTATTGCTCTTTCTGTCCGTTTATTACCCGACCCACTCCATTTTGTAGCGTATTGAACAGTTGTTCTGGCCAGCCGTTAGCACCAAAAGAGGGCGTGCCGGGCGGGAACCACAGTGCATAACCCACCAATGCCAGGCACAACGCACGCTCTAGTTGATTGCCTTTCTGGCTATTCAGCAAAGGTAGGCGAAAGCGCCAGCGGCAGGGCCACAGCAGCGGGACGCCAGCGGGGGTAAGCATATCGGCGATGATATGGCTGAGATAACCCAGCGTCATGCCCTGCAACACATCTGCGGGTAAAAACCAGTCGGCGGGAACATTAATCTGGAACAGCCACAAGCTGACCGCGACCGCCAGCAAGCTGTGCGTAAAGCCGCGATGGCCGAAGGCGCGCGCAATCGGATGGGATATCCATCTTAAACGCTGGCCCAGCACGGATTTAGGATGATCGATATCAGGCAGCAGGCAAGTCAACAGCGCAGCAGGCACAAGATGCCACCAATCGGCGCTAGCCAAAACCGGCGTCAACTCCGCGCGCTTGGCAAAAATCGCGCTGGCAATGGCAAAAATGATATGGCCTTCGGCCGTCATGATGAAACCTGGCTGCAAAAACTGTCGATGCATCCAGTATAGGGATTTATCCAGTAAATGAGAATGGTGACGCTGTAACGAAGCGTTAATATTTTTCACTTCCCCGCGTCATAATGACGCGGGAAAAGAACAGGTTAGCTTAGCGTGCTAACCATCCACCATCGACGGCCAACGTATATCCCTGAACATAGTCAGACGCGCTTGAGGCGAGAAACACGATCGGCCCCATCATGTCATCGGGGTTACCCCAACGGCCCGATGGAATACGTCCCAGGATCTCTTCATTACGCGATTCGTCGCTGCGCAGTTGCTCGGTGTTATTGGTTGCCATATAACCCGGTGCAATAGCGTTGACGTTGATGCCGTGTTTGGCCCACTCATTCGCCATCAGGCGGGTTAAGCCCATTACTGCGCTTTTCGATGCGGTATAAGAAGGTACGCGAATACCGCCCTGGAATGACAACATTGAGGCAATGTTAATGATCTTGCCGCCGTTACCCTGCGCAATAAACTGGCGGGCAACGTGCTGAGACAGGAAAAACAGGCTTTTGCTGTTGATGTTCATCACATCATCCCAGTCTTGCTCACTAAAATTGAGTGCATCTTCGCGGCGAATAATACCGGCATTGTTGACCAGGATATCAATGCGCCCGGCACAGGCAACGGCTTGCTCGACAATGTGCGGCACCCCTGTCGGCTTGGTGAGATCGGCCTGAATGGACCAGAAGCGCCGCCCCAACGCTGCGACTTTGGCTTGGGTATCAGCCGGACCTGCGCGGTTTACTCCAATGATATCGCAGCCTGCTTGCGCCAGACCCAATGCCATCCCCTGGCCTAAGCCAGTATTACAGCCGGTCACCAGCGCAACTTTGCCTTCGAGATTGAATGCGTTAAGGATCATTGTGCCTCCTGTTAGCGCAGCGCGCTGATACTGACGTGGTCCATATCATCAAACACCTGATTTTCACCGACCATGCCCCAGATAAAGGTATAGCGTTGGGTGCCGACACCGGCGTGGATAGACCAACTGGGTGAGATAACCGCTTGCTCGTTATGCACCAGTAAATGGCGCGTCTCTTGTGGTTGTCCCATCATATGAAACACGGCGCTGTCATCTGGCATATCAAAATAGAAGTACACTTCCATGCGGCGCTCATGGGTATGGCAGGGCATGGTATTCCACAGGTTACCATCATCAAGGCGGGTCAATCCCATGGTGAGCTGACAGGTGGGAAGGACGTCCGGCACGATGAATTTATTGATGGTGCGACGGTTCGAGGTGGCGGCATCGCCCAGTGTGGCTTTGACGGCATCCTCCAGCGTGATTTTCCTGTCGGGATAGCGCGTATGCGCCGGTGCACTGTTGTAGTAGAACTTTGCAGGATGGCGGGCATCGCTGCTGCGGAAGATGACGCGCTTCGTCCCTTGCCCCACATACAGGGCCTCCTGATGGCCGATCTCCCAGGTTTTACCATCAACGTCAATCAATCCCGGCCCGCCGACATTTATCACCCCTAATTCACGGCGTTCAAGAAAATAGCTGACGCCCAACTGCTTGCCGACTTCCTCTCCGATAGTCACCGACTGCTGCACCGGCATCACGCCACCGATAATGATGCGGTCAATATGGCTGTAGGTCAGTGTGTAGTTATCTGCCTCAAAGATCTTTTCGATCAAGAATTCGCGGCGCAGTCCCGCAGTATCGAGATTCTTTGCATGCTCACTGTGGATGCTTTGACGAACGTCCATCTCAGGCCTCTCAATGTTAAAGGAAGTGTCCCGAATCGGGTCTTTGGGCATCTTAGGCAGGATGGGATGGTAATTCAATAAAAATGAAACGTTGTTTTATTTATTTGTGTGGACGATCAAAAACGCACAATGCATGCATTTATTAAAGCGATGATTAACGTGCTATAGACAGGACAGACCCGTCCGAAGAGCAAAGCGTCCGGGCCAAGGATGGCCCGGCCGATCTGCAGGGATGCGTGTTGTCTTTGCGATCGGACGGGTCTGTCCTGGCTTGAGCGCCTGAACGTACAGCGACCGAACCGATGGCATTAGTTAAACAGATGCTCAGCCCGCAGCTCTGTCAAATCCGCCAGCTTCACATTCGCCAGCGCCCAACGTGCATCGTCACGATGCGATTCCGCTGGCACCACGATGGAACGCATGCGTGCAGCTTTAGTGGCGATCATGCCATTAAACGAATCTTCCAGCGTCACGCAGTTCAACGGATCAACACCCAACTTAGCGGCAGCATCCAGATACACCTGAGGATGTGGCTTGCTATAAGGAAGGGCTTCCGCCGACGCAATAGCATCGAAATAGTGACGCAGATCGAACATCTCCAGCACACGCTCTAACATAAACAGAGGAGACGCAGAGGCGAGGGCGATTTTTAATCCCTGCTGTTGGCAAAGTTGCAGAGCCTGCTCCACACCCGGCAACAGTGGTCGTGTCTCCTCAACTAAGCCCAGCGCACGCGCAATAATCCGCTGCGTCACTTCGGCTTGATCTGGCCCATTCCACGGCAGCGCTTCAAACCACATGCGCACGGTCTGATCAATACGCAGACCTAAGGTATCCGGCAGTTCGTGGCGGCGGGAGATATCCACACCCAGACTGGAAAAAATATCCAGCTCGGCCTGATCCCATAACGGCTCTGAATCGATCAGCAATCCGTCCATATCAAAAATAGCGGCCACGACAGGGCGACGATAAGACATACAACAGCTCCGTTTAAAAATTTGTCATACCTTAACATGGCAGGCCTGGAAAACCGACTCACGGCAGGTTACGCATTTTTCAGGAAAAAATGCATCAGTGCAGGTAGACTTAGGGCAAAACTACTGTATGTGAAGGAAACACCATGACTTATCAACAGGCTGGCCGCATCGCCATCCTTAAGCGAGTGGCCGGCTGGGTCATTTTCATTCCAGCGCTGCTATCGACCATCATCTCAATCCTCGGCTTCATGTTTAAACACAGTGAAAAGCAGCCTGGCATTGATGCCGTCATGCTCGATTTTGTCCACGTCATGGTGGATATGGTCAAGTTCAACACGCCGTTTTTAAACGTATTTTGGCAAAACTCTCCGGTGCCTGAATTCAACGGCGGTGCCAACATCGGCTTCTGGATCATCTACATCCTGATCTTTGTCGGGATTGCGTTGCAGGCGTCTGGTGCACGGATGTGGCGTCAATCTCGCCATATTAAAGAAGGGATAGAGGATCAAATGATTCTGGAGCAAGCGAAAGGTTCGGAAGGGCGGACTCGCGCGCAGCTGGAAGAAAAAATCCATGTGCCGCGCCACACCATCCTGCTACAGATATTCCCGCTCTATATCCTGCCCATCGTCATTGCGATTGCCGGATACTTTGTACTCAAGCTGTTAGGCATGCTTTAAGCGGTCAGGCCGGTTTGGCCTGACGCTGTCCTGACACATCTTCTTCCAGCAACTGGTCAATGGCGAATTGCGCTTCATTTGCCCAGTTGCCAGCAAACACATTGGCACGGTTCAACAGATAATACAGTTGGTAAACCGGCTGACGCTGTGAAAAACCTTCCGCCAGCGGCCACACGGCGTGGTAACCCTCGTAAATCTGCCGAGGCAAATCGGCGTAATAGCTCAGCATTGCTAAATCACATTCGCGATCGCCCCAATAACAGGCCGGATCAAACAACCATGGCCCGCTGCTGCTGCCTGCACAGTTAGCAGGCCACAAATCACCGTGTAACAAAGAGGGCTGAGGATGATGGTTAGCCAGGGCGCGCTGCACACAATCAACAATCAACTCTGTATTGCCGTACTGCACCCCTTTTTCAGCCGCGAGTTGTAACTGCCATCCAATACGTTGTTCAGCGAAGAACACGGACCAGCGCCGTAGCCAACTGTTGGGTTGCGGTGATGTGGTGATGTTATTGTCGTAGTCGAGGCCAAACTGCGGCTGCTCACTCCATTGGTGCAGATGCGCTAATTGTTGACCGAGTTGGAAGGCACTGTGCTCATTGAGAGGGTCGGGATGAATATACTCCAGCAGCAGAAAACTGCTGTCGCGATCGCTGCCTACGCCATACACCTTGGGTACGCGAACGGTCTGGGTACGCGCGAGCAAATCAAGTTGATCGGCTTCCCAACTGAACAGGGTGAGCATATCGCGGGTATTACACTTAACGAACACCTCCAATTCACCATAACGAATACGCCAGGCAGGATGGACATCTCCACCGGGTAACTCCTGACGCTCAGTGATTTCGGCACTGCCGACATGTTCGCTTAACAGACGACTAACGGCTGACCACATTGGGTAATCCTCTTTATTCGCTGCGTAAGTGTGATTGTAACGCGCAAAACTTCAGCAAAACCAGTGGTGCTGCCTAATTTTTGCACGCTTCAGGATTGCGCCTTCAAAAAAGCGTCCAGAGTGGTGACCACCACTTCCGGTTTACGATGCAAAGCCACTTCAGCTAACCCGATTGTTTGCTCGATGACATCCTGCTGTTCCAGTGCACTTATCAGGCCATAACTATTTGTACCCAACTCATGTGCGTGGCCGTTCTCATCGTGCAACGTGGTGCTATAACCGCCATTTACCATGACACTGTTCAGGGACTGCAAATCACTTAAGCTCGCATCCAGATAGTTTAGCGTGACAACGTAACGTTTAAGGTCATGGTCGCTCATCTTTCACCTCATTGTAATGGAACAAATTTCAGCGTAGACCAGCGCAACGGATAGAGCGAATTCTGCTCAATTCTGACCGGGAAGGGGCGTAAATCTGTGTCAGCAGGGTTCGGAAAATTCTTGTAGCAATTAAGCTGCTATTTCGCTAATTGCCTCTTATAATGCGCGCCGGAAATGGGAAAGGTCTCATTCCACGGGCGGTTTCCACACGAAACCTGGCTTTTCTGGCGCTTTCATATTTTTTTACAAAACTTACCGTAAATTGCATTGATTGGCCGGGAAAACTCTTCAGACTCATCATTTTTTAAACTGTCGTACGGGTCACATTTAATGAAAGCCTTTAATAAGCTGTCCGCTGTTTTATTGCTCTCTGCTGGAGCATTTTGTCACCAGGCATTTGCAGATAACACCGTATTCACCTCCATGGATGACCCTTCAACGGCGAAAAAACCGTTTGAAGGCAGCGCGTCAGCGGGATATCTGGCTCAGACCGGTAACACCACCAGCTCAGCGCTGAGTGCTGCGACCAACATGACCTGGTATCAGACCAACACCGCTTACAGTCTTTGGGGTAATGCTGCGAACAACTCCTCAAATGATGAGCGTTCGTCAGAGACTTACAGCCTCGGTGGCCGTACCCGTTACAACCTCAACAGCGCTGACTACCTGTTCGGTCAGGCAAGCTGGTTGAGCGATCGTTTCAACGGTTATGATTCACGTGACGTACTGACTGCAGGTTATGGTCGCCAGATCCTGAACGGCCCAGTGCACTCACTGCGTGCTGAATTCGGTCCGGGTGTGCGTTATGACGATTTCCACGCGGGTGGTCATGAAACCAAAGCGCTGGGTTATGGCGCGGTCAGCTATCAGTGGCAGCTGACGGACACCACCAAGTTCATTCAGGGTGTCTCCGTTCTGAGCAGCTTCGGAGATGACACCACCGTCAACTCTGAAACCGGCCTGCAAGTGGCAATCAATGCCCACTTCGCTTTGAAGCTGGCATACAACGTGACCTGGAACAACAATCCGCCGGAATCTGCGCCGGATCGTACCGACACCAAAACCACGATTCAGCTCTCCTACGCGATGTAAGCGAGATCGGATTGAACAACCGCTACCCGGTCTGTGCCGCGTAGCGGTTTTTTTTTATCTCTCTTTGGCTTAGCGCATTTTTGATGGGTTTTGCTGGCGAGTGAAAGCTGCTATTATCTCCGGCGCTTTACACTCCTGGCGTCATTCCGACAACGTGGGTCTGACATTACGCCGAGCTACTCAAACGAAACTGAATCTTGCATGTAGGCTTTCGTGTGGCTTACCACTGCAATAAGGATATGAAATGCCAGTAATTACTCTTCCTGATGGCAGCCAGCGCGTTTTTGACCGTCCGGTCAGCGTGATGGATATCGCTCTGGATATCGGTCCGGGTTTGGCGAAAGCCTGTATTGCCGGCCGCGTAAATGGCGAATTGGTGGATGCGGTTGATCCGATCACCGAAGATGCTCAGGTGGCAATTATCACCGCCAAAGATGAAGCCGGTCTGGAAATTATTCGTCACTCTTGCGCGCACCTGTTAGGTCATGCAATCAAGCAGCTGTGGCCGAATACCAAAATGGCGATTGGTCCGGTGATTGATAACGGCTTCTATTATGATGTCGATCTCGAACACACCCTGACGCAGGAAGATCTTGAGCTGCTGGAAAAGCGCATGCACCAGCTGGCTGAGACAAATTACGATGTCGTGAAGAAAAAGGTGAGCTGGCAGGAAGCACGTGATGTGTTTGCTGAGCGTGGCGAAAGCTACAAAACCACCATTCTTGATGAAAACATCAGTCACGATGATCAACCTGGTTTGTATCATCATGAAGAATACATCGACATGTGCCGCGGTCCGCACGTGCCGAATATGCGTTTCTGCCATCACTTCAAACTGCAGAAAATTTCCGGTGCTTACTGGCGCGGCAACAGCGATAACAAAATGCTGCAGCGTATTTACGGTACAGCGTGGGGCGATAAGAAGCAGCTGGCTGCCTATCTGCAGCGTCTGGAAGAAGCGGCGAAGCGCGATCACCGTAAAATCGGTAAGCAGCTTGACCTGTATCATATGCAGGAAGAAGCGCCAGGCATGGTGTTCTGGCACAACGACGGCTGGACTATCTTCCGTGAACTGGAAGTGTTTGTCCGTACCAAGCTGAAAGAGTACGACTACCAGGAAGTGAAAGGTCCGTTCATGATGGACCGCGTGCTGTGGGAAAAAACCGGCCACTGGGAAAACTACAAAGAGGCGATGTTCACCACTTCTTCTGAGAACCGTGAATATTGCATCAAGCCGATGAACTGCCCAGGACACGTGCAGATCTTTAATCAGGGTCTGAAATCTTACCGTGACCTGCCGCTGCGCATGGCAGAGTTTGGTAGCTGTCACCGTAACGAACCATCAGGTGCCTTACACGGCCTGATGCGTGTTCGTGGCTTTACCCAGGATGATGCTCACGTCTTCTGTACCGAAGATCAGGTACGTGATGAAGTGAACAGCTGTATCCGCATGGTGTACGACATGTACAGCACCTTCGGTTTTGAAAAAATCGTGGTGAAATTGTCTACCCGTCCGGAAAAACGCATCGGTACCGACGAAATGTGGGACCGTGCGGAAGTCGATTTAGCAGAAGCGCTGAAGGAAAACGAAATTCCGTTTGAATATCAGCCAGGAGAAGGCGCCTTCTACGGCCCGAAAATCGAGTTTACCCTGTACGATTGCCTCGACCGCGCATGGCAGTGTGGCACCGTTCAGCTAGACTTCTCCCTGCCAAAACGTCTGGACGCCACTTATGTGGGTGAAAACAACGATCGCCAGACACCGGTAATGATCCACCGTGCAATTCTGGGGTCCATGGAGCGCTTTATTGGCATCCTGACCGAAGAGTTCGCAGGATTCTTCCCGACCTGGCTGGCACCCGTGCAGGCTGTAGTGATGAATATCACCGACAGCCAGGCAGATTATGTCAGCGAATTGACAAAGAAATTGCAGAAAGCAGGCATTCGTGTCAAAGCAGACTTGAGAAACGAGAAGATAGGCTTTAAAATCCGCGAGCACACATTACGTCGTGTCCCTTATATGCTGGTTTGCGGTGAGAAAGAGGTGGAAGCAGGCAAAGTTGCTGTTCGCACCCGCCGTGGTAAAGACCTCGGGAGCATGGACGTAGATGTGTTTGTTGAGAAGCTGCAACAAGAGATTCGCAGCCGACATCTTCACCAATTAGAGGAATAAGGTTATTAAAGGCGGAAAACGAGTACAACCGACGCGTCCGAACCGTATCAACGGCGAAATCCGTGCTACCGAAGTGCGCTTAACTGGCGTAGACGGCGAGCAACTTGGCATCGTTTCATTGCGTGAAGCAATTGAGAAAGCCGAAGAAGCTGGCGTAGATTTAGTTGAAATCAGCCCGAACGCCGAACCGCCGGTTTGCCGTATTATGGATTACGGCAAGTTCCTTTATGAAAAGAGTAAGTCTTCTAAGGAGCAGAAGAAGAAGCAGAAAGTTATCCAGGTTAAGGAAATTAAATTCCGTCCTGGTACCGATGATGGCGACTATCAGGTCAAACTACGCAACCTGATTCGCTTTCTGGAAGAGGGCGATAAAGCCAAAATCACGCTGCGTTTCCGCGGTCGTGAGATGGCGCACCAGCAGATCGGTATGGAAGTGCTTAACCGCGTCCGTAAAGACCTGTGTGATGATTTAGATCTGGCGATTGTCGAATCCTTCCCTTCGAAGATCGAAGGTCGTCAGATGATCATGGTGCTCGCACCGAAGAAGAAACAGTAGGCCTTCAAGTAATAAACCCGCGCAGCGTTTGCGCTGTGCGGAATTTTATTCGCCTGTCTGGTTCATTTTATTAACAATGCGAAGTGGATATTTGTAAAAATGCCAAAGATTAAAACTGTCCGTGGCGCGGCTAAGCGCTTCAAGAAGACCGCTTCTGGCGGCTTCAAGCGTAAGCACGCGAACCTGCGTCATATTCTGACTAAGAAGTCTACCAAGCGTAAACGTCACCTGCGTCCGAAAGGCATGGTGTCTAAAGGCGATCTGGGCCTGGTTGTTGCCTGCCTGCCATACGCATAAGTAAACTTTTTATAAATCTGCCCGAACACTTTGCGTATTGCAGGGAATAGGGCGTCACAGAATATGATATAGGAGAGCTCACATGGCTCGCGTAAAACGTGGTGTAATTGCTCGCGCACGTCACAAGAAAATCTTAAAACAAGCTAAAGGCTACTACGGTGCACGTTCACGTGTTTACCGCGTTGCTTTCCAGGCTGTTATCAAAGCTGGTCAGTATGCTTACCGTGACCGTCGTCAACGTAAGCGTCAGTTCCGTCAACTGTGGATCGCGCGTATCAACGCAGCGGCTCGTCAGAACGGTATCTCTTACAGCCGTTTCATCAATGGCCTGAAAAAAGCCTCTATTGAAATCGACCGTAAGATTCTGGCAGACATCGCAGTATTCGACAAAGTGACCTTCACGGCACTGGTTGAAAAAGCGAAATCAGCTCTGGCGTAAGTCAGGTGAAAAAGGGAGCTTGCTCCCTTTTTTATTGTCTGCAACTCACGCAAATGATTGACATTTTAACCGCTGGGCTTTTCAATAGTGCGGTTTCTATCAAGACAAGGTAACGCAAGCATGCACGCTACTATTTTCCGTTTCTTTTTTTACTTTAGCACCTGAAAATCAGGGGCTTTTGCGCATAAGAAAAGAAACGAAAAATCGCGCTGAAAGCCTCCCCCGTGGAGGCTTTTTTGTTTCTGGCGACACTTAATCGGATCGCAGGATCCCAACAAGAACTGACCAGCCCGGCTGGAAGAAGAGGAAATCATGTCCCAACTCGCAGACCTGGTGGCCCGTGCCACGGCCGCTATCGACGAGGCGTCGGATATCGCCGCCCTGGACGCCGTGCGCGTCGAATTTCTGGGTAAAAAAGGGCACCTGACGCTGCAGATGACCACCCTGCGCGAACTGCCAGCAGAAGACCGTCCAGCGGCAGGCGCGGTGATCAACGAAGCCAAGCAGCAGGTGCAGGACCGTCTTAACGAGCGTAAAAACACGCTGGAAAGTGCTGAACTGAATGCGCGTCTTGCTGCAGAAACCATTGATGTTTCACTGCCGGGTCGTCGTATTGAGAACGGCGGCCTGCATCCGGTCACCCGCACTATCGACCGTATTGAAAACTTCTTTGGCGAGTTAGGCTTTGCGGTGGTAACCGGCCCGGAAATCGAAGATGACTACCACAACTTCGACGCCTTGAACATTCCTGGACATCACCCAGCGCGTGCCGACCATGACACCTTCTGGTTTGATGCCACGCGCCTGCTGCGTACTCAAACGTCGGGCGTGCAGATTCGCACCATGAAAAACCAACAACCGCCGATTCGCATTATTGCGCCAGGCCGCGTTTATCGTAACGATTACGATCAAACGCACACCCCAATGTTCCATCAGATGGAAGGTCTGATTGTTGATAAAGACATCAGCTTCACCAACCTGAAAGGCACGCTGCACGATTTCCTGAACAACTTCTTTGAAGAAGACCTGCAGATTCGCTTCCGTCCTTCTTACTTCCCGTTCACCGAACCCTCCGCTGAAGTGGATGTGATGGGTAAAAACGGCAAGTGGCTGGAAGTCTTGGGCTGCGGCATGGTGCATCCAAATGTTCTGCGCAATGTCGGCATTGACCCGGAGGTCTACTCTGGCTTTGCCTTCGGTATGGGTATGGAGCGTCTTACCATGCTGCGCTATGGCGTTAACGATCTGCGCGCCTTCTTCGAAAATGATTTACGTTTCCTCAAACAATTTAAATAAGGGCAGGTTATCCAATGAAATTCAGTGAACTCTGGTTACGCGAATGGGTAAATCCAGCCCTGGACAGCGCTGCGCTGTCTGAGCAAATCACCATGGCCGGCCTGGAAGTGGACGGTGTTGATCCGGTTGCCGGCGCGTTCCATGGCGTGGTGGTGGGTGAAGTGGTGGAGTGCGGCCAGCACCCGAACGCCGACAAACTGCGCGTCACCAAAATCAATGTAGGCGGCGATCGCCTGCTGGACATCGTCTGTGGCGCGCCAAACTGCCGTCAGGGTCTGAAAGTGGCAGTCGCCACCGTGGGCGCTGTGCTGCCAGGTGATTTCAAAATCAAAGCGGCAAAACTGCGCGGTGAGCCTTCAGAAGGCATGCTGTGCTCTTTCTCTGAGCTGGGAATTTCCGACGATCACAGTGGCATCATTGAGCTGCCAGCGGATGCACCAATCGGGACTGACATCCGTAGCTATCTGCAGTTGGATGACAACACCATCGAAATCAGCGTAACGCCAAACCGTGCAGATTGCCTCGGTATTATCGGTATCGCGCGCGACGTGGCGGTGGTTAACGGCTTGCCGTTGACGGAGCCCACTATTGAACCCGTTAACGCGACCATTTCTGACACCTTCCCCATTCGCGTAGATGCCACAGATGCTTGCCCACGTTATCTCGGCCGCGTAGTAAAAGGCATCAACGTGCAGGCGGCAACGCCACTGTGGATGCGTGAAAAACTGCGTCGCTGCGGTATTCGTTCAATCGACCCGGTTGTGGATATCACCAACTACGTTCTGTTGGAACTCGGCCAGCCTATGCACGCCTTTGACCTCGACCGCATTGATGGCGGCATCGTGGTGCGCATGGCGGAAGAGGGCGAAGTGCTGACGCTGTTGGATGGCACCGAAGCTAAACTCAGCAGCGACACGCTGGTGATTGCGGACCATCAGAAAGCGCTGGCGATGGGCGGTATTTTTGGTGGTGAGCACTCAGGTGTGAACGATCAGACCCAAAACGTGCTGTTCGAGTGCGCCTTCTTTGAACCGCTGGCGATCACCGGCCGTGCCCGTCGTCAGGGTCTGCATACCGATGCTTCACACCGTTACGAGCGTGGTGTCGATCCTGCGCTGCAGTTCAAAGCGATTGAACGCGCGACTCAGCTGCTGCTGGACATCTGTGGCGGTGAAGCGGGTCCAGTTATCGATCAAACTGACGCCAGCAAATTGCCTGAGCGTGCCACCATCACGCTGCGTCGTGAAAAGCTGGACCGCCTGATTGGTCACGTGATTGCCGATGAGCAGGTCACAGACATTCTGACGCGTCTGGGTTGTGAAGTGACCGTGGGCAACGGCGAGTGGAAAGCTGTCGCACCAAGCTGGCGCTTCGACATGGCTATTGAGGAAGACTTGGTTGAGGAAGTGGCGCGTGTCTACGGCTACAACAACATTCCTGATGTGCCGGTGAAAGCCAACCTGATCATGACACAGCATCGCGAAGCGGATTTATCCCTGAAACGTGCGCGCAGCCTGCTGGTGGATAAAGGCTATCAGGAAGCCATCACTTACAGCTTCGTTGATCCGAAAGTGCAGCAGCTGCTGCATCCCGGTGAAGAAGCGCTGATTCTGCCAAGCCCGATTTCCAGCGATATGTCCGCGATGCGTTTGTCACTGTGGACCGGTCTGCTAGGGGCTGTGGTGTACAACCAGAACCGTCAGCAAGGCCGTGTACGCCTGTTTGAAAGCGGTTTGCGCTTTGTTCCTGATACTCAGGCCGATCTCGGTATTCGCCAGGATCTTATGCTGGCGGGCGTACTGAGCGGTAATCGCTACGAAGAGCATTGGGATCTGGCGCGTCAGGCGGTTGACTTCTATGATTTAAAAGGCGATTTAGAATCGCTGCTGGATTTGACCGGTAAACTTGATGAGATTTCTTTCCGTGCAGAGGCCAATCCGGCGCTGCATCCAGGACAGAGCGCTGCAATTTATTTACGTGGCGAACGAATCGGATTTATCGGGGTGGTTCATCCGGAGCTGGAACGTAAGCTGGATCTCAACGGCCGCACCTTAGTGTTTGAACTGCTTTGGAATAAGGTCGCAGACCGCGTCCTGCCTGACGCGCGCGAGATTTCACGCTTCCCAGCAAACCGTCGTGATATCGCTGTGGTAGTGGCTGAAAACGTGCCCGCAGCAGATATCATCGCGGAGTGTAAGAAAGTTGGCGTAAATCAGGTAGTTGGCGTAAACTTGTTTGACGTGTACCGTGGTAAGGGCGTAAACGAGGGCGAAAAGAGCCTTGCGATTAGCCTGATTTTGCAGGATACCAGCCGGACACTCGAAGAAGAGGAGATTGCCGCGACCGTTGCCAAATGCGTTGCGGCATTAAAAGAGCGATTCCAGGCAACCTTGAGGGATTGAACCTATGGCGCTTACAAAAGCTGAAATGTCAGAGTACCTGTTTGAAAAACTCGGGTTGAGCAAACGCGATGCCAAAGAGTTGGTTGAGCTCTTCTTTGAAGAAGTTCGCCGTGCGTTAGAAAACGGAGAACAGGTTAAACTGTCCGGATTTGGTAACTTTGATCTGCGTGACAAAAACCAACGTCCAGGCCGTAACCCGAAGACGGGAGAAGATATTCCAATCACTGCCCGCCGGGTGGTGACATTCCGTCCGGGGCAGAAGTTGAAAAGTCGCGTCGAGAACGCGACACCGAAGGACGCTGACTAATTTCAGTATGACAAAAAGGCCGCTTAGCGGCCTTTTTTATTGGCTGAAAAACAGGCGATCTACGCAATCTTTCCATATTGTCAGGATTTCGTAAGTATCCGGAAAATAGGATGAAAATCGGCACTCGCCGATAGTGACTGTCTCATTTCATTTGTTATAACAGCGCCATCACATTACAAGAGGTTTTCGCTGATGAAAAAGACAGCACTTTTATTAAGCATCCTGTTAGGAATGCCGCTGCTGGCCAGTGCCAATGTTTCTGTCAACATGAACACCCCAGGGGTATCGATTCATATCGGTGACCAGGATAAACGTGGCTACTACTGGGATGGCTATGACTGGCGTGCGCCTACGTGGTGGAAACAGCATCATAACCAACGTGTTGGTATGAAAGGTCCACACGGTTACTGGAACGGTAACGGCTGGCAGTCACAGCACCCGGGCAACGCACCGCGTCATGACAACAAACCGCAGCCTCGCCAGCAGCACAACGACCCGCGTGATAATCACAACCAGCATGATGATCACGGTCAACCGATTCCTCCGCGTCATTAAGTCTCCTCAGCGGCACCTTCAGGTGCCGCTTTCTTTTTGCCACAATCCCACTACAATCAAATCTCTGTTTTCTCAGCCAATCTTTTCTATGACTCTGCTGGACCAGCTTGCCCGACAGGCCGACCGCCGCAGCCAGCGTTGGCTGATGCTACTCAGTGCCGCTGTGCTGCTTCTGTTCATCATTAGCCTGTGTGCCGGTGATAACTGGATCCCCCCCACACAATGGTTTAGCGCATCGAACGACCTCTTCGTCTGGCAACTGCGTTTGCCGCGCACCCTGGCTGTATTGCTGGTGGGTGCCGCGCTGGCGGTGAGTGGCGTGGTGATGCAGGCGCTGTTTAATAATCCGCTGGCAGAACCCGGCCTGCTGGGCGTGTCCAATGGTGCGGGAATCGGTCTAGTGCTGGGGGTGATGCTGGGTAATGGCTCGTTGTGGAGTCTGGCGTTGGCCGCCATGGCGGGTGCGTTATTCATCACCCTCATTCTGCTGCATTTTGCTCACCGTCAGCTATCGGCTACTCGCCTGCTGCTGACGGGCGTGGCGCTCGGCATTATCTTTAGCGCCATCATGACGTGGGCGGTGTACTTTAGCACCAGCCTCGATCTGCGCCAGCTGATGTACTGGATGATGGGCGGCTTCAGCGGCATTGACTGGCGTTACGGCTGGATGATGCTGGCACTGTTGCCGGTCACGTTACTGCTCATCGCTACCGCGCGCCCTCTCAATTTACTGGCGCTGGGAGAGACCTCAGCACGTCAGCTGGGTTTACCGCTGCTGCTGTGGCGCAATCTGTTAGTGCTGGCAATGGGATGGCTGGTGGGGGCCAGTGTGGCGATGGCCGGCGCAATCGGTTTTGTCGGACTGGTGATCCCACATTTGCTTCGGCTGAGTGGCTTGAGTGATCATCGTTATCTGTTACCGGCATCCGCTCTGGCGGGTGCCGCGGTGTTGCTGGGGGCGGATATTATCGCGCGCCTGGTGCTGACCTCCGCGGAATTACCGATTGGTGTGGTGACCGCCACGCTGGGAGCACCACTATTTATTGTGCTATTAGTGAAGTCTTCGCGCTAGCTGCGGCTGGCATCTTGGGTTCAACAACAGGAATCAACAATGAGTATCTATCAAACTGATCTGGTTACACTGGATGGCGAAAAAACCACGTTGGCGCAGTATCAGGATAAAGTCTTGCTGGTGGTTAACGTGGCGTCTAAATGTGGTCTGACGGCGCAGTATGAGCAGCTTGAGTCATTACAAAAAGCCTGGCAGAACAAAGATTTCAGTGTGCTCGGTTTTCCGTGCAACCAGTTCCTTGAGCAGGAACCTGGCAGTAATGAAGAGATCAAAACGTTCTGCAGCACCACTTATGGTGTGACCTTCCCGATGTTCGATAAAACCGACGTCAACGGGGCGAATCGCCATCCCCTGTATGCGCAACTGACTGCGGCTCAGCCAGAGGCCCAGCGTCCGGAAGGCAGCGGTTTCCTGGAACGTATGATGAGCAAAGGTCGTGCGCCGAAAGCGGAAGGCGATATTCTGTGGAACTTCGAGAAATTCCTGATCAACAAGCAGGGCAAAGTAATTGCGCGTTTCTCACCGGATATGACGCCAGACGATCCGATTATCCTGAAACGCGTTGAGCAGGCATTGGCCGAGTAAATGCTGTTGCAGTGCGAGGGAGTGAGCGTCGCAGGGCGACTGACTCCCGTCGACCTTACCCTGAATGCTGGCTCTCTGGTTCACCTGGTTGGGCCAAATGGCGCGGGCAAAAGCACGCTGTTAAGCGCGCTTTCAGGCCTGCTGCCTGTTAAAGGCAGCATTCGGATCGCTGGCCAGCAACTTGAGACCTTAAGTGGGGCTGCGTTGGCGCAGTTGCGCGCGTGGTTGCCTCAGCAGCAGTTGGCATTAGGGTCGATGCCGGTTTGGCACTTTCTGCGGCTACATTGCTCATCGGCGTCTCCCCAGGCAGATGCCACGCTGTCGGATGTTCTCACTCAGCTCAGCTTGCAACACAAACTGACCTGCAACCTGACACAGCTTTCGGGTGGTGAATGGCAGCGTGTACGGCTGGCCGCGGTCGTATTACAGATTCATCCGTTGCTCAATCCACGCGGGAAGTTGCTGATTCTGGATGAGCCAATGACCGCGCTGGACGTCGCGCAACAGCGTGCGGTGGATAAGTTACTGAGCAGCCTATGCCACGCAGGCATCGCCATCATCGCCAGTGGCCACGACCTCAATCATAGCCTGCGCCATGCGGATATTGTGTGGTTAATGCATCAAGGAAGTATGGTGAGCCAAGGCGGCGCACGGGAAGTATTGACTGCCGAACAACTGGCACCGCTGTATCAGACTCACTTCGAGCAAATCGACACCGCACAAGGCCCGCTGCTGTTTATCCCTTGAATGTCGTTGCCTGAACGGCAGATTTACCGCTAAAGTGTCTGCCGGGCGACGGATTTAAGGATTATTCTGATGCGACTTACGGTTTTTATTCTGGTTCTGCTGTTGGCAGGCTGTAGCAGCCATCGTGCACCGCCGCCGAATGGTCGCCTGTCTGATTCGATTACCGTTATTGCCCAACTCAATGAACAACTCACACACTGGCGGGGAACGCCTTATCGATACGGCGGGTTAAGTCGCGGTGGGGTGGATTGCTCGGGCTTTGTTTATCTGACTTTCCGTGATCAATTTGCCATGCAGCTGCCGCGTTCCACGATTGATCAAACCGATATTGGCACGCGAATCGACAAAAGTGACCTGCTACCTGGCGATCTGGTATTCTTCAAGACCGGCAGCGGTGAAAATGGCCTGCACGTTGGTATTTATGATACCGATAACACCTTTATTCATGCCTCTACCAGTCAGGGTGTAATCCGTTCCTCACTGGACAATGTTTATTGGCGCAAAGTATTTTGGCAAGCGCGTCGCATCTGATTGAGTACCATACTAGGTAATAATGCCATAAAAGGCGCGTGGTTTTATGCATTATTAATTGTGATGGCAAAGCCTGACTTAACTCTCATTTAAAATGGAACTTTAAATAGCCTTTCTTCAATACTAAAAAGAGTGCTAAGTTTATTTAATCGGTAAGGATATTAACCCCGGTTATTTGGCTTAAGTATTATCTCAGGCTTAAAACCGCTTAATCAGGCATAAAAACAGCGTCTCTTCAAACGTTTGGTCCTATTGCCTGGTGGTTTTCATTGATATACGATGCGCCAATTGCCACTGCTTCTGGCTGTAGAAATGAAAGTCCATTTATCTGCCGACTATCAGTCGGAAACCTGGTTTTATCCAGTTTACTCTCTGGCGGGCCAGCTGACTTCGGTCGAGCTGGTGACGCAATTCGTCCACGACAGCGCACCTATTACGCTGCCGCAGGATTTGTTGTTGCCGCAGTTAGACGATGCGCAGCAATTACGCTTACTGCAGAGCCAGCTTTCATTGCTGGAAAAGTACCGTGAATTTTTTGAGTTACATCAAATTACCGCCTTGGTACGTATTGATGATTCCATGGCCACAATGCTATTGGAAAGCGAATTTCTGTTAAGGAAATTTAAACAACTTTCTTTTATTATTCTGGATGTCAGCGAAACGTTTCCGCAATTAGCCAAGGGAAAAGCGCAGCCGCTTTTAGCTTCCTTACAGCAAGAATTCCGTTTATCACTCTCGCAGTTTGGGGCGGGAAAAGCGCCTGCAACCGCAGTCTATGATAATCTGTTTAACGTATTGAAACTGGATAAGGTCTTTATTCAGGGGCTTGCAAAACGTGCATCTTTTACACCTTTTATGCAAACGATGATTGATACGTTTTCCGATTTCGCCGACCAGATAATTATATGTGGCGTCGACGATGGCCTGCTGCTGGAGAAAGTTAGCCAGTTAAATGGGGCGCAACTGCAAGGAAATTTGTTCCCGGTTGTTAAAGCGGAACGGTTAAGCGATCTTATTTATCCTGATGTGAGCTTGCATACACCCTCAAAGCAGTAATCCTTTCACCTGTTCTCCACCTCGTGTCAGCGTTACACTAAACCTCACTTCGATACACTCAATGTCGGTGCGTTGCACACATGCATCTACTGGAGTATTAATGCAATTTATCAATAGCTGGCAGCAAGAGTTGCCGGGCTTTTACACCGCGCTGGCCCCGACCCCCTTAGCAGGTGGGCGCTTGTTTTATCACAATGCGCCGCTGGCGGCTGAAATGGGGCTGGAGCCAAACCTGTTTCAAGGCGAAGGCCATGGCGTATGGAGCGGTCGTGAATTACTGCCGGGTATGGCACCGCTGGCTCAGGTCTACAGTGGCCATCAGTTTGGCGTCTGGGCCGGACAGTTAGGTGATGGTCGAGGTATTTTGCTGGGCGAACAGCAGCTGGAAAATGGGCGCAAACTCGACTGGCACCTCAAAGGCGCGGGACTCACTCCTTACTCACGCATGGGCGATGGCCGCGCGGTCATCCGCTCCAGCGTGCGTGAATTTCTGGCTTCCGAAGCATTGCACCACCTTGGTATTCCCACCACGCGTGCCCTGGCACTGGCGATTGGTGAAGAGCCAGTGTTGCGTGAAACCCAAGAGCGCGGCGCCATGCTGATGCGCATCGCGGAGAGCCACCTGCGCTTCGGCCATTTCGAACACTTCTATTATGGTGGTGAACAGGAGAAGGTGCGCCAACTGGCGGATTATGCCATTCACCATCACTGGCCGCAGTTACGCGATCAGGCTGACCGCTATCAGCTTTGGTTCAGCGACATCGTCAAACGTACCGCGAGCCTGATCGCTCACTGGCAGAGTGTCGGCTTTGCACACGGCGTGATGAACACCGACAACATGTCGATTCTTGGATTAACACTGGATTACGGTCCTTACGGCTTCCTGGACGATTACCAGCCCGATTTCATCTGCAATCACAGTGATTATCAAGGCCGCTATGCGTTTGAGAACCAGCCGATGATTGGGCTGTGGAACCTCAACCGTCTGGCGCATGCTCTGTCAGGGTTAATGACCACGGATCAGCTCAAACAGGCGCTGAGTCAATATGAAACCGAACTGATGCGGGTTTGGGGTGAGAAGATGCGTGCCAAGCTGGGGCTGTTAACCGCGGATGCGAATGACAACGCCATTCTCACCTCGCTGCTGGAGTTGATGACGCAAGAACACAGTGATTATACGCTGACGTTCCGTTTGTTAAGCGATACGCAACAGCAGGAGAGCCGTTCACCGCTGCGCGATGAGTTTATCGATCGTGAGGCGTTTGATCGCTGGTATGACACTTATCGCCAACGACTGCTGCAAGATGAAACGACGGATGAACAGCGTCAAACGGTAATGAAAGCCGCTAATCCCGCGCTGGTATTGCGTAATTATCTGGCTCAGCAGGTTATCGAAGAGGTCGAGAAAGGGGAAACTGCGGCGTTGGAAACCTTGCATCTGGCATTGCAGCAGCCGTTTAGTGATGCAGCCGTTAGCGCGCAGTTGCGCCAACGGCCACCCGAGTGGGGCAAAACGCTGGAAGTGAGTTGCTCCAGCTAAATTAATTAGAAACGGCTGTCTACCGCGGCAGCCAGTTTCTCCAGCACTTCTTCACTATCTTCCCAGCCAAGGCAGGGATCGGTAATGGACTGCCCGTAAGTTAAGGGTTCACCGCCCACCACCTTCTGGTTACCTTCCTGCAGGAAACTCTCAATCATCACACCCGCAACAGCACGTGAACCCTGGCGAATCTGCGCGGCGATGTCATCCGCGACGTCGCGCTGGCGGCGATGCTGCTTCAGGCAATTACCGTGGCTGAAGTCGATAATCAACTGCTCAGGCAAGTTGAAATCACGCAGGTTCGCTGCTGCTGCCGCCACATCTTCAGCATGGTAATTGGGCTGCTTACCGCCACGCAGGATCACATGGCCGTGCGGATTGCCGCTGGTCTGGTAAATCGTCATCTGGCCATGTTTATCCGGCGAGAGGAACATATGGCTGGCGCGAGAAGCGCGAATCGCATCTACAGCGATCTGCACGTTGCCATCGGTACCGTTCTTGAAACCCACCGGACAGGAGAGTGCCGAGGCCATTTCACGGTGGATCTGACTTTCCGTTGTGCGTGCGCCAATAGCGCCCCAGCTGATCAGGTCGGCAATAAACTGGCCGATCACCATATCGAGAAATTCGGTGGCGGTCGGCATCCCCAGTGCATTGATATCCAGCAGCAGTTTGCGGGCGATAGCGATGCCGCGGTTGACGTCAAAACTGCCGTCGAGATCAGGATCAGAAATCAAACCTTTCCAACCCACCACAGTGCGCGGCTTCTCAAAATAGGCGCGCATTACAATTTCAAGGCGATCTTTGTAGCGCTCACGCAAGAGATTCAGGCGTTCGGCGTATTCAATCGCCGCTTTGGGATCGTGCAATGAGCACGGACCGATAATCACCAGCAGGCGCGGGTCTTCACCCGTCAGGATACGGGCAATGCGCTGGCGCGCAGCGGTGACGTTAGCGGCAATCTCCGCCGAAATAGGGTGTTCTTGCGCGAGGGCCGCTGGCGTTAGCAGGCTGCCGATGCGCGCAGTACGCAGTTCATCAGTCTTGTTCATTGGGACTCTCAAAATTCTGTTCTTCGCAGCGGTGAAATACCGGGAAGTGATGGTGGTCACAATAAACCAATAGCTCGCGAATTCAACCCGCTAAAAAGAAAGGAAAGTTATTCAAGACGGAAGCCAGGCTTTACGGCCTGGCTTACACGCTAATACATGCTGCGGCGCAGCCCCATAATGTCGAGGATTTTGGTGGCAATCTCCTCGACCGAATAGTTGGTACTGTTGAGGTAGCGAATTTGATGGGTACGGAACAACGCTTCGACTTCACCCACTTCAAGGCGGCACTGACGCATTGACGCATACCGGGTATTTTCGGCGCGCTCCTGACGGATCGCCGCCAGGCGCTCGGGATCGATGGTTAATCCAAAGAGCTTATGCTGATGTGCGCGTAATGCGGGGGGTAATTTTAGATTATCCATGTCATCCGCGATAAAGGGGTAGTTTGCCGCACGCACACCAAACTGCATCGCCAGATAGAGGCTGGTCGGCGTTTTGCCACAGCGCGAGACGCCAAGCAGAATGACCTGTGCATCTTCCAGACCGCGCAGAGAAATACCATCATCGTGGGCCAGGGTGTAATCAATCGCGGCGATACGCGCATCATATTTGCCCAGATTGCTGGCAGTCAGCCCGTGAGTACGATGCGCCACGGGCATCGAAGCTACACCGAGTTCGCTTTGCAACGGGGCGACCAGTGCCTGCACGATGTCCTGACAGAAGCCTTCACTCTCCAGAATGATCTCGCGGACGTCAGGCGTCACAATTGAGAAAAACACTAACGGACGCACGCCACTCTGCTGGTACAAAGCATTAATTTGCGCTTTAACCGCCTGCGCGCGCTGGACATTCTCAACAAAAGGCAGGGTGACACTGTTAGTGCTAACGGGAAATTGTGAGAGCACTGCGTGCCCCAAAACTTCAGCGGTAATGGCGGTGCCATCTGAAATGTAGAACACACTGCGTTCAGTGCTCATAGGCAAGCAATCCTCTCATTTACTTTTACATAACAATCTCACTGCCAATATTTCATTTTAATTAAAAATAAAATGAAATATCCATATCAGTGACGGTCACATCACACAAGGCTGTTCTTCAAAAGGGAATATTAGATGAAATGCTGTTTTGAAAAACGCTATTTACTCGCATTTTCCATTTAATCTGGGAAATAAAGTCTGATGCTGTTGCGCAACGAAAAGCAATCTCTAACCCTCTGAAAAAGGGAAAAATATCACTGTAGCCATTTGCGGTCGGTTAATAAGCCTGTTGCGCAACTCGATTTATGACGGGTACTAATCCGATTTTGCGTTTCTTTTTCTGCTTTAACGATTCAACACTTAGTCTTTATTTATTGATTGTGCCAGGCTGTTTTGGCGAATAGCAAATTGTTCCATGTGCTCCAATCATTTAAATGAAGGATAATCTCAATGTCCAATCAAGACCAACAGTCGCTAGTGCTCTGGTACAACCAGCTTGGCATGCATGATGTTGATCGGGTGGGGGGCAAGAATGCTTCCCTGGGAGAAATGATTACGAACTTGTCGTCTCTGGGCGTATCCGTGCCAAACGGTTATGCGACGACATCTTACGCTTTTAATCTGTTTCTCGACCAAAGCGGACTGAACCAGCGTATTTATGATTTGCTGGACGTTACGGATATTGATGATGTGGAAGAGCTGGCGAAAGCTGGCAAACAAATTCGTCAATGGGTTGTTGATACGCCATTCTTGCCTGAACTGGAAGAGGCGATACGAACAGCCTATGAGCAGCTCTCTTCTGATGACCCCGACGCTTCGTTTGCGGTGCGTTCTTCTGCAACGGCGGAAGATATGCCCGATGCCTCGTTCGCCGGTCAACAAGAGACATTCCTCAACGTGCAGGGATTTGACGCGGTGCTGGTGGCCGTGAAGCACGTTTATGCTTCTTTGTTTAACGACCGTGCGATCTCCTATCGTGTGCATCAAGGCTACGACCATCGCGGTGTGGCGTTGTCGGCCGGGATTCAGCGCATGGTGCGATCGGACCTCGCTTCATCGGGGGTGATGTTCACCATAGATACCGAGTCCGGTTTCGACCAGGTGGTGTTTATCACCTCGGCGTTCGGTCTGGGTGAGATGGTGGTGCAGGGCGCGGTTAACCCAGACGAATTTTACGTGCATAAACCGACGCTGGCGGCTAACCGCCCGGCGATTGTACGCCGAACCATGGGCTCGAAAAAAATTCGCATGGTGTATGCCGATTCCCAAGAGCATGGGGAGCAGGTGCGGATTGAAGATGTCGATCAAGAACAGCGTGACCGCTTCAGCCTGACCGATGACGAAGTGCAAGATCTGGCGCGTCAGGCGGTGTTGATTGAGCAGCACTACAAACGCCCAATGGATATTGAGTGGGCAAAAGATGGTCACACCGGCAAGCTGTTTATCGTGCAGGCCCGTCCGGAGACTGTCCGTTCCAATGGTCAGGTGATGGAACGCTACACCTTGCAGGGCAAAGGCAAAGTGCTGGTCGAAGGCCGAGCCATCGGACATCGTATTGGCGCGGGTGAAGTGAAGGTGATTCACGATATCAGCGAAATGCATCGTATCGAGAAAGGTGACGTGCTGGTGACCGACATGACGGACCCGGATTGGGAGCCGATCATGAAGAAAGCCTCAGCGATTGTTACCAACCGTGGTGGGCGTACTTGCCATGCCGCGATCATCGCACGTGAACTGGGTATTCCTGCGGTGGTGGGATGTGGCGATGCGACAGATCATCTCAAAGATGGCCATAAGGTGACGGTCACTTGTGCGGAGGGCGACACCGGCTACGTTTACCAGGATCTGCTGGACTTTGAAGTCACCAGCTCACAAGTGGATACCATGCCCGATCTGCCACTGAAGATTATGATGAACGTCGGTAACCCCGATCGTGCATTTGATTTTGCTTGCCTGCCCAATGAGGGGGTCGGGCTGGCGCGTCTGGAATTCATCATCAACCGTATGATCGGCGTGCATCCAAAAGCGCTGCTGGAATTTGACCAGCAGACGCCAGAGATTCAGCAGCAGATTCGTCAGATGATGAAAGGGTTTGACGATCCGGTTGAATTCTACATTGCGCGCCTGACCGAGGGAATTGCCACGCTGGGTGCGGCCTTTGCGCCAAAACGCGTTATTGTGCGTCTCTCTGACTTCAAATCCAACGAATACGCTAACCTCGTGGGGGGGGAGCGTTATGAGCCTGAAGAAGAGAACCCGATGCTGGGCTTCCGTGGGGCGGGTCGCTATGTGGCGGACAGCTTCCGTGACTGTTTCGCGTTAGAGTGCGCAGCAGTGAAGCGGGTGCGTAACGAGATGGGTCTGACTAACGTCGAAATTATGATTCCGTTTGTGCGTACCGTAGACCAGGCTGCCGCCGTTGTGGAAGAGCTAGGCAAGCAGGGTCTGAAACGTGGCGAGAATGGCCTGAAGGTGATCATGATGTGTGAGATTCCTTCTAATGCCTTGCTGGCGGAACAGTTCCTGCAGTATTTCGACGGCTTCTCTATCGGTTCGAACGATATGACCCAGCTGGCGCTGGGGCTGGATCGTGATTCCGGCGTGGTGTCTGCGCTGTTCGATGAGCGTAACGAGGCGGTTAAAGCGCTGCTGTCGATGTCGATTCAGGCCGCGAAGAAGCAGGGTAAGTACGTCGGTATCTGTGGGCAGGGGCCGTCAGATCATGAGGACTTTGCCGCCTGGTTGATGGATCAGGGCATTGATAGCCTGTCACTCAATCCAGATACCGTGGTGCAAACCTGGTTGAATCTGGCTGAGCTGGATGCTGCAAAATCTTAGTCAGCTATTAATTAGGACGCTTTCAGTAAGATTCTGAAGTGTCCTTGCTGAAATCATCAAGGCCAGCTCTGCTGGCCTTTTGTTTATGCATAAAAAATGCAAAAAAAAAAGCCCATCACAGGGGATGGGCAAAGACTACACACAGCAATTCTTTACTTTACTCAGGGGAAAAAGGTTGTTTAAAAATCAGTGGTTTGATCTCAAACTTAGGATTCATGTTATTCACACCGCCTGCTGGCGTCTTTAAGAATCCTCTTATTAGTTTAAAGCTGATAATCTTTCGTGGCCTTTTTCACCGGTTTAGCCTGATGATTCAGTGCGAAAAATAATCATTCCGTTAGCGAAACTCTCCTAAATAGGCCAAATCTGCGTTTTTTCTTAAAAATCGCTTATGAAAAATAATGCGTAACGGAAGCAATTAAGTGATGGCGATTAACAGGCATTAATTGCCATCGCATAAGGCAAATGAGAGAAGAGAGAGACGGTGCGCGTTAACGCACCGTTTTGGAGGGTGTCAGTCGTTACGGTTGATCTTCTTCGTGCTCGGCCAGCGCTTCAATTGCCGTTTGCGGGTCATCATCAGGTGCGGGGGCTTCATGCATCCACACGGAAACCAGACGATAGGATACCGCCAGCACCACCGGTCCAATAAACAGCCCGATCATGCCGAAGGCGATCAATCCACCGATGACGCCAGAGAGGATTAAAATCATCGGCAAATCTGCGCCCATACGAATCAGCATCGGACGCAGCACGCTATCAAGCGTGCCGACCACGCAACTCCACACCAGTAATATGGTGCCCCAGGTCGTATCACCACTCCAGTAGAGCCAGATGATGGCCGGCACCAGCACCACTAACGGGCCAAGCTGCACCAGGCACGTCAGAATCATCAGCACGGTGAGCAAGGTGGCATAAGGAATGCCGGAAATCGCCAGGCCAATGCCGCCCAGCACACCCTGTACCAGCGCTGTCACCACCACGCCCAATGCCACGGCACGGATTGCTTGTCCGGCCAACAGCACTGCCGCATCGCCGCGACGTCCGCCCATGCGATAAGCAAAGTGGCGAATGCCATGACCGACTTGTTCACCGCGCCAGTAAAGCAGCACGCTAAACAGCAGCATCACAGCGAGGTGGATCATAAAGCGGCCAAAGTGGCCAGCCTGTGCGACAAAGAAGCCCGTGGTGCGACCAATGTAAGGTTGCAGCTGATTTAAAATCGCCGTACCGCCGCCATCGACCATTTTGTGGTAGCTGGAGTAGGTTTTGTTACCGACATATGGAATTTCACGCAGCCAGACAAAGTCCGGGAAAACCAGATGGCGTTGCGTGGCCCAGGCAATCACCGGCGCGCTGTTGTCGATCAGGCTACTCACCAGCAGGGCTATCGGAATAATAAACAGCAGCAGTAACAGAATGGTCATGGCGATCACCGCCAGCGATCGTCGTCCCCACAGCAGATGCTGCAAACGTATCATTAATGGCCAGGTGGCAATCACCACCATGCTGGCCCAGGCAAAGCCCAGAATGAAGGGTTGTACCACCCACAGGCAGGCGATGATCATGATCAGTATGAACATCAACGAGAACAGCAGTTGCGGTAGATCCATACCGCGTTGCAGGCTTTTCATCACAACGTTTTGACCTCAATTAATCCTTCATGGTGGGCCGCACGGGCCCTAATCAATGATGAGCTATTTCCTGAAAATTAAACAGAAAAAAGCAGGTGTCGCAGAGGTCTTTCCTGAAAAAACAGCAGGCGATAAAAAAATATGATAAAACCAATGGTTGAAAAAAATAACCACGCAAACGTTTACAACATCTCGGTCGCGCAATAATGATCCCACAGATTTCCCAGGCACCCGGCCTCGTTCAACGGGTGCTGACATTCCTGCAGTCATTAAAAGAGCAAGGATTTACCGGTGATACCGCCACGAGCTATGCCGATCGGCTATCACTTTCTACCGATAACAGCATTTATCAGCTGTTACCTGATGCAGCGCTGTTCCCACGCTCGACCGCCGATGTCGCGTTGATTGCGCGTTTGGCTGGCGAGGAGCGGTTCAGCAGCCTGACCTTCGCCCCACGCGGGGGGGCACCGGCACGAATGGTCAATCACTGAATCAGGGTATCGTGGTCGACATGTCGCGCTATATGAATCGCATCCTGGAAATTAATCCTGAACAGGGTTGGGTGCGCGTTGAAGCGGGCGTGGTGAAAGATCAACTGAATGCCTGGCTGAAGCCTTATGGCTTTTTCTTCTCGCCTGAACTCTCTACCAGTAACCGCGCGACCTTAGGGGGCATGATAAACACCGATGCTTCTGGTCAAGGCTCTCTGGTGTATGGCAAAACCTCCGATCACGTTGAAGGTTTGCGCGCCGTATTAATCGGCGGCGATATTCTTGATACCCGCGCGATGCCGACCACGCTGGCAGAGCAAATGGCCGCCACCCCGACTGCGGAAGGGCGCATCTATCATGAAGTGCTCAATCGTTGCCGCGGTCAGCGCGAGCTGATTCTGGAAAAATTCCCCAAACTGAACCGCTTCCTGACGGGCTACGACCTGCGTCACGTGTTCAGTGATGATTTGCAAACCTTTGACCTGACGCGCTTGTTGTGTGGTGCCGAGGGGACGCTGGCCTTCATCACCGAAGCGCGCCTCGATATCACACCCATTCCGAAAGTACGGCATCTCGTCAATATCAAATATGACTCGTTTGACTCCGCGCTGCGTAATGCGCCCTTTATGGTCGAAGCCAAAGCACTGTCTGTCGAAACCGTGGATTCAAAAGTGCTGAACCTGGCGCGCGAAGATATCGTGTGGCATTCAGTGAAAGAGCTGATTACTGATGTGCCTGACAAAGAGATGCTCGGCCTGAACATCGTTGAATTTGCCGGTGACGATGGTGAACTGATTGAACACCAGGTCAAGAGTTTGTGTGCACGGCTGGATGAGCTGATGCAGCAACAGCAAGGCGGCGTGATTGGCTATCAGCTGTGTAACGATTTGGGCGGCATTGAGCGCATCTACAATATGCGCAAAAAAGCCGTAGGCCTGTTGGGTAACGCGAAAGGGCGTGCCAAGCCGATTCCGTTTGTCGAGGATACCGCTGTCCCACCAGAGCAGTTAGCCGATTACATTGTCGATTTCCGTGCCTTACTCGACAGCCATGGTTTGAGCTATGGCATGTTTGGTCACGTTGATGCGGGGGTGCTGCACGTGCGCCCGGCGCTGGATATGTGCGACCCGCAGCAAGAGCTATTAATGAAACAAATCTCCGATGAAGTGGTGGCGCTAACGGCTCGCTACGGCGGATTACTGTGGGGCGAGCACGGCAAAGGTTTCCGCGCCCAGTACAGTCCAGCCTTCTTCGGTGAAACCCTGTTCAACGAACTGCGACGCATCAAAGCCGCTTTTGACCCGGATAATCGCATGAATCCTGGCAAAATCTGCACACCTTTTGGCTGCAGTGAGCCGATGATGCAGGTGGATGCCGTCAAACGTGGCACCTATGATCGCCAGATCCCGGTCACCGTGCGTAACGACTGGCGGGGAGCCATGGAGTGCAACGGTAACGGTTTATGCTTCAACTTTGATGCGCGCAGCCCGATGTGCCCATCCATGAAAATTACCCGCAACCGTATCCATTCTCCAAAAGGCCGTGCCACATTAACGCGTGAGTGGCTGCGTTTGTTGTCAGAGCAGGGCGTTGATCCCTCTCAGCTGGAGCAGGCACTGCCGAAGCAGGGCGCCAGTCTGCGTACCTTGATTCAACGCACCCGTAACTCCTGGCACGCGAAACAGGGCGAATATGATTTCTCGCATGAAGTCAAAGAGGCCATGTCCGGTTGCCTCGCCTGCAAAGCCTGTTCGACCCAGTGTCCGATAAAGATAGATGTGCCGAGTTTCCGCTCGCGCTTCCTGCAGCTGTATCACACCCGCTATCTGCGCCCGGTGAGCGATCATTTGGTGGCAACGGTGGAGAGTTATGCGCCGTTAATGGCAAAAGCGCCGAAAGTGTTCAACTTCTTTCTCAAGCAGCCATGGGTTCGCGAGTTGAGTCAAACCCATATCGGCATGGTGGATCTGCCGCTGCTCTCATCTCCGAGCCTGAAACAGCAGCTCAGTGGTCATCCGGCGATGAGCCTGACGCTGGAGCAGCTCGAAGCGATGGATGTGGCTCAGCGTGAAGACTGCGTGCTGGTGGTGCAGGATCCTTTCACCAGCTATTACGAAGCCAAGTTAGTGACTGATTTCGTGAAGCTGATTGAAAAGCTGGGCTATCGCCCAGTGCTGCTGCCGTTTTCACCTAATGGCAAAGCGCAACACGTGAAGGGCTTCCTGCAGCGTTTTGCACGTACCGCCACTAAAACTGCAGAACTTCTTAACCGCGTGGCAAAACTGGGTATGCCCATGGTCGGCGTCGATCCGGCCACCGTGTTGTGCTATCGCGACGAATATAAAGAAGTCCTGGGCGAGCAGCGAGGTGAGTTCCAGGTGCAACTGGTTCACGAATGGTTACAGCAAGCGACAGACTCGCGCACCGTGCAAATGGCCAGTGGGGAAGCCTGGTATCTGTTCGCACACTGTACAGAAGTAACCGCGCTGCCCTCCACTCCCAACCAATGGCAGGATATTTTTGCGCGCTTCGGCGCTAAGCTGGAAAACGTCAATGTCGGCTGCTGCGGCATGGCCGGCACATACGGCCACGAAAGTAAAAACCTGGAGAATTCACTGGGGATTTATGCGCTTTCATGGCATCCACAGTTGCAGAAGCTACCGCGTCAGCGTTGTCTGGCAACTGGCTTCTCGTGCCGTAGTCAGGTCAAACGAGCAGAAGGCAATGGCATGCGGCATCCACTGCAAGCGCTGCTGGAAATGATGTAAACAAATTGTAGTAGACGTCACAAAGCTGGATTAGAATATCCAGCCTGCGTGACGGACGAAATCACTTTGCAGGCTGGTGGCTTGGTCCCACTGGCCGCTGAGCGCCAGTTGATGACACAAGCGAGTCAACGACAGGCGCGCCAGTTGATAAGCCTGAATACGGAACAAACGGTCGCGATCGGCATTGCCCATCTCCTGCACCAAGCGGTGATGGAGCTTGCCCATGGCATGCAAATAGCTTTGATCGTCGCCGTTCAGTTCGCAGATTTCGGCCATGTCGAGGCAGGTATCGTTAAAGCGGCGCAGTTGGTCGATAGTACAATCGGTGCGGTTGAGCTTAGCCTGAGCCATATAGAAGTCTACGGTGATATCACGCACCGAAAACTTATATTCATCGATTTTGTGTTGTAACCAGGCCGAGACGGTAAGCGTCATGTCGCTGCTCTAAATGGGTTAATGATAATCATTATCATATTCAACCGCGTCAGGAATGCAATTCCCGCAATGAAATTTTATTGATTTCCTTTGCCTGTTAGTAAAATCGGCAATAACAATCTCTTTACATTGAAGAAAGGCGTAACCTATCAATTGTGACATTACCGTAAAGTTGAATTTTTAAATTTTTCGATATTTTAACGGGTTACGCAGTAAAGGCGCGCACGGGAATGCCGCTCACAAGCTGGTGTGAAGGGACTATGCTTAATAAAGCAGCAGTAAAAAACAGCACGAGATGATTATCCCTGCAAAACAAGCGGTTGAAGTGATATCTGATATCACTACCATAGGGGGATAGCCTGAAAAGGCCCAGACTTACGAGGTAGCACCATGTCATCAGTAAATGCAGCTTCTTTTTCACCCGAAGATTTCGTCTGGAAAGGACTTACGCTGACCGAAACGGCAGCGAAACAGATTCTTAGCCTGGTTGATCAGGATCCTGAAATTAAAGGCCTGAAACTGGGTGTGAAGCAGTCCGGCTGTGCCGGTTTTGGGTACGTTATGGATCTGGTGAAAGAGCCTGCCGATGACGACCTGACGTTTGAGCAATTCGGCGCAAAATTATTTGTGCCACTTCAGGCGATGCCGTTTGTTGACGGTACCGAGCTGGATTATGTCCGTGAAGGCCTGAATCAGATTTTTAAATTCAACAACCCTAAAGCTCAGCACGCCTGCGGGTGCGGTGAGAGCTTTGGCGTCGAGTAAGTGAAATATGTCACGACACAGCGAAGCATCTGACGATGTACAAATGTGGGAAGGTAGCCTGAACTACAAAGAAGGCTTCTTTACCCAGTTGCAAACCGACGAAATGGCTCACGGCATTAACGAAGATGTTGTGCGCGCTATTTCGGCCAAACGTAACGAACCTGAGTGGATGCTGGAATTCCGTCTCAAGGCGTTCCGCGCCTGGTTAGAGATGGAAGAGCCGCACTGGCTGAAAGCGAACTACACCAAACTCGATTATCAGGATTACAGCTATTACTCTGCGCCGTCCTGCGGCAATTGTGATGACAGCTGTGCCTCTGAACCGGGTGCGACCCAGACTTCTGGCAGCGTAGCGTCAAGCGACTACCTGACCAAAGAAGTGGAAGACGCGTTCAACCAGTTGGGCGTTCCGGTACGTGAAGGGCGTGAAGTGGCGGTTGACGCCATTTTCGACTCCGTATCCGTTTCCACCACCTATCGTGACAAACTGGCTGAGCAGGGCATTATTTTCTGCTCTTTCGGTGAAGCCATTCATGATCATCCAGAGCTGGTGCAGAAATACCTCGGCACAGTGGTTCCGCCTAACGATAACTTCTTCGCGGCGCTGAACTCAGCGGTGGCTTCTGACGGAACCTTCGTTTACATCCCGAAAGGCGTGCGCTGCCCGATGGAGTTGTCAACCTACTTCCGTATCAACGCCGCCAAAACCGGACAGTTTGAACGTACGATTCTGATTGCCGACGAAGACAGCTATGTGAGCTACATCGAAGGTTGCTCCGCGCCGGTGCGTGATACCTACCAGCTGCACGCCGCAGTGGTTGAAGTCATCATTCATAAAAATGCGGAAGTGAAGTACTCCACCGTTCAGAACTGGTTCCCTGGTGGTGAAGGCGAGGGCGGTATCCTCAACTTCGTGACCAAGCGCGCCCTGTGCGAAGGCGATCACAGCAAAATGTCCTGGACTCAGTCTGAGACCGGCTCTGCCATCACCTGGAAATACCCGAGCTGCATCCTGCGCGGTGATTATTCTGTGGGCGAGTTCTACTCTGTGGCACTGACCAGCGGTCGCCAGCAGGCGGATACCGGCACCAAGATGATCCACATTGGTAAAAACACCAAGTCGACCATCATCTCGAAAGGGATCTCCGCCGGTAAGAGCGAAAACACCTATCGTGGCCTGGTGAAAATCATGCCAACCGCGACTAACGCGCGTAACTTCACCCAGTGTGACTCCATGCTGATTGGCCCGGACTGCGGTGCGCACACCTTCCCGTATGTGGAAACGCGCAACAACACCGCACAGCTGGAACATGAAGCCACCACGTCACGTATTGGTGAAGATCAGATGTTCTACTGTCTGCAGCGTGGCATTAGCGAAGAAGATGCGATCTCCATGATCGTTAACGGCTTCTGTAAAGACGTTTTCTCCGAGCTGCCACTGGAATTTGCTGTGGAAGCGCAAAAACTGTTGGCTATCAGCCTTGAGCACAGTGTGGGCTGATGCCACACGCGTTGCCGGAAGCAATGTGAAGGAAAGAGTATGTTAAGCATTAAAGATTTACAGGTTAGTGTTGAAGACAAAGAAATTCTGCGCGGACTGAACCTTGAAGTAAAACCGGGTGAAGTGCACGCCATTATGGGACCTAACGGTTCGGGTAAAAGTACCCTGTCGGCAACACTGGCTGGTCGTGAAGATTACGAAGTTACCGGCGGTTCTGTCAGTTTCAAAGGCAAAGATTTGCTGGAGCTGGAGCCGGAAGAGCGCGCGGGTGAAGGTATCTTCATGGCGTTCCAGTACCCGGTAGAGATCCCGGGTGTCAGTAACCAATTCTTCTTGCAGACTTCTGTCAATGCGGTGCGCAAATACCGTGAGCAAGAAGAACTGGATCGTTTCGACTTCCAGGACTTCATCGAAGACAAAATCAAACTGCTGAAGATGCCAGAAGATTTGCTGACTCGTTCAGTAAACGTCGGCTTCTCCGGTGGTGAAAAGAAGCGTAATGACATCTTGCAGATGGCAGCGCTGGAACCTGAACTGTGCATTCTGGATGAAACCGACTCCGGTCTGGACATTGATGCACTGAAAATTGTCGCTGAAGGCGTTAACAGCCTGCGTGACGGTAAGCGTTCATTCATCATCGTGACTCACTATCAGCGCATCCTGGATTACATCAAGCCTGACCACGTACACGTGCTGTATCAGGGCAAGATCGTGAAATCTGGCGACTTCACGCTGGTTAAGCAGTTGGAGGAGCAAGGCTATGGCTGGCTTACCGACGAAGAGTGATAATGCGCTGCAACAGTGGCACCACCTGTTTGAATCGCGCGGTGAAGCGCGCTCATTGCAGGCACAGCAGCACTGGCAGCAACTGATGCGTCTTGGCTTGCCAACTCGCAAGCACGAGAACTGGAAATACACCGCGCTGGATGGTCTGCTGGCCAATCAGTTCGTGTTACCCGAAGAACAGGCGGTGTCTGCCGAGCAGGTGGCCGAATTGGCTCTGCCGCTGGACGCTGTTCGTCTGGTGTTTGTTGATGGCCGTTTCCAGCCCGAGCTGAGCGCGCGCGACACCGAATTGTTTGAGGTGCAGCACAGCCGCGCGGCTGAGCGCCGTCCGTTGCCAGCCGCCGTGCAGCCTGAAGTGTTTCTGCATCTGACTGAAAGCCTGGCGGAAGAGGTCACCTCTATTCGTCTGGCGCGCGGCAAATCAGCAGCTCGCCCGCTCTACTTGCTGCACATCACCAGCGGCAAGGCCGATGCGCTAAACACGGTGCATCACCGTCATCACCTTGAGCTGGAGCAGAGTGCTGAAGCTGAGGTGATTGAGCACTACGTCACGCTTAACGGTGCCTCGCACTTTACCGGCGCGCGTTTTACTTTTGCTGTCGCAGACAATGCCAAGCTGAAGCACATTAAGCTGGCCTTTGAAGAGAGCAGCAGCTACCACTTTGCGCACAATGACATTGTGATTGGTAGTGATGCGCAGGTCAGCAGTACCAGTTTTCTGCTGGGTGCGGGCTTGTCACGTCACAACACCAGCGTGCAGCTCAATGGTGAAAATACTGAGCTGGCACTGAACAGCCTGATCTTGCCGATCAATTCAGAAGTGGCGGATACCCGTAGCTATCTGGAGCACAACAAAGGCCACTGCCTGAGTCGTCAGCTGCACAAAACCATTTCGCGTGACAAAGGCCGTTCCATCTTCAATGGTCACATTAAAGTGGCACAGCATGCGCTGAAAACTGACGGGCAGATGACCAACAACAACCTGTTGCTTGGTCGCCTGGCGGAAGTTGACACCAAGCCACAGCTGGAAATCTATGCTGATGACGTGAAGTGCAGCCACGGCGCGACTATTGGTCGTATCGATGACGAGCAGATGTTCTATCTGCGTTCGCGCGGTATCACCGAAGAAGCGGCACAGCAGATGATCATCCATGCGTTCGCGGCCGAATTGACCGAGATCCTGGAAGAAGAGTCACTGCGTCAGGTGGTACTGCAACGCATTACGGCGCGTTTCCCCGGAGTTGAGTTATGAGTTTCGATCTCGAACGAATCAGAGCGGAATTTCCGATTCTGAAACGTGAGGTCAACGGACATCCGCTGGCCTACCTTGATAGCGCGGCCAGCGCTCAGCGCCCGCTCGCGGTTATCAATGCGGAAAGTTATTTCTACCAGCACGGCTACGCCGCCGTGCATCGTGGTATTCACTCGCTGAGTGCCCAAGCCACTACCGACATGGAAAACGTGCGCACCCAGGCTGCGCGCTTTCTTAATGCGGCCTCGCCGGAAGAGATCATCTTCGTTAAAGGCACCACTGAAGGCATCAATCTGGTCGCCAACAGCTGGGGCGGCAGTCAGTTGCAGCCCGGTGATAACATCATCATCACCGAGATGGAGCATCACGCCAACATCGTGCCTTGGCAGATGGTGGCGCAACGCACCGGTGCTGAAATTCGCGTGTTGCCACTGAATGCACAAGGCGAATTGGCTCTGGAGCAACTGGGTGGTCTGATTGATAGCCGCACCCGTTTGCTGGCGGTGACGCACGTTTCCAACGTGCTCGGCACGGTGAACCCGGTCAAAGCCATTGTTGCGCAGGCGAAAGCCGCAGGCGTGGTGACGCTGGTGGACGGCGCGCAAGCCGTGATGCACCACGCGGTGGATGTGCAAGATATTGACTGCGATTTCTACGCCTTCTCCGGCCATAAAATCTATGGTCCGACCGGTATCGGTGTACTGTATGCGCGTAAAGCGCTGCAGGAAATCATGCCGCCGTGGGAAGGCGGCGGTTCAATGATCGATCAGGTTATGCTGCCAACTGGCACCACCTGGAACAGCACGCCATGGCGTTTTGAAGCGGGTACACCTAATACTGGTGGCATTATCGGACTGGGTGCCGCGTTGAGCTGGATCAGCGAACTGGGTTTGGAAGCGATCAATGAGCGTGAAAGCGCGCTGATGCGTTACGCACTGGATAAACTGGCCTCGGTGCCTGATCTGGTGATTTACGGTCCCGCGCAGCGTAGCGGTGTCGTTGCTTTTAACCTCGGCAAACACCACGCGTTTGACGTAGGAAGTTTCCTTGATCAATACGGTATTGCCATCCGTACCGGCCATCACTGTGCGATGCCGCTGATGCGTCATTTTGCGGTGCCAGCCATGTGTCGCGCCTCCTTCGCCCTGTACAACAGTGAAGAAGAGGCCGATCGCCTGGCGGCAGGTTTGACCCGTATTCATCGTCTGCTGGGCGGTTGAGCAGATTTCAGGAGTAATCCATGGCGAATTTGCCAGATAAAGAGAAACTGGTGCGCAATTTTAATCGTTGCGCAAACTGGGAAGAGAAGTACCTTTACATCATTGAGCTTGGGGCGAAATTACCAGAATCCTCTGAAAGCTTGCAGCAACCTAAGTACGTGATTTCAGGTTGCCAGAGCCAGGTTTGGATCCGCATGACCCCCCAGGCAGATGGCACCATCGCCTTTGAAGGTGACAGTGATGCCGCTATTGTTAAGGGTTTGATTGCAGTGGTGTTTAGTCTATATCAAGGGCTGAAATCACAGGAAATTCTCGACCTCGATGTTCGTCACTGGTTTGGCGAATTAGCACTGACTCAACACCTCACTCCTACGCGTTCGCAGGGACTGGAAGCGATGATTCGCGCGATCCGTCATAACGCACAAAGCCTCAGCTAAGTTACACTCCCCAGACCCCGGCATGACCGGGGTCTGTTCCATCCGACAAAGAGAAAATTGCATGAAACCAGCGTTACGTTTAGCCGGTGCATTGCTGTTGTCCTGCTTCGGGCTTTCTGCACCTGCATTTGCTACGGAATATCCCCTGCCAGCCGATAACAGCCGTTTAATTGGCGAGAATACCCTGACCACCGTGCCGGACGACAAACGGCCCTTAGAGAGCATTGCTGCGCATTATAAGATTGGTATGCTCGGCATGTTAGAGGCCAACCCTGGCGTTGATCCCTGGTTGCCGAAGGCCGGTACCCAATTAACGGTGCCGCTGCAGATGCTGCTACCGGATGCGCCACGGGAAGGTATCGTTGTTAACCTTGCGGAACTGAGATTGTATTACTATCCGAAAGGCGAAAATCGCGTGGTGGTCTATCCGATCGGTATCGGTCAGTTGGGTGCAGCGACACCCAATATGGTCACTACTATCAGCCAGAAGATCCCCAACCCGACCTGGACTCCTACCGTCAATATCCGCAAACGCTACGCCAAAGAGGGCATTACTCTACCGGGTGTGGTGCCTGCAGGGCCTGATAACCCAATGGGGCTGTTTGCCATGCGTCTGGCGCGAGGAACCGGGCAGTATCTGATTCATGGCACCAACGCTGACTTCGGCATTGGCATGCGTGTCAGCTCTGGCTGCATTCGTTTACGTCCGGATGATATCGAAGCGCTGTTTAACAGCGTGCCGAAGGGAACCCGCGTACAAATCATCAATGAGCCGATTAAGGTGGCCGTGGAGCCGGATGGTAAGCGTTACGTCGAAGTGCATCAGCCACTGTCACGTAATGAGAAGGATGATCCGCAAACCATGCCAATTGCGCTGACGGCGAAGATGAAGGCTTTCCTCAATAGCCAGCACAGTGACACGGCATTGATGAAAGAGGCGATTGCACGCCGTTCTGGCATGCCGGTGTTGGTAAGCAGTGGCGAGCCAGTCACACAGGACACGGCGTTACCTGCAGTGCTGCAAACGCAGCAGAAGGGGGAACAAGCCACCATCACCGAGGCACTGGGAGAGGCTAAGACAACGCCTTAACGCAGGGCCAAAATCAGGACAAAAAAAATGGTGCCACATGGGCACCATTTTTCAAACCAGAACTCTTACTTACGGTAAGAGTGAGCCTGGTTGTCCAGACGCTGGTTAGCGCGAGCTGCGTCATCTTTAGCAGCCTGAACGTCAGAACGGATTGCGTTCACGTCGTTGCTCAGCTGGTCAACTTTAGCGTTCAGAGTCTGAACGTCTGAAGACAGCTGGTCGATTTTAGCGTTGCTTGAGCAACCAGCCAGCAGAGTTGAACCCAGAATTACCGCGCCCAGTACCAGTTTAGTACGATTCATTATTAATACCCTCTAGAATTGAGTTAATCTCCATGTAGCGTTACAAGTATTACACAAAGCTTTTTGAGTTGAGAATAAATTTTTGATGAGAACATGCTTAAATTTGATCGTTCGCTCAAAGAAGCAGCGTTTCGCAGAAGATGATGAAAATATTTAGCTAAAACAGAGAGATTTAATCGGACTAACCTTAATTGTGCGGGATATTGAATAGTTATTTTCGATTGGAAAATTCTGGTTTTTGTATTAGCGCAAGATTAAAAAAAGCGCCTTAAAAAGGCGCTTTTAAATAAAACTTCAACCAAAAATCAGAGTATGTGCACCGAAGCGGTGTTGGTGGTGCCACTTGGCACCAGTGCGCCAGAAACCATCACCACGACATCACCTTTTTGTGCGTAGCTGCTGTCCAACGCCAGTTCTTTACCAATGCGGTAGAAATCGTCAGTCGAGGCAATTTCAGTGACCAGGCGCGTTTCAATACCTTTGCTCAGAATCAACTGGCGCGCGGTGGTAGGATTGGTAGTCAGTGCCAGAATGGTGGCGTATGGGAAATATTTACGCACAGCCTTGGCTGATTTACCGCCTTCGGTTGCCACCACAATCACTGGCGCTTCCAGTTTCTCTGCGGTCTCAACAGCACCGCGACAAACGGCTTCAGTGATACGCAGTTTGCGGGACTCCAGCAGCTCATCGATACGTGATTTCATCACGCGATCGGTACGCTCACAGATGGTTGCCATGATGGTGACAGATTCGAGTGGATACTTACCTTTAGCACTTTCGCCAGACAACATGACAGCATCGGTGCCATCCAGGATGGCGTTGGCCACATCACCGGCTTCCGCACGGGTAGGGCGCGGGTTTTTGATCATGGAGTCCAGCATCTGCGTAGCGGTAATCACCACTTTGCGTGCTTTGTTACACTTCTTGATCATCATCTTCTGAGCGAAGATCACTTCTTCAACCGGGATTTCAACACCCAGATCGCCACGAGCCACCATGATGCCGTCAGAAGCTTCGAGAATTTCGTCGAAGTTATTCAGACCTTCCTGGTTCTCGATCTTAGAGATGATCTGAATGTGTTCGCCACCGTGTGCTTTCAGGTGCTCACGGATCTCCAGGACATCTGAACGCTTACGGATAAAGGAAGCAGCAACAAAATCGACGTTCTGTTCGCAACCGAAAATCAGGTCACGCTTATCTTTTTCCGCCAGAGCGGGCAGCTGAATGGAGACACCTGGCAGGTTAACGCCTTTGTTCTCACCCAGATCGCCGTTGTTCAATACGGTGCAAACTACGGTGTTTTCAGTGACTTCAGTCACTTGCATCCCGATCAGGCCGTCATCAACCAGAACGGTATTGCCGATTTTCAAGTCTTCAGTGAAGCCAGAGTAGGTCACAGCAACACGTTCGTTGTTGCCAATCACTGACTGGTCAGTGGTGAAGGTGAAGGTCTGGCCAGCCTTTAATGAAACGTCATTGCCACCGTCCAGTTTCATGGTACGGATTTCAGGGCCTTTGGTGTCCAGCAGAATCGCGGCCTGACGACCGGTTTTTTCCATGACGGCGCGCATATTGGTAATACGCTGGCCATGTTCGGCATAATCACCGTGAGAGAAGTTCAGGCGCATGACGTTCATGCCTGCTTCCAGCAGTTGAGTCAGCATCTCTTCAGATTCGGTTTTCGGACCGATAGTACAAACAATCTTGGTCTTTTTCATGTCAGGTTTTCTGTAAGTTGTGATGGATGATAAAGGTCGGGATTCGCAGCGCAAGGCAGCGAAGTGAAAATGAGTATGGTGTTGGTTCGGATCGTACAGAAGTAAGAATAGGTGACGAAGGCCAGCCGTGCAGAGAAGTTATGCAGTACGCGAGGGAACTGGTTAGGCAGTGTTGCGCAAATCATTTGAGTTGTTTGCATAGGCACGTTAGCGCTGAAACCTTTCAGGTGGACAACGCGGCATAGTATAGTCGCTAAGTATGCGAAAACCAATATAAAAGCTAAGAGAGAAAACGATTCAGATCAAGGAAAGGGGTGTTGCGCAAAGAGAGAGAATACGAAAAGTGGTGCGCTCTAATGGACTCGAACCATCGACCCCCACCATGTCAAGGTGGTGCTCTAACCAACTGAGCTAAGAGCGCATTGCAGAAATTTGGTGCGTCCGAGTGGACTCGAACCACCGACCCCCACCATGTCAAGGTGGTGCTCTAACCAACTGAGCTACGGACGCACTTGGTGCGCTCTAATGGACTCGAACCATCGACCCCCACCATGTCAAGGTGGTGCTCTAACCAACTGAGCTAAGAGCGCAACATGCTGTCAGGGCGACAGCGGGGACGAATATTAACGGCAGGCCGCGATGCTGGCAAGGGAAAAAATGAATTTCCATGACGACTGACCAGCATCTGTGCGACCCGCTGTTTTTTTAAGCGAGAAGGGGCCAAATAACGGCCCCTTCAGCCACTTAGCGCGCTGCACGTGCCAAAATGACCTGTGCAGGCAGGCGCTGCAAACGTCGAATTCGCCAGATCATCATGATGGCGGCGGATGTCAGGCCAACAATGAATCCACACCAGAATCCAGCCGGACCCAGTTTAGGTACGACCCAGTCCGTCAACGCCAGAATGTAGCCGACGGGTAATCCCAGCACCCAATAGGCAATAAAGGTAATGAAGAAGATCGACCGCGTATCTTTATAGCCACGCAGAATCCCGCTACCGATCACCTGAATAGAGTCGGAGAACTGGTATATCGCGGCCAGCAGCATTAACTGGGCTGCGAGCGTAATCACTTCAGGATTCGCGGTGTAAAGCGCCGCAATATCTGCTCTGAATGTCACGGTGAAGATCGCCGTGATCGCGGCCATGCTGATCCCCACACCTTGTCCGGTCCACGCCGCCACACGTGCTTGATCTGCGGAGCCTTGCCCCAAACGGTAACCGACACGGATGGTGGTTGCCACGCCGAGTGATAGTGGCAACACAAACATCAGCGAACTGAAGTTCAGCGCTATTTGGTGCCCCGCAACTTTAACAATGCCTAACGGCGAAACCAGCAACGCCACAACGGCGAACAGGGTCACTTCGAAGAACAGCGCCAACGCCACAGGTAAACCTAACGTGAACAGACGCGATAGCACGGCTTTTGAAGGCGCGGACCAACGTGTGTTCATGCGAATATCGCGCATGCTGGCCATGCGTTTCACCCAGAAGCGCATCACAATGAACATCACCCAATACACCGAGGCTGTTGCTACGCCGCAACCGACACCGCCGAGCGCGGGCATGCCAAAATGGCCATAAATGAAGACATAGTTCAGCGGGATGTTCACCATCAGGCCCAGAAAACCGAGTAACATCGCCGGTTTGGTTTTTGACAAACCTTCACATTGGTTGCGAGCGACCTGGAAGAAGAGATAGCCAGGCGCGCCCCACAATAAGGCGTGCAGATACCCCTCTGCTTTAGCTGCCAGTTGCGGATCGATATCATGCATCGCATGGATGAGATAACCCGCGTTCCACAGCACAATCATGATCAGCAACGCCACGGCCAGGGCTAACCAATACCCCTGGCGTACCTGTTCTGCGATGCGTTCACGTCGCCCTGAACCGTTGAGTTGCGCAACGGTTGGCGTCAAAGCCAGTAGAAGACCATGACCAAACAGAATGGCGGGAAGCCAGATAGAGGTGCCGACAGCAACGGCGGCCATATCCGTGGCGCTTACCGCACCGGCCATAATGGTATCCACAAAACCCATCGCTGTCTGAGCCACCTGAGCAAGGATGACCGGGATCGCGAGGGCCAGCAATTGACGCGCTTCTGTTAAATACTTCTGCACGTAACACCTGCTTAAATTATCAAGAGAGTGGGGTGAAATCCCCAGAGAATGCGCGGCATAGTGTAACGGGAGCACTCTGTTCCACCAAACTTTGATCGCATTTTGTTAAGTTATTTGTGTAAAGTTTGAACTCCGGCAAATTAAACGCCGCAGGCCAAGCTGTGATAAACTACGGCAAACTTCACCAAGGCTGAGATTATGTTTACTGGGATTGTGCAGGGCACGGCCGAAATTATCGCCGTTGAAGAAAAAGAGTTGTTTCGTACCCATATTGTGCGTTTGCCGGAAGAGTTGTTGCCCGGTCTGGCACTGGGCGCATCGGTTGCGCATAACGGTTGCTGCCTGACCGTGACGGCGATTGAGGGCGATCGCGTCAGTTTCGATTTGATCAAAGAGACATTGCGCATTACTAACCTGGGTGAATTACAGGTTGGCGATGTCGTGAATATTGAGCGTGCGGCGAAGTTCAGCGATGAAATTGGCGGTCACTTAATGTCCGGCCATATTATGACCACGGCTGAAATTTGCAAAATTATCCAGTCAGAAAACAACCGTGAAGTGTGGTTTAAATTGCAGGATGCGTCGCAAATGAAATATATCCTGCATAAAGGCTTTGTGGGCATCGACGGCATCAGCCTTACGGTTGGGGATGTGACGAAAAGCAAATTCTGCGTGCACCTGATTCCGGAAACGCTGGAACGCACCACGTTGGGAGCCAAAAAGCTGGGGCATAAGGTCAACATTGAGATCGACCCGCACACGCAGGCGATTGTCGAAACCGTTGAGCGCGTATTGGCGCAACGTGAAGCAGCAGCGTTAGCTCACCTCGACGACGCGGAATAAGAGAGAAAAAAGGCGCCCGCGGCGCCTTTGTTTTTTGCTTCACGCACAATCAACGTGCTACACGCAAACCGCCATCCTTCCCGCGACTGAATACCACCTGCCACAGCTGAATATCACGCGCACGGAAAGCACCCGCGCAGGCGTTGAGATAGTAGCTGAACATGCGTTTGAAACGGTCGCCGTACTTCTCTGACAGCTGCGGCCAGGCCGCCTGGAAACGTTCATACCAGGCCATTAACGTGGTGTCATAGTCAGCGCCAAAGTTGTGCCAGTCTTCCATAATAAAATGTTTCTCGCTGGCATCAGCAATTTGACGCACAGAAGGCAGGCAGCCATTCGGGAAAATGTATTTATCAATCCACGGATCGACATTCATATCCGTGGTGATGGCACCAATGGTATGCAGTAAAAATATGCCGTCTGGTTTGAGGTTGCGATCAGCGACGTCAAAATAAGTGGCATAGTTTTTCGGCCCCACGTGCTCGAACATCCCAACAGAAACAATACGGTCAAATTGCAGATTCAAATCGCGGTAGTCTTGCAACAGAATGGTGACATCCAGGCCTTCACAGCGCTGCTGGGCCAGTTTCTGCTGCTCAGCGGAAATGGTGACGCCATGAACTTTCACGCCATAGTGACGCGCGGCAAACTCCGCCAGTCCACCCCATCCGCAACCGATATCCAGTAGTGTCATACCCGGTTCGAGCTGCAATTTGCGGCAAATCATATCTAATTTGGCGTATTGCGCCTGTTCAAGCGTCTCCGCATCTTTCCAGTAACCGCAGGAATATTGCATGAAAGGATCGAGCATCAGCGAAAAAAGGTCATTGCCCAGATCGTAATGTTCTTTACCAACAATCCATGCGCGTTTTTTCGACTGTAAATTGGTCAATCGCGCGGCAGCAATGCGCAACGTATCCTTGAAATGGTGAGGCAGTTGTTTGTCCAGATGTTGTTTCAGTACGCGATGGAAAAATACATCCAGCTGTTCGCAATCCCACCAGCCGTCCATATAACTCTCACCTAAACCCAACGATCCTTCTTGCAAAACACGTTTGAAAAAATCAGGGTGCTTAACCTGAATATCCCAGGGGCGTGTGCCATTGATGGTAACATCAGCGCGTTCCAGTAATTCGCTGACGATACGAAACCAGTGGTTTTCTTCAAGGCTCACTTCTTCTATACACGATGAACTCATAGCTTCTCCATCACCTTTCCGATTTGAACCTGAGGAAATAATAGTCAATTTCCCCAGGCCTGTGAGAGAACTCACGGAAAATCCGTGCGCCACATAGCCGACGTTTTACAGAGGTATGAATCTGAATAGAAATGTCTGGCACAAATCAGGAGAGGAAGATCGTGCAGACGCCATCCCAGCGACAGAGTCGCTTAAAATTAATACAATTATGTTATTGATTTGTTACGGAAATGCTGACCCACCGAGTATATGCTCACGTGGGGCAATATTCAACGAGTTATCGTTAGTATGCTAACGAAAGTTATTTCGTTAGTGATTATCTTCGCAGGGACGAGAGTTGTGAGCAACATCACTTTGTGCGCAAGGCGAACGCTGCCAGATAAAGCCAGCCCATGCCAGCACGACCGTCGCCACCATCACCAGGGTCGTATTGTGCAGCGCTTGTGCTAATCCGGCGGATACCAGCAGGCTGGCAATAAAGCACAGGCCGAGTTGAAACAGGTTCTGTAAACCCGCCGCTTTACCTGTGGCCTGAGGGAAGGGGGCCAAAGCACTGGCAACCACTATCGGGTAAATCGCGCCATTCGCCAGTGCCATGCCGCAGAAAGGCAACAATAATGCCACCAATGATGGCGCAGGCAGCATGGCGACCACAAACAGACTGAGGATGCTCAGGCTATAAACCACCAGCAGCCATGGAAGAAGCTGCGCACCCTGATAACGATTGAGCAGCGCGCGGCAGCCGAAGCCACCAATCAGAAAAGCAATGGTCTGTGGGATATAGCTCAAGCCAATGTCTGCGGGTGTTAACCCTGCTGAGGCGAGAATAAAAGGTGAACCGGTTAGCCACGCGAAAAAACTGGCAGAACAGGCTGAGTAAATCAGCACGTTGCCACTGTATACGCGGGTCTTCAGCAGCGTGAGCCAGCCAGGTTGCGCAACCTTTGCAGCCTGACCCTTTTTGCGGGCAGTCAGTTGCAGGGTGCCAATGAGCAGCAAAACGGTGATCGCTGTGAGCGCGATAAAAATACTGCGCCAATGGAAGTGTCCCATTAGCCAGGCACCCAGCAATGGGGCTAAAGCTGGCGAAAGCGCGACCAGAGGCATGATGGTGGCAAACACTTTGTTGGCTTGTGCTTTCGGGTAGCGATCCACCACCAGTGCCTGCCAGCTCACGGCCGCCGCACAGACGCCCACAGCCTGTACGAAACGCAATGCCAGCATCAGGTTGACGTCTGTTACCCACAACATGCCAAGGCAGCCCAAGGCGAAAAGCGTCAATCCTGCCAACAGAATCGGTTTACGACCAAAGCGATCCGACAAGGGGCCCCAAAACACCTGCGCACAGGCAAATCCACCGAGAAACAGGCTAAGGCTGGCGCTGATCGTACCCGGAGCCGTGGCAAAATCGCGTTGCATGTCACCAAAAGCGGGCAGATACATATCCGTGGCGAGAAAGCCGAGCATACTCAGCAAGGCAAGGTAGGGCAGAAATCCTTTTGAAGACAACATAGTGATTCTCATTGGCAGATTGAACGCCGGGGAGTGTAAAAGAGTGCGTTGCGGTTTGTGAAACGCTAATATTTGCAACCTGCTGTTAAAAATTTTGAAGGCAAATACATGTGGTCTGAGTATGCACTGGAAGTAGTAGATGCGGTGGCGCGCAGCGGCAGTTTCAGCGCGGCAGCGCAAGAGTTGCATCGTGTGCCTTCTGCCGTCAGCTATACCGTCAGGCAGCTGGAAACCTGGTTAGCGGTTCCGTTGTTTGAACGCCAGCATCGTGAAGTCGTCTTAACACCAGCTGGAGAGCACTTTGTCCGTGAAGGGCGATCTGTTATCAAAAAAATGCTTGCAACGCGCAGGCAGTGCCAACAGTTGGCGAACGGCTGGCGCGGACAGTTGAGCATCGCGGTGGACTGCATCGTCAAACCCCAGCGCACCCGACAACTGGTGAAAGATTTTTACCGTCATTTCCCGGATATGGAGCTGATTATCAGCTACGAAGTGTTCAACGGTGTCTGGGATGCGCTGGCCGACGGGCGTGTTGATGTCGCTATTGGCGCAACGCAGGCGGTTCCGGTTGGCGGGCGTTTCGCCTTTCAGGATATGGGGGCCTTAAACTGGCGTTGCGTTGTCAGTCCCGATCATCCGTTGGTCAACAATACAGAATTAAATGATGAAATATTGCGTGCCTGGCCATCGCTGGTGCTGGAAGATACGTCTCGCGCATTACCCAGACGTATGACCTGGACCCTGGACAATCAGCGGCGTTTGGTGGTGCCGGAGTGGGAAACCGGAATGGATTGTTTGCAGGCGGGATTGTGTGTCGGCATGGTGCCAGGGCATTTAGCGCGGCCACTGTTGGATCAAGGCACGCTGGTGGAATTGCCACTGCCGCAGCCGTTTCCTGACAGCCCTTGCTGTGTCAGTTGGTCAGAGCAGCGAGCATCACCCGCGTTGGATTGGCTTCTGGCTTATCTGGGTGATGCAGAGACGCTGAACCACGAATGGCTCAGCGAAACGCGAGGTTAGCGGCGATAGTCGCGGAATGGGCCATCGGCAACGGAGCGGCGCTCAATCAAGGTCGGTTGAACCTCAATCGTTTGTGGCTCTTCACGCTTGCTGGTGATGCGATCCAGCAACATTTCGAGCGCTTTCTCACCCAACTCAGCCTTCGGTTGGTGCACGGTGGTGAGCGCTGGTGTGAAAAAGCGCGCGTTGCGCACGTTATCGTACCCGATCACGGAAATATCTTGCGGGACGCGCAAGCCCATCTCATCGGCTGCGCAAATCGCACCCATTGCCATGATATCGCCACCACAGAATACGGCAGTTGGACGCTGTTTCTGATTCAAGATTTGTTGCATCGCCTGATAGCCTGAATCGGGTTCAAAATCACCCTGCACAATCCACTCTGGCCGCACCGTGACCCCGGCTTCATTCATTGCCTGCAAGAAGCCAGCGTGGCGTCCACCGCCCGTGTTGCGTTCAAGTTGTCCCGGGATCGCGCCAATATCGCGGTGACCACGTTCGATCAAATAGCGCCCAGCCAAATAACCGCCATGGAAAGCATTGTCCTGCACGGTATCGGTAAAGTCACCGCGCGAAGCACCCCAGTCCATCACCACCATCGGGATATTGCGATTCTCCTCCAGCATTTGCAGCAGGTCATCTGGGTATTCGGAGCACATGACCAACAGACCATCGACGCGCTTCTGCGCCATCATCGAGAGATAAGCACGCTGCTTTTGCAGGTCGTTGTGCGCATTGCCAAGGATTAATGTGTAGCCGCGCTCGAAGCAGTGATTCTCAACCGCTTCAATGATCTCAGCAAAGTAGGGAGCTTCACTTGAAGTCGCCAGCAATCCCAATGTCTTGGTGTGATTGACCTTCAAACTGCGCGCAACGGCGCTGGGGGAATAGTGCAATTCTTTAATTGCTTCCCAAACGGCGTTACGCGTCTCTTCTGCGACAAAACGCGTTTTGTTGATGACATGCGAAACCGTGGTGGTGGAGACACCCGCGCGTTTTGCTACATCTTTAATTGTGGCCATGAAAAAGGTACTCCCCGGCTTATCGCAACGTACTGATAAGTATATTGTTAAACGTTTGCGTCTGCGAAGGGTTTTGCACCCGAAAATTTGGGTCAACGCTGCCTGTTCAGGCAGGAAAAATCGCTTCAGCAGGCTGTAAATACAGCATGCGCAAAATGGGTTGCGCAACGAAAGGCGGCGATTCTAGCAAGCTGGCGCGGATAACACGAGATTTTTGCCTGACGCTGTGCGAAAATTGTTTTAACCCTAATAAAAGTGTGACTAAGGAGTAGTGATGAGTACAGATCTGAAGCTGGCCCTGATGACCACGGTTGGCGCACTGTTAATGATTATTGCGTTCAGCTTTACGGCCATCCTGCATTAAACAAAAGCGTATAAAAAAAGCCGGTGCTGTGAAAGCATCCGGCTTTTTTTATACGTTGCGCAACGACTAACGAATGGTTTTCGGCGTCATCATGCGGCGTGCACCAACATAATGCTTCTCCCAGTAATCCTCACCCAACGCACTAATCTGAATGTCTTTACCGGTCCGCGGTGACTGAATAAATTTACCGTTACCAAGGTAGACACCTACGTGATCGGCAGTGCCACGATTATTAATACGGAAGAAGACTAAATCGCCTTTTTCGAGCATCTGACGCTTAATCGGCGCGGCATCATGCAAGTGATACATCTCATTCGCAGTGCGCGGGAATTTGTATTTGACTAAATCTTTGTAGGCGTACCACACCAGACCACTGCAGTCGAAACCTGTATTCGGCGAGGTGCCACCCCACTGATAAGGTTTGCCCAACTGGCCCATCAATTTGGTCATCGCTGTTTCACGCGCCTTTTGATAACGCTGGCGGTGTGATTTGCTCATGCGAATGCCGGTCAGCTCCAGCGCTTCATCATCGACTTCACGCGTTTTTTTGGCTAAGCGTTGATGGCCATATTTCTTTGCTGGCGATTTCAGCAGGGATTTCTTACGGGTGGTTTTGTGCAGCGCGGTTTCTGTCTTGCTTTGCTTCTTCAGCTTGAGTTTTTGCACCGTAGTAGACAGGCGAGACTTTTTAGCCGTGGTTTTCACCGGACGTCGCTTGCGGCGCTCATCTTCGCGCGCGCTTTTTTTCTCAGCATTATGCAAACTGGCGTTAACAGGCGCATGCGGTGAAGCAGAGGCCACATTAACGAACAGTTGGGCGAAAGCCAGTATGATAAGCGTAATCAGTAAACGCATAGTCCGGTTACAGGTTAAGCAGTCTGATAAAAAAACAGGCCGCGGCTACGTAAGAGAAATCTGATCAACGATCAGCGCCGAAGTGATTCTAATCCACTTTTTTTCCAAAAGGTAAGGCCTTTTTCTATTAATCTGTTACACGGCTTATTCTGTCGCCTTAATGAGCAATTTCAGCTGGTTAACGCAGCGAAACTATTGCTAATTATTAATTTGTTCATGCCTTTTAATGATATGAAATTGTTATTGAAGTTGGCGGGACTTAACAAACATGGCGATTCGCAGGTCGCGAACGCAAAATCCCGTTTTCAGTGCAGGCCTGAAGTCGCTACAATAAACAAACACGAAGTGATGCTTTAAGGAAGGCAATAATGAGTACTGTTGAAAAAATTCAGCGCCAGATCGCAGAAAACCCAATCCTGCTGTACATGAAAGGTTCCCCGAAACTGCCTAGCTGCGGTTTCTCTGCGCAAGCTGTGCAGGCACTCTCGGCCTGTGGTGAGCGCTTCGCCTACGTCGATATTCTGCAGAACCCGGATATCCGTGCCGAATTGCCAAAAATCGCTAACTGGCCAACCTTCCCGCAGCTGTGGGTGGATGGTGAGCTGGTCGGCGGTTGCGACATCATCGTCGAGATGTTCCAGCGTGGCGAACTCCAGCCGCTGCTGAAAGAAACCGCTGAGAAGTATAAAGAAGCGGAATAAGTGAAAAGGCCGACAAATGTCGGCCTTTTCTTTGGCTGCTGATCAGGCCGATGCGTCGTCTTCTGGCTGCTCATCATTAAACGCCAGCGGCCAGCCGCCCAAACGTTTCCAACGATTCACCAGTTCACAAAACAGCGTTGCTGTTTGCTCGGTGTCGTACAGTGCGGAGTGGGCCTGTGTGCTATCGAAATCCATCCCCGCAGCCTTACAGGCTTTAGCCAGAACGGTCTGACCCAACACTAAACCACTCAACGCTGCCGTATCAAAAGTGGCAAACGGATGGAAGGGATTGCGCTTCAGGCTGGCGCGCTCGGCAGCGGCCATCACGAAGTTGAGATCGAAAGTGGCGTTGTGCGCCACAATAATGGCACGATTACAGCCGTGATCTTTGGTGCCTTTACGCACCATTTTAAATATCGCATGCAGCGCTTCATATTCACTCACCGCACCGCGTAATGGATTGGTCGGGTCAATGCCGGTAAAGGCCAGTGCTGCCGGATTGAGAATCGCGCCTTCGAACGGCTCCACGTGAAAATGCAGGGTTTCATCACGGTGTAACCAGCCATCTTCATCCATCTTGAGCGTGGTGGCTGCAATCTCTAGCAGCGCATCGGTTTGTGCGTTAAAACCCGCGGTTTCGACATCAATTACCACAGGATAAAAACCACGGAAACGTTGATGGAGAGCGTTTAAGGCGTTCGAATCAGACATCAGGATCTCATAGCTGGAAATGGGGCAGCGCGCATTATGGCAAAAAATACAGCGGGGTGCAGCAGGAGAGGGAGGTCAGCCCGCAAATTAGCAGGCTGACAAACGGGACTAGTGACCGAGGCCGTGACCGGCATGTTTGTTTTCGATCAGCTCGATTTTGTAGCCATCGGGATCTTCAACAAACGCAATAATGGTGGTGCCACCTTTGACCGGGCCCGCTTCACGGGTGACGTTACCGCCCACGCTGCGAATGCGCTCGCAGGTTTCCGCCACGTTATCTACGCCCAGTGCAATATGACCATAGGCATTGCCCAGATCGTATTTATCCACGCCCCAGTTGTACGTCAGCTCAATCACCGCGCCTTCACTCTCTTCGGTGTAGCCAACAAATGCCAGGGTGTATTTGTATTCGGTGTTTTCGCTCTGGCGCAGCACGCGCATGCCCAGCACGCGGGTGTAGAAATCGATTGAGCGTTGCAGATCGCCAACACGTAACATGGTGTGAAGTAAACGCATAACATCCTCTTTTTAAAAGTCATCAGGGAATGACAAAGACTATCAAGTATAGCCAGTTAACGCCCTGAAGAAACAGCACTGCCGCACATCCGGTGCGGCAGCTTGATTCTTACAGGGTTGGATAATCAGTGTAGCCTTCTGCGCCGCCACCGTAGAAACTTTCCGGACGCTGCGGATTCAGCGGGGCGTCTTGTTGCAGGCGAGCCACCAAATCAGGGTTAGCGATAAAGTCGCGACCAAAGGCCACGGCATCGATCAGGCCGCGAGCAATCAGGTCATCCGCTTTCTCAACGGTATACGCACCGGCACCAATGATCACGCCTGGGAAGATCGCGCGCACTTTCTCACGGAAGGCGTCGCTGTAGGGCTGACCACCGGCCCAGTCTGGCTCAGAAAGGTGCAAATACGCGAGGCCGCGTTTACCCAGTTCGGCGATATACCACAGCGCCGCTTCTTCTTCATCCGGGCCATTTTCCAGATTCTGGAACGCGCCAATCGGTGACACGCGAATACCGATACGATCGGCAGACCAGTTGGCAATTGCCGCATCGACCACTTCTAAGGCGAAACGGCCACGCTTCTCGATGGAACCGCCATATTCATCGGTGCGCTGGTTAGAACCTGGCGCCAGGAACTGGTGCATCAAATAACCGTGCGCAGAGTGCAGCTCCAGCAAATCGAAGTCGGCTTCACGCGCGTTGGACGCAGCCTGGCCAAAGTCTTTTACGATCTGCTGAATTTCCGCCACGCTCAGTTCACGCGGCAGGGAAGTATCTTCACGATAGACGCTACCATCTGCGGCGCGCAGTGAGGTGCGGGTACCGGCTGCCAGTGCGGAAGGGGCAACCGGTGCTTTGCCTTCTGGTTGAACGCTGTTATGCGAAATACGTCCGGTGTGCCACAGCTGAACGGCACTGTGACCATGGGCAGCATGAATGCTCTCGTTGACCACTTTCCACGCGGCAATTTGTTGTTGCGTATGCAGACCTGGTGCGCCTGCGTAGCCTTTCGCCTGGAAAGAAATCTGCGTGGCTTCGGTGATGATTAAACCGGCGCTGGCACGCTGCTGGTAGTACTCAGCCATCAGCGGGGTCGGAATATCGCCCGGCTCAATGCTGCGCAGACGCGTCAGCGGGGCCATAAATACGCGGTTAGGTACGGTAATCGCACCTACTTTAAGCGGGGAGAACAGCTGTTTACTCGCCATGATGACTCCTGTAAGTAGACCGGTCGTCTAGAAACTACGGTTTTTAAAAATCAGTAGCCAGTTAGCCACTGTTCGATGGTTTCGAGTGCCAGGCTAATCGGGCCTGGCTCACGGGAAATTTTGCTCTGTAGACTGGCACCGAGCCACAGCAAATAGCAACGTTGCGCCAGTTGCTGCGGCGTTTGCCCGAAAGGTAGAGCCTGTTCAGCTGCGACTTCGGTCAAACAGCGCGCATAAGCCGCAATCATCGCGGTTGCGCCATGTTGCAGCGCATCACGCATCGGCTCAGAGAGGTCGCACACTTCTGCTGATAACTTCACGCCAAGGCAGCCGACGATATGGCCCTGTTCGACGAACAAGGTTTCGCCATAGCGGAAGTGATTGAGCAGTCGTTCACGCGCGGGGATACCGGGCTGATTCAGTTGCTGCTCAACCTGCTGCAGATAGTTAACGAAATAGCGCTCCAGCAGCGCGACACCGAAAGCTTCTTTTGAGCGGAAGTAGTGATAAAACGATCCTTTCGGCACTTCCGCCAGCGCCAGCATCTCGCTCAGGCCCATTCCGGTAAAACCGCGTTGCAGGCAAACCTGCTCGCCAGTAGCGAGCAGATGTTCACGGGTTTCGTTGCGTTGCACAGTCTTGTTCATGGGCAGCAGGTTATTAGACCGGTCGGTCTAATGCAAACCTTATCCAACATGTTGGCACGATCTGATCATATCCAACTGCGGTTGATACTCGCTTGTCTGGACGTTGAACATGCCTAAAACCGTATGGAAAAGATTATCTTGCGACACTTTTTCACTCGCAGCCTGCTGGCGTAAACATGACTCATCAATATGATAGGCCGCGGCGTAACCCGGTGACATCCACATCAGCAAGGGAATGTGCGTCTGTTGTGAAGGAGCAAACAGATAAGGTGCGCCGTGCAGATACATGCCGTGCTCGCCAAGGGATTCACCGTGATCGGAGAGATACACCAACGCCACGTTGAAGCGATCGCTTAAGGCTTTGAGTTTATCAATCGTGCGACTCACCATATCGTCGGTGTACAGCAGCGAATTGTCATAGGTGTTGACCAGCGCCTGATGATCGCAATCCTGAATCTGATTACTGTCGCAGGTTGGTGTGAAACGTCGGAATGCCGCTGGATAGCGCTGGAAATAGGCCGGACCATGGCTGCCCATCTGATGCAACACAATGATGCCGTCGTTATGCAGGCTGTCTACGTAATTATCGAAACGGTGCAGCAGCACATCATCCAGGCAGAAACCGTCGTGGCAATATTGCGGCAATTTCCACTGTGTCATATCGGTGTGCGGGACGCGGTCGCAGGCACCTTTACAGCCACCGTCGTTTTCACGCCACAGCACGCTGACACCCGCGTGGGCAAGGATATCCAGCACGCCTTCCTGATGATGCGCCAGATTGGCATCGTAGTGTTCGCGCGGCATATTTGAGAACATGCAAGGCACTGAAATCGCGGTCTCGGTACCGCAGGAGCTGGCATCAGGATAGTAGATAACCTGCTGTTTTTTCAGTTCTGGGTTGGTTTCGCGCGCGTAGCCGCCCAGTGAGAAATTCTCTGCACGGCCGGTTTCGCCCACCACCAACACCACCAGCGTTTTCTTCTGGGCTTGTGCGATCAGCGGGCCTTTCTTCGCATCCTGGCCCAATTTCACCAGTGCCTGGCTGCCTTGCAGATAGCGCTGGTCGACGTAGTGACCGGTGCCGCTGACAATGTTAGCCGGGGTGATCATTTTCACCAGCCCTTTATTGTTGCGGATCAGTGAGGCGTAGTCTTTATAGAACAGCACCGCCATCAACAGGATAAGCAAGATGGCGCCCAGCGCACCCGCAAGACGTTGCAACAGGCTCCACCACCAGCGCTGTCCCGTTTTAATCCGCACCAGACAGATCGCCGCGACGGGCACGAGTCCCATCAACACCATCCACACCACATAACTGCTGCTGATCAGGGCCCCGGCCTCTTGTGCATCGGACTCAAACACGTTTTCAATCATGTTGGTGTCGATCACCGTGCCGAAGTTGTGCATGAAGTAATTGGCCGCAGCACTGACCAGCACTAAAGCGATCAGTAATGGCTTGCGAACATAGGGCCACGCCAGCAACGAGAATATTAAATAGAAAGCAGATGCCAGCACCACGGGAATACTGGCCGCGAACAGATAATCATGCAGGCGATCATAAGGGATGATCTCCCAGGCCCGCAGCAGAAACAGGGCGTTGAGAACGAAAGTAAAGAACAGGGCGGCAATCAGATTAAAGCGACTGGCATGGCACTGTGGCTTGTTCGGGAATTTCATGAAAACTCAATAGCAAAATGGAATGTGACAATCGTATGAATTCAATATGAGGAAAACCTTAACGTTCACTAAACACTACTGATCTAAAGGTTTACGTGCAGCGATCATTGGTAAATATCCATTACCGCCAGAGGATTCGATTGAAATGTCGACAAATGGCGTTTGCACTTTGCACAATGTGACTAAGCTGTTATCAATAAGGCGTGTGTGGTTAACACTGGAGTAGATGTGGCCGAGCAATTAGAGTTCTTTCCGGTTCCCAGCCCCTGCCGCGGAATTTGCCAAAGCGATGCGCGGGGCTATTGCCGCGGTTGCCTGCGTAGCCGTGAGGAGCGTTTTAACTGGATGAAGTTCACGGATGCTGAGAAACGCGATGTGTTGCGTCTATGCCGTCAGCGCTGGTTGCGTCTACATCGCCAGCAAAAAGTGGATGAAAATCATGATCCGGAACAACCGTCGCTGTTTTAAGAAAACGACGATTGGTCTTTCCGTTATACTCCCGACCTGACGATCCGGATTCGTATTTAAGGGAGTGTATCGATGTTACAACAGCAAACTATCGCCCCACAGGGCCCCCTGTTTTCGCCGCTGATTGTCGGCTACTGGCGCCTGTTGGAGTGGGGGATGACACCGCAACAGGTGGTAGGCTTTATTGAACATCACCTGTCATTGGGTATCACTACTGTCGATCACGCCGATATTTATGGTGATTACGGCTGTGAGGCGGCATTTGGTGCCGCACTGCGTCTGGCGCCGGGACTGCGTGAAAAACTGCAGATCGTGACCAAATGCGGTATTGCCACTCGCGCCAAACCAGAGCACAAAATTGGGCACTACATCACTGAAGCCAGCCATATACTGCACAGCGCTGAAAACTCGCTGCAGCATTTCAACACCGATTATCTGGACCTGCTGCTGATTCATCGTCCTGATCCGTTGATGGACGCGGATGAAATTGCTGAAGCCTTTATGGATCTGCATCAGAGCGGCAAAGTGCGTCATTTTGGTGTGTCTAATTTCACCGCTTCGCAGTTCAAGCTGTTGCAATCACGCCTGCCGTTTAGCCTGGTGACCAATCAGCTTGAGATCTCTCCGCTGGAACAATCCAGCATTCTTGATGGCACGCTGGACCAGTGTCAGCAGCAGCGCATGCGCCCGATGGCGTGGTCATGCCTCGGCGGCGGGCGTCTGTTTAATGATCCCCTTTATCAACCGCTGCGCGACGAACTCGAACAGGTGAAGCGCGAAACGGGCGCCAGCAGCATTGAGCAGGTGGTGTATGCGTGGGTGATGAAGCTCCCTAGCCGTCCATTGCCGATTATCGGGTCGGGTAAAGCGACGCGCGTGGCAGACGCGGTGGGTGCCTGTAATCTGACGTTGGATCGTCAGCAGTGGTTCCGCATACGCAAAGCGGCAATCGGTTATGATGTGCCCTGAAACGTAAAACTAAGTCAAATTACGGCAGCCCGGCGCATTCCAGTTTAGGATTAATGGGCATCTTAACCGTAAGGAGACGTTATGAAGAAAATCCTCATTGCCGCTGTGGCACTGGCCTGTGCTACGGCAGCGCAGGCCGCTTCTGAAGAGGTCACGCTGCATGAAGTGACCGCGCAAGGTATTGGCGCGGCGATTGGCAAGGTGACAATCAGTGAAACCCCGTATGGCCTGCAGTTCGCGCCCGCGTTAACCGGACTCAAACCGGGTATACATGGTTTCCACGTCCATGCCAAAGGCAGTTGTGAACCGGCAACGATTGAAGGAAAAGCCGTTGCTGCGGGAGCCGCTGGTGGACATTTTGATCCGCAGAACAGCGGGAAACATCTGGGGCCTTACGCTGACGGGCATCTGGGTGATCTGCCCGCTATTTTCGTCACCGATGATGGCAAGGCAGATTATCCGGTGGTCGCCCCGCGCATTAAAATGCTCAGTGAAATTAGAGGCAAAGCGTTGATGGTGCATGTGGGGGGCGATAACCATGCCGATCATCCGCAACCATTGGGCGGCGGCGGTGCGCGTTTTGCCTGTGGTGTGATTTAATCGCCAGGCGGCAGATAATCTGTCGCCTTTCTCTCTTCGCCTCGAAAAATTCTGCACCACTTTCCCGCTACACTCTGCGCCCTATCCATCCTATGATGTTGATTCAGGAATAAAACCGCTCAGGGGCTGGAATGAAAACGCGTGGGATTTTGCTGTTATGTTTTTTGCTGGCAGGGTGTGACCAACCTAATGAGACACAGCTGAGGTTGGACGCCAGTCGGCAGTTACAGCGCACCATCGACACCAATCCACTGCGTGGCAGCTGTGAGAGCATCGCCCGTGGACGAGAATGGTTGACGCCGCGCACCCTTGAGCAATTGGAGGCCAAAGGCTGCCAGAATGTGTTGCGTAGCGCCACCGAGACCAACTTCACTCACACCGAAATCTTCCACCGTGCCCTGACCACCGTCTGTGGCGGTATACAAGGCAAAAGTTTCACTGGCACCACCCTCAATCGCCGCTTTATCTACTCATCAGAAGAAAAAGCGCTGGTGATTGAACCGATGACCGATCAGGACAAAACCCGTTTTGAGGGGCACAAAACCTTGCAGCAACTGCAGGACGATTTTGATCGTCAGATGACGCAATACTGCCAGTAATCAATCCGGTACCGCCTGGCTTAACTGAGCCAGAGAGCAGCGCAAGCGCCATAAAATTCCGGCGAGGGTGCTGGCTTCACTGTCTGGCTGTGTTTGCAGTTGTGAAATCATGGCTTCCAGCTCATCCAGTGTGGCCTGCAAGGAGGTGTGACGCACTCCGCGCAGGCTCATAATCCGTTGCAGATCTTGCAAACTGCTGTCTCGCACCTGGGCCAGCGTGGCGGAGGCGGGCTGCCATTCACGCAGTTGCCAGACGATATGGGAACAGTTGAGCAACACCACGCCCCAGCGCAGCAGCCAGACACGTGCCTGTTCATCCCGGCTATTGCTCAACTGGCTGATGTGATGATAAATCTGCGATTCAAAATGACTTTCACTTAATCGCGGATGTCGACGCAGTTGGTCGAGAAAGGCATGACGTAACGCGCGGATATGGCGACGGCTGCGACGAGCATCCGAACTCGGGCGCAACACCTGGAAGGCCATCCACGCCAGCATGACGCCGCACACTTTTGCCAGGTTATCGTTGAGGAAGCTTTGGTAATCCCAGTCCGGCGGGTTCGTTACCGCAATAAAAGACCCCATGAAGACAATAAACTGGCCCCACATTCCGGCGCGTTTTTTCTGCTGCAATTTGAAAAGTTGCAAGGTGATCAGCAGTGGAAACAGCACCAGCAGGAATTGCCATAAGGCGCTGATTTGCACCATCAGACCAAACTGCAGCAAAAAACTAAACAGCGACAGCCATAACAAGGTTTTGAGTAACAACGACACGCTGCCACTGGGTGAGGGCGCAGAGGAGTAAAGCACGCAGGCAATGGCGGTGAGCGTTAATGCCGCGGCACCAGCATCCCATTGGGTGCCAATCCAGAAGGCGCAGCCCAGCATGATCACACTGAAGGTGCGCAACGCGCTCCAGCCGGCTTCAGCACTGTCACTCTCGCGGGCTAGCGAGGGGGCATAAGGTGGTTGAAAACGGGTATCGGCATCGGCGCGTTCTATCAGGCGTATCCAGCGATTAACGTTGAGATAGACCCAGCAGAAATAGCGCAGGCGCTGTACAAACGCACGTTGGCGAAAATCGCCCGTCGCTTCAGGGGTAATGCTGCGTAAAATCAGCGCCAGGCGATATTTGTCGCACTGTGGCAGTGCCAACTCATGCAACAACTGCTGAATGGCGTTATACAGTTCTGGCGGAGCATCGGGCCAGTTAAGCAGCATGCGGCGCAGGCTGGAGAGCACGCTGGTGAGGCGCAACTGCTGATGCAGGACATAGTTGAGCACATTGTTTTGGCGTCGATAGCGGTAATGGCTCCAGAACGCCTGAATACGCAGCAGGTTCATGGTCAAAATCTGGCTAATGACATTTTCATGCGCGGTACGCACATTGTCAGTACTGCTCTCCTGTAACAGCAGCACCGCGTGGTCGAGCAGACGTGCATGCATCTGACGCAGCGAGGTCATTAAGGTGTTGCCATCGGAGGTGCTGGGCAAAATCATCATCATCAGCCCGGCGCAAAGAATGCCCGAAATCACCTCGCACACCCGCGCCTGGGTGATATCCCACAGCTGAGTGACGTCAGTGATATTCACGCTACTGAAGGCAATAATGGCGGCGGTGTATCCGGCAAGAGAAAAAGCGTAGGCGACATTATTTTGATAGTGGTTGGCAATCCAGGTGCAGAAAGCCAGCCAACCGGCCATAAAGAAGGCAAACAGCCAGGGCTCGTTTAAGGTATGGCCCGCAATCAGCAGGGCGGCCGTAGCGCCGAGCAGACTGCCGACGATGCGCCCCAAACTTTTGCTGATGGCGCCTCCCACCGTGGGAAAGCTGACAACCGCGGCCGAGGTCATGGCCCAGTAAGGCTCGTCGAGTTGAAGGGCATAGGCGATAGTCAGCGCCAGACACATGGCGATGGCATTGCGCAAGGCATAGCGCCATTCACCGCCGGTTGCCTTAATCCACGGGAGGTTTTGCCAAGCCAGCCACTGCAAATTCATCCTGACCTCAGTGCGCAATCGATATGGTGCAAGTGGTGCCCGCTACCAGCGGCACGTCATCGGGAATGGCGTCTAAGCGAATCCGCACCGGTACGCGCTGTGCCAGACGTACCCAAGGCACGTTGGGCTTGATATCGGGGACCAGCCCGCTGTCTGTCGAGACGCTTTGATCGTAAATCGCCCGGCCAATACTCTCCACTTTACCCTGCAACCTTGTGCCATTGCTGTAAAGCACGATGTCCGCTTGCGCACCCGGTTGGATATGGCGCAATTTGGTCTCTTCGAAATAACCCATCACGTAATAAGAGTGGCTATCTACCATAGCGAACAGCGGTGTGCCTGCCGTGGCGTAATTGCCTGGGCGCAGTGTGAGATTACTGATCCACCCGTCAGTCGGTGCAGTAATGGTGGTTTGCTGCAGATTCCAACGCGCCTGATCGAGGCTGGCCTGGGCCGCTTTGGTGGTGGCTGCCGCGGCGTTGGCTGTCAGGCGTGCGGCATCCATATCCTCTGCTGAGATGACGTTACGCGGCAGACTGGCTCGACGATTGGCCTCATGCTGGGCTTTGGCCAGGTCAGATTGTGCCTTGGCCAACTGCGCGTCGGCATTATCCAGCGCAATTTGCCATGGCACGGGATCGATCTTCAGTAAGGTGTCACCTTTGTGCACAAACTGGTTATCGCGGACGGCGAGTTCAATGATGCGGCCAGACACTTCCGGGGTGATATCCACCAGTTCCGCGCGCACTTTGCCATCACGCGTCCAGGGGGACTGCATGTAGTAATTCCACATCCACCAACCGGCAATCAGGGCCAGGGCAAACACCACCAGGGTGGAAAAGTATTTAAAAGGGTTGAATTTCATGGTGATTTATCCGAGGCTCAGTATCCACAGTGCGCCAGTGACGCACAAAACGAATAGGGAAAGATCCATCAAGGTGGGATGCCAGATGTCGCCAGAGTAAATCCAGCCGCGTAGCAATGGGTGAATCAGTAACCAGAAGAAGAAACCCAACAGCACAGCTTTGAACAGCGGCGGAAAGAACAGCGAAGCACCGAAAACCAGGTCGGTAAGCGGAGCGGTGGCGGAAAGTGCGGTTATGGACACGTGTCATCATCCTTCTTTGTCCCAGGTTCTCTCTCAAAGAAGCGTAGAAGAGAGCGTGCCGTCTGGCCTGAGATTTGTAATTTGTCCTGTAAACTCGCAGAATAGTGTAAAATCTGGCTTGATAGCTAGCAAGCTAATTATAAGGAGATGAAATGGATACGCCCCTCGGAACAGACCTGTCTCGCCTGGTACGCATTTGGCGCGCCTTGATCGACCAGCGTTTGAAGCCGCTTGAGTTAACACAAACGCATTGGGTGACGTTACACAATATTCATCAACTCCCGCCAGAGCAGTCACAGATCCAACTGGCGAAGGCCATCGGCATTGAGCAGCCTTCATTGGTGCGCACGCTGGATCAGCTCGAAGATAAAGGGTTAATCACCCGTGCAACTTGCGCCAACGATCGTCGTGCCAAGCGCATTAAGCTGACCAAGCAGGCTGAACCGATTATCGAACAGGTCGAGAGCGTAATTGATGCCACACGGGATGACATCCTCTCCGGCATCAGCCTGGAGGAGATCAATCAGATGGTAACGCTGATTGCTCGACTGGAAAAAAATATTCTCGAGTTACAAAACCGGGAGAAATAAAAAAACCGACGCGCTGGCGTCGGTTTTTTTTATCTGTTCGCTTAGCGTGGTGAAACGGTCACCTGGCTGCCATTGGAAGCCATCACGACACGCTGGCCCACGGAATAGCGGCTTGCGGCCTGCTTCTGCACCACCATGATGGTGTTGCCATCATCTTTACGGATTTCCAGCTCAACGCCATCAGATTTGTTCACCGCACCCTGAACGCCTTGACCGGCCACGCCGCCAAGTACCGCACCGCCGGCGGTTGCCAGGCTACGACCGGTGCCGCCGCCAATGGTGTTACCGAGGAAACCACCCAGCACGGCACCGCCAATCGCACCAATCACGTTATTCTCATCCCCGCCCTGGATTTTAACCGGGCGAACCGACACCAGGGTGCCGTAAGAAACACTTTGTACTTGTTTGGCTTCGCTGGCGCTATACACATCACCGGAAAGGGTATCGTTGCTGACACAACCTGCCAGCGTCAGGCCGGTGAGTGCCACGGCTACAAAACGCTTAATCATCAGAAAGCTCCTTAATGCAAAAAAACGCCATGTTCTCGTCCTCTACTGCAAGAGTATAAGACAGAAAGCTGGCAATTGACTCTATGTCCAAATATTACGCGGCTGAAGCAGAGGATAGACCATTGCCCCTCAACAAAAATTCAATTTCGTGCTGAAAATATTTTAGCGCTGAACAGGAGTGTGTCGCGAAGTTGAAAAGCGGAATTTTATCATAGAATTAGCCGCGTTATTTTGCCAGGCTAAACAAAGATGAATCACAGACTCGCGTGTGGGTAAGGAACCGCTATGAAATCAGGACGCTATATCGGCGTGATGTCCGGCACCAGCCTCGATGGCGTGGATGTGGTGCTGGCGGCTATTGATCAGCACATGGTCGCGCAACAGGCCAGCTATTGCCACCCGATGCCGCAAGAGATCCGCCAGCAGGTGTTGGCGATTTGTCAGGGCCAGTCACTCACCTTGTCCCAGCTTGGGCAACTCGATACCCGCTTGGGCAAGCTGTTTGCTGAAGCGGTATTAACCCTGATGCAGCAAGAGTCGCTGGAGGCCAGTGACATTATGGCGATTGGTTGCCACGGCCAAACGGTGTGGCACGAACCGCAAAGTGACGCACCCAATACGCTGCAAATCGGCGATAGCAATCAGATAGCCGCTGCAACAGGTGTCACGGTGATTGGTGATTTCCGCCGCCGTGATATGGCGTTAGGTGGGCAGGGCGCACCCTTGGTACCTGCTTTCCATCAGGCACTGTTAATGGATAGCGTTGAGCGGCGCATGGTATTGAATATTGGTGGCATCGCCAATTTATCCTTACTGATTCCCGGTCAGCCGGTGCGCGGATTCGATACCGGGCCAGGTAATATGCTGATTGATGCCTGGATTTGGCGCCACAAAGGGTTAGCCTACGATAAAGATGCGGATTGGGCGCGCAGCGGACAGGTGGTTCCCGCACTGTTGGAAGAGATGTTAAATGATCCTTGGTTTGCCCTGCCGCCGCCAAAAAGCACCGGTCGCGAATACTTCAACCTCGGTTGGGTCGAACGGCAACTGCAGCGTTTCCCTGCGCTGGCACCCCAGGATGTGCAAGCCACACTCAGTGAACTGACCGCGCTCACTATCGCGCAGCAGGTGCAACTGAATGATGGCTGCGATCGTCTACTGGTGTGCGGGGGAGGCGGACGAAATCCGTTGCTGATGGCGCGTCTGGCTGCGCATCTGCCCGGTACGGAAGTGGGTACCACCGATGCGGCGGGTATACGCGGTGATGATATGGAAGCGCTGGCGTTTGCCTGGCTGGCCTATCGCACATTATCGGGCCTGCCGGGCAATTTGCCTGCGGTGACGGGTGCGCGGGAAATGAGTGTGTTGGGCGCGATCTATCCCGCCAATACCCGACCAACACGTTAAGGAGTGAAAGATGAAAAAAATCGTTATTTTAGTGGGAAGTCTGGTGATGTTGAGTGGCTGCGGTATGCTGCACAAACAGGAACAGGCACCTCAGACGTTACGTTATCAGTGCGGCACTTTGCCCCTGACGGTCACGCTGGACAATCCAAAGCAGCAGGTTAGCTTTATTCTGGATGGCAAGCCGCTGACGTTAACGCAAACCGTGTCAGCGTCAGGGGCGCGTTACAGTGACGGGACCTATGTCTTCTGGTCAAAAGGCAACGGCGCTTTTGTTGAGCGTAATGACAAAATCGTGATTAATGACTGTGAATTGCAACATGCGGATGCGTCCGCCCAGTAACCAAGAGAACCAGCATGAGCGACAGTGACAGCTTGCAAAATATTGCCCATCTGCGTCGTGAATACACCCGCGGCGGGCTGCGACGTAATGATCTGCCAGACACGCCTCTGGCACTGTTTGAACAGTGGTTAAAGCAGGCGTGTGTTGCGCAGTTGCCCGATCCTACGGCCATGACGGTGGCCACGGTGGACAGCAATGGGCAACCCTATCAGCGCATTGTGCTGCTCAAGCACTATGACGATCGGGGAATGGTGTTTTACACCAATCTCGGCAGCCGTAAAGCGATGCAATTGGCGGATAACCCTCGCATCTCGCTGCACTTCCCATGGCACTATCTTGAGCGCCAGGTGATGGTGCTGGGAGAAGTGGAGAAACTGACGCCCTTGGAAGTGCTGAAATACTTCAGCAGCCGCCCGCGTGACAGCCAGATTGGCGCCTGGGTTTCAAAGCAGTCGAGCCGTATCTCGGCGCGCGGTGTGCTGGAGGGCAAGTTCCTGGAACTGAAGCAGAAGTTCCAGCAAGGTGAGGTGCCGCTGCCCAGTTTCTGGGGTGGATACCGTGTCAAATTCCACACCATGGAGTTCTGGCAGGGGGGAGAACACCGTCTGCACGATCGCTTCCTCTACCAACGTGAAGGCAACGGCTGGACGATTGACCGCTTAGCGCCTTAAAACTGCGTTTTACCCCCTATCAACGCTGGCGCAGTTGGCGTCAGCGCTTTATGCTATACGCCTCTTTTTTTTCGTATCCGCATCTCAGCGGAAAGCTGTGTACCAGCCTAGGTGCAGTCTGATCAATTTGGAGTCAGTGATGACCAGCAGTAACCTGATACAACAATTGCAAGAAAGGGGCTTAGTCGCCCAGGTAACGGACGAGGAAGCGTTAGCAGAGCGACTGGCGCAAGGGCCAATTGCACTCTATTGCGGATTCGATCCGACCGCTGATAGCTTGCATTTGGGCCATCTGGTGCCGCTGCTCTGCCTGAAACGTTTTCAGGACGCCGGACACAAGCCGGTCGCGCTGGTGGGTGGTGCCACCGGTCTGATTGGCGACCCCAGCTTTAAAGCAGCAGAACGTAAACTCAACACCACCGATACCGTGGGCGAATGGGTTGAGAAAATTCGTCACCAGGTGGCGCCTTTCCTTAACTTCGATTGCGGTGATAACAGCGCCATCGCGGCCAATAACTACGACTGGTTCGGCGGCATGAATGTGCTGACCTTCCTGCGCGACATCGGCAAACACTTCTCTGTTAACCAGATGATTAACCGCGAAGCGGTAAAACAGCGTCTGAACCGTGAAGATCAGGGTATTTCATACACCGAGTTCTCTTACAACCTGCTGCAGGGTTACGATTTTGCAGAACTGAACAAGCGTTATGACGTGGTGCTGCAGATTGGCGGTTCCGATCAGTGGGGCAACATCACTTCGGGTATCGACTTAACTCGTCGTCTGCATCAACAGCAAGCCTGGGGCCTGACGGTTCCTCTGATCACCAAATCAGACGGCACCAAGTTCGGTAAAACCGAAGGTGGCGCGGTCTGGCTCGATGCCAAGAAAACCAGCCCGTACAAGTTCTACCAGTTCTGGATTAATACCGCGGATTCTGACGTCTATCGCTTCCTGAAGTTCTTCACCTTCATGAGCATTGAAGAGATCAATGCGCTGGAAGAAGAAGATAAAAACAGCGGTAAAGCGCCACGCGCCCAGTATGTGTTGGCAGAGCAGGTGACGCGTCTGGTACATGGCGAAGCGGGTCTGACAGCAGCGAAACGCATTACTGAAAGCCTGTTCTCTGGCAGCCTGAGTGAGATGACCGAAGCGGACTTCGAGCAGTTAGCGCAGGACGGTATGCCGGTGATCAATCTGACCGCCGATGACGATCTGCAGCAGGCGCTGGTTGCCGCTGAACTGGTGCCTTCACGCGGGCAGGCGCGCACCATGATCGGCTCTAACGCGGTGTCTCTGAACGGTGAAAAACAATCTGATGCCGAGTATCGTTTCAGCGAGAGTGACAAACTGTTTGGTCGCTTTACGCTGTTGCGTCGCGGTAAAAAACACTACTGCCTGATAAACTGGCAGTAAGGTTCGAGGGCCGGTTTCCGGCCCTTTTTTATGGCAAGGCAGTACAGGGCAATAATGAAAAATATCCTCGCAATCCAGTCTCATGTGGTTTACGGCCACGCTGGTAACAGCGCCGCCGAATTCCCAATGCGTCGCATGGGCGCAAACGTTTGGCCGTTGAACACGGTTCAGTTCTCGAATCACACGCAATACGGTCACTGGACCGGCACCGTGATGCCCGCTACCCATCTGACGGATATCGTCAAAGGTATTGCGGCGATCGATCGCCTGAAGACCTGTGATGCGGTGCTGAGTGGTTATTTAGGTTCTGCGGAGCAGGGCGAGCAAATTTTAGAGATCGTGCGCCAGGTAAAAGTGGCCAACCCGAATGCCTGGTTCTTCTGCGATCCGGTGATGGGGCATCCTGAGAAAGGCTGTATCGTGGCGCCAGGCGTTGCGGAGTTCCACTGCAAGATGGCGATGCCCGCCAGCGATATCATCGCACCAAACCTGCTGGAACTTGAAATGCTCAGCGGCCATGAAATCGCCAACGTTGATCAAGCGGTGGTGGCGGCTCGTGCATTAGTCGCACAAGGCCCGAAAGTGGTGCTAGTGAAACATCTGGCACGCGCCGGACGTCGAAGTGACCGCTTTGAAATGCTGCTGGTGACGGCTGACGAGTGCTGGCACATCAGTCGCCCGCTGGTGGATTTTGGTGTGCGCCAACCGGTCGGTGTGGGCGACCTCACCAGTGGTCTGCTGTTGGTCGACTTGCTGCACGGTAAATCACTGCAGGATGCGCTGGAACACGTGACGGCAGCGGTATATGAAGTGATGCTGAAAACCCATGAAATGGGTGAGTACGAGCTGCAGCTGGTGGCAGCACAGGATGCGATTGCCCAGCCAACCCAGCATTTCGCCGCAGAAAAGCTGTAAGGGCGGCCTTGGGGTTATAACAGCCACTTGAGCGCTTATATCGGTGCGCATGAAGGTGCAAACCGGGCACATAGGTAACACTTTAGACCGGGCACATGGGTAACAGTTATAAATTGGTATAGCAGAGGAGACTCACTATGCCCTGGACTGAGACTGTTACCATGCAACGCCTTCATTTCATCCTCGCCTGTCAGGCAGGCGAGAAATCCATGACCGAGCTTTGCCACCTTCACGGCATTAGTCGAAAAACCGGCTATAAATGGCTTAAGCGATTTAATGCTGAAGAGCTCTCCTCTGTTGAAAATCGCTCCCGTGCCCGTCTCACGCAGCCAGAAAAAATCCCTCCGGATATCGCCGGACAACTCGTCCTCTTTCGCCAGCAGCATCCCGACTGGGGGCCTAAAAAAATTCGCCACTGGTTCCTCAATAACAACGCTGACTTCATCGTTCCCGCGGCCAGCACGATAGGGGACCTTTTGAAAGAAGAAGGGCTGGTTTCTCCACGGATAAGGCGCAAGCGTACGCCGGGAAATCTGAACGAACTCACCGATGCGAACAGGAATAATCACGTCTGGAGCGCTGACTTTAAGGGCCGCTTTCGCCTGAAAGACGGCAGCTGGTGCCGCCCGTTCACCCTCACCGACAACCACAGCCGCTACCTCCTGTGCTGTGAGCCCGGCACGTCAGAGACCACGACATTCGTGCGTGGCTGTATGGAAGCCGCCTTCCGCGAAGGTGGACTCCCCGACATTATCCGCACCGATAACGGCTCTCCCTTCGTCGCGCCGGGCATCCTGGCGCTGACACAGTGGAGCGTGTGGCTGATGAAGTTGGGTATTAAAACAGAAAGAACCACGCCGGGATGTCCGGGGCAAAATGCCCGTCACGAGCGCATGCATCTCTCGATGAAGACCGCGATGAGCCACCATGATGTGTTTGGCTCGCTGTCGGAACAACGGGTGTGGTGTAACGGATGGCGTAATGAGTTCAATCGGGAGAAGCCGCATGAGGCTCATGGACAGGTACCGCCCGCAAAAATATGGGTGCCCTCACCGCGAAGTTGGGATGGAAAAGTGCCTGAGGTGAACTATCCGGAGGGGGCAAAGCTATATAAAGTCGGAGAAAAAGGTGACCTGAGCCTGAACGGGCGCACGTTCCTGAGTTCGGCATTACGGGGTGAGTACGTGAGGTTCCTGGAAGTGGATGACGGAGTTGACGTCATCCTCTTCGACAGGGTGATACTGGCGTATTATGACCGGGCAGAAAAAAGTATTATTCGAATCGACTGAGCACAAAAGTGTTACCTATGTGCCCGGTCTGATCTGTTACCCATGTGCCCGGTTGTACCTGAATGCGCACCCTACAACGACAATATGAACTCATTCTAAGGTCGCCATTGATGGCGACCAAAACGCGAGCCCTTAAGACAGTCCTTCCGCTTTCAACGCTGCCTGCACTGCAGGACGTTCAGCGATCCGGTTAAACCACGCTTCCAGCGCATCCAGCCCACTCAGATCCAGCTTGATGGCTTTTGCCCAGCGTGTCACCACGAACAGATACACATCGGCAACGGTATAACGCAGGCCCATCAGCCACTGCTTATCTTCCAGCGCTGCATTCACCGCCTGATATTTCTTCTCAAGCTGCGCACGGACAATCGCTTTGTACTCTTCTGGCGTGTCCGGACGGAACAGTGGAGAGAAAGTTTTGTGCAGCTCACTGCTGACAAAACTCAGCCATTCCAGCGTGTGATAGCGTGTCAGGCTACCGGTGGGTGCCAGCAGATTACGATCCGGTTTGAGATCCGCCAGATACTGCACAATCGCCACGCCTTCGGTCAGCAAACTACCATCATCAAACTGCAGCGCGGGAACCTGTCCTTTCGGGTTAATCTGCCAGTAATCTTCTCCCAACTCGGTGACTTTCTTCTGCAGATCGACATTCACCTGCGTAAAGTCCAGCCCGCATTCACGCGCAACGATGTGCGGTGACAGCGAACAGGCACCGGGCTTGCAATAGAGTTTCATCATGGCTTCTCCTGGAGTGTTGTAGTGATCGAAACAGCATAAATCTGCAAAAAAATTTTACCAGTGACAGCGATCAGGAATCACCGTCTGGGTTGCGCTTTTCTGCCGTGAAGCAGGGAAGCGAAGGCAACTGCTCAAGGGCAAAATCCCAAAATTGACGGACCTTGGGTGTCATATTCTTCACGCGCTGCGCCACCAGTTGGACCGGCAAGGGCGCGGGTTCCCACTCAGGTAATAAACGGACCAGCTTTCCGTCATGCACGTCATCCAGTACCTGATAAGAGAGCAAACGTCCGATGCCCTGGCCGCCGCGCAGTGTTTCCAGCTGGCTGGCAATATCATTAACACGTAAACGGGGGAAAATTCTCACCCGGAGATCGTGGGCGAAGCGCCACTCTCGCGTGTGGCGCAAGCTGGTGATCAGCGCATGTTGCTGAAGTTCAGCTGGATGAGTGGGCACACCGGCCCGCTGTAAATAATCGGGACTGGCGACTAGCGTAGAACGCACGCTCCCTACCTGGCGCGCCACCATTGAGGAGTCCTGCAGCTCACCTATGCGCAGGGCGATATCCAGCCCGTTTTCAATCAGATCCTGATAGCTGTCGCTGAGCACCACTTCGATTTGCATCTCCGGATGCTGCTGCAGAAACGCATTCACCAGTGGCATCACGTGGAGGCGACCAAAAGGAACGGGCGCGGTGATGCGTAACAGCCCCTGTAAGCCGCTGTGGTGCGCGCTATCCAGCGCCTTTTGATAATCACTCAGCAACTGTTGCGCCTGTTCAAACAGCTGCCAGCCGGCTTCAGTGGGTGCCAACTGACGGGTGGTACGCTCAATCAGTGTGGTACTGAAGCGTGATTCCAGGGCATTCAAGGTGCGCGTGATCACCGGAGGAGATCGCTGAAGAAGGCGTGCAGCGCCTGCCAGGCTACCTTGCTGAATCACCGCGACAAAAATCTGTAGCTCTTCAAACCTATCCATGATGATGCCAGCTCGGTTAACAGGGTGCCGTCATCATGCGTTTAATGAGATAAAAAGCGAAGCTTTGGTAGCAGGAAACGTTAAAGAAGCGGGAAGAAAAGGCGGGGGATGTTAAAAAGCCGGGCATTTGCCCGGCTTTCTGGTCTCAAACCTTATTACTGATTGGCGTTAGCGCTTTTCAGTTCCGGTTGAGTAGCATCATTTTGCGTCATGCGATTCAGCAGTGGCGCAGTGATCAGCATCAGGATGGCGATAGCGCCTGTAGCGATACCAATCTGCTGGAACACGTGGCTATACACAGCCAGCGAGGCATGTGGGTCAGTCACATCATTTGGTACTGCCATCAGGTTGGCCACTTTACCGGCAATCATTGCTGCGCCAGCGGTGGTCAGGAACCATGAACCCATGATGAAGCCCATCAGACGCTGTGGTACCAGCTGTGCAACCATCGCCAGACCCAGACCCGAAATCATCAACTCGCCAATACTCTGCAGCGCATAACTGATGATTAACCAGTTAACTGAAACGATACCGGCATCGTTAGCGAATTTGGCGCCAAACGGCAACACCAGGAAGGCGGCAGAACACAACACCATACCAATCGCGAATTTGTGTGGCATCGGCAGTTTGTCGCCCAGCTTGTTATAAACCGCAGCCAGAATCGGGCTCGCCAGCATGATCCAGAACGGGTTCAGCGCCTGGAACTGCTCTGGCTCAAAGGTGATACCCAGAATCGCATGCTCAACGTTGCGGATGGCAAAGAAGTTCAGCGAGGTTGGCATCTGCATGTACAACACGAAGAAAACAATCGCTTCCAGCATCAACAGGAAGGCGACGATCATTTTACGACGTGCGGCTCCTCTCAGCGCAAAGGCTTCCTTGGCAAACACCAGCACGATACCGATGGCAATCACGCCCAGCGCCATACGCGCGATGCTCTGGTGATGCAACAGCCAGGCGGCGATGGCAATCAGGACCACCACGGCAACCAGCGTCATCAGCAGCTTGCTGACATTCAGCGGGGCGAAGTCTGGTTTAGAACCGTAGTTTTTTCACCAGACGCTGGCAGAACAGGAAGTTCAGTAGCGTAATCACCAGCCCAACAACCGACAGCGAGAAGGCCGCGCCCCAGCCGTAATGGGCAGCCAGCCACGGAGTCAGCATCATGGAGAACAGCGAACCGATATTGATCGACATGTAGAACATGGTGAAAGCACCGTCGATACGCGGGTCATCTTTCTCATAGCACGTTGAGAGTAGAGACGATGGGTTCGCTTTAAACAGGCCGCTACCGACGGCGATGGTCGCCATACCCGCGTACACCATGGCGGTATCGTGGCCGGAGAAGGCAATCAGCGAATAGCCTAATGCCAGTACGATGACGCCGAGAACGATCACACGTTTGGTACCCAACACTTTATCGCCCAACCAGCCGCCGATGGCGACCATACCGTAAACCAAGGCGCTGAAAGAGGTGAACAGGGTGATGGAGTCCGCTTCGGTCATCCCCAGTTGTTTCACCAGGTAAACCGCCATGATGGCTTGCAGACCGTAGTAGCCAAAACGCTCCCACAGTTCGATGGAGAAGATCAGATAAAACGCTTTCGGTTGCTTGAAGGCGTTGAGGCTTACTGCCTCGTCAGTGTGTTTGTTTGCAGTTGACACGTGTACCTCAGTTTATACATAGCCTGTTTTACGACAGGAATTAAGTCTGCGTCGGGCTGAGTCATCCCGCGCAACATTGTTATTAGAAAGGAAAAACGGCGCCTAATTTGGCTGAATCAGGCCATCAGGGCAAGCATTTTCTGCACGCTGAAATACTTGTAACAGGTAGGGTTAATGCCGTTATAAGAAGTTGTAAATCAGTGTTAAATATTGCTGAGTGGCATTATATCAGAATAAATCTGTCGGCTGGAGATCTGAAGGATCATTTTCCTGAAATAAACCGCTTAATCGGTATTATACAGAACATAACCCTATAGATGATTATTTATACCGTCATTACGTCCATGCAAGCTTAATATTTGAGCACAATAGGTTGATTAATGAGCGTAAAGCGCAGCCAGAAGTTTCCAATAGTCTAATTTGTTGATCCTGCGCACATAATTGCGAATTAATTAAACCAGTAAAAGAAGTAAACGTTTGCGTAGATGACATCTGGCGAGTAAATCACCGTTAACAGCGTGGTTTAACCGCATAAAATGTAGGCTTGCAGTTAAATGCGCGAATGCGAAAACCTGATTCATCGCGCCGAACTCCGTTTAGACAGCGACTCAACTTTGCTGTAACCTCGTTTTTTCCCTGAAAGGAAGTCATCATGACGCAGTCCGTTCGTGTCGCCCTGATCGGCGATTACCGTGCCAATGCCGTTGCACACCAAGCCATCCCTCCTGCTGTTCAGCTCGCTGCAAAATCGCTTTCACTCCACGTCACCGCCGACTGGATCGCCACCCCTGAAATTGATCAATGCAATTTGGCCAATTACGATGCCATTTGGGTAGTGCCAGGCAGCCCCTATCTTAATGATGAAGGTGTGTTCGCCACGATCCGTTGGGCACGCGAAAACCACAAACCCTTCCTCGGATCCTGCGGGGGGTTTCAGTATGCGATAGTGGAGTACGCGCGCCATGTGTTGGGTTGGGAAGATGCGTCCCACGCGGAAACCGACAAAGAGGGGCGCTGGGTGATCGCGCCGCTGGCCTGTTCGCTGGTGGAACAGCGCGGGACGGTGACCTTCGAACCGGGATCGCGTATCGCGCAAGCCTACGGTGCATTAGAAAGTGATGAAGGCTATCACTGCAATTTTGGCGTGAATCCGGAATTCAGCGCTGCGCTGGCCAGCAAAAACCTGAATATCATCTCGTGGGATTTGGACGGTGACGTACGCGGTATAGAGTTGACCGACCATCCGTTCTTTGTCGCGACGCTGTTCCAGTCAGAACGTGCGGCGCTACAAAACCGTTTGTCACCGCTGGTTGTTGCCTGGCTGCAAGCTGCAGCGCAATAAGCTCAGAGGAAGGCCTTTAGGCCTTCCCTATATTGACTCATCAAAACACAATAAGGGTTTCCGTGCTCGACCCGACTGGTGATAACAGTCGATCGCTGCGCGCCACTCCGTCAGGGGGAATATTTCCACCTCGCCACAATCACTGTTACGCAACAACGGCCAGAGTTGCGCAAACAGGTGCTGCCACTGCGTCATGCCAATCTCACCCAATGTGTGCCGAACATGGAACCAGTGCAGTGCTGGCCGGGCTGCTTTTACCTGCACCGGCTTGCCGCTGAGCACGCCATAAGCGACAAACTGCGCATTTTCATTAAGCTGTTGCCAAATCAACTGCCCGACATCACCGCCCACCGCATCAAACACCACGTCTGTGACAGCGCTGACGGCCTTCAACGCATCTCGCGCTGATTCCTGTATGGGCGTCATACCCATGGCCTGCAAACGTACAGCATGTTCGGCGGCACGAAACACCACCACCACCTGGTTTGCACCCTGACGCAGGGCCCACTGCGCCAGCAACTGTGCGCAGGTAGAACCGCCAGCGGTGATCAACACATTTTTTCCGGTCACGGGCCACTGTTGCAGCATCAATAAGGCGGCAAGCGGATTGATATAGGCGCGGGCAGCAAGCTGATGAGGAATATCGTTGGGCACAGCGATCGCAAGCCGCGCATCAATATCAACATAGCGCTGCCAGCATCCAGCGCCGCGTAACGGTAATACGCGTTGCCCTAAAAGGTGTTGCATCTCTGACGATGCCTCAAAAACGGTGCCGACACCTTCATAGCCAGCCACCAGCGGTGGCGCAACACGATGGCGATAGGCACCGGTAATCGGGATCAAATCGGAAGCGTTAACCGGCGCGAAGTGCATTTGCACGCGCAACATACCCTCGGCAAGCGGGGATAAGGGGGAGGATTCCAGCGTCAGGACTTGGGCAGGATCGCCGAATTGCCGATACCAGAGCGCGAGGTTGCGCTCGGGTAGCGGCGGCAATGCGTCAGAGTTCGGTTTTGGCGTCAAACTCACACAGATCTTCAATCAGACAGGAACCACAGCGAGGTTTACGCGCCACACAGGTGTAGCGACCGTGCAGAATCAACCAGTGGTGGCAATCCACTTTAAAGGCTGAGGGCACCACTTTGATCAGCTTATCTTCCACTTCTTCGACATTCTTACCCGGTGCAAAACGGGTACGGTTGCTGACGCGGAAAATATGGGTATCCACGGCAATGGTCGGCCAACCAAAGGCGGTATTTAACACCACATTGGCGGTCTTGCGCCCTACGCCTGGCAGCGCTTCCAGCGCGGCACGGTCTTCCGGTACTTCACCGCCATGTTGCTCAATCAGAATACGGCAGGTTTTAATCACGTTCTCAGCCTTGCTGTTAAACAGGCCGATGGTCTTGATGTACTCTTTCACGCCATCCACACCCAGCGCCAGTATCGCCGCTGGGGTATTGGCGACCGGGTAGAGCTTAGCCGTGGCTTTATTGACACTGACGTCCGTGGCCTGCGCAGAGAGCAGTACGGCAATCAACAACTCAAACGGCGAGCTGAAGTAAAGCTCAGTGGTAGGGTGCGGATTCTCATCACGCAGGCGTGTGAGAATTTGCAGACGCTTATCTTTATTCACACTGCCTTCCCGGTTTCACCTTGCGGTGCGGCTTCAGGGGCAGCGGCACGATGAGCCGCACGCTGTTTCATCTTTTGATCGATCAGATATTTGCCTGCCAGCAACATTCCCAAACCGATAAAGGCACCCGGTGGCAGCATCGCCAGCAGCATCGGTGAATCGAAATGGAACACCTCAATGCGCAGCGCTTTGGCCCATGGCCCCAGCAGCTGATCGGCACCGTTGAACAGGGTGCCACTACCAATTAGTTCACGAATCGATCCCAGCGTGACCATGGCACAGGTTGCCCCCATGCCAATGGCAAAACCGTCCAGCGCCGAGAGCGGGATGCTGCTTTTTGATGCCACCGCTTCAGCACGACCCACAACGATGCAGTTGGTTACGATTAAGGGAATAAAAATCCCGAGTGACTGATAAAGTCCGTAAGCGTAGGCATTGATCAGCATCTGAACGCAGCTCACCACCGAAGCAATGATCATCACGTAGATAGGAATACGGATTTCAGCTGGCACCCAACGTCGGGAAGCAGAGATGGCACTGTTGGTGATGGTCAGCACCAGCGTGGTGGCAAGACCCAGTCCAAGGGCGTTAGTGGCTGTTGATGTCACGGCCAGCAGCGGGCACAGGCCCAATAGCTGCACCAGGGCGGAGTTATTTTTCCACAGGCCACCGACCAGTAGGGTTTTGGCTTCACTCATTGGGCATCTCCACATTCGGGCAGCGAAGCGAGCTTCGCTGGCAACGTTTCAATCAGCAGGGCAGTGCGTTTGGTGGCATTGACCACCGCGCGTGGTGTGATAGTCGCACCCGTAAATTGGTCGAATTCACCGCCGTCTTTTTTCACGGCGAAATTCTTATCGTCGGCGCCGTGTACCACTTTACCGTTAAAGCTATTAATCCAGTCCGAAATACGCAGCTCGATTTTATCGCCAAGGCCAGGTGTTTCATGATGTTCGACCACGCGCACACCCAGAACTTTGCCATGAAAGTCGGCACCGACCAGCATCTGAATCGCACCAGAATAGCCGTCTGGCGCGGTAGTCTCAAGCGCCGCCGCAACGGGTTGATCGCCTTTGCGTGCCAGATAGAGATGATGGGGTTTATCATTACCCAACGCGGCGGCATCCGTGACCAGAAAACACTCCTGCTGGATGTGGTTGTCATACAGATCGGTCGGCACCACCTGATCGAGCAGGTTTTTTTGCTGTAAGGCCGTTTGGTGCTCCACCGTCGGCTTGGTGACATAGTTCACCACGGCCGTCACGCCGGTGGTGATCACGGCAAATGCCGCCAGCGTGACCGCATTTTTACGAATAGCTTCGATCATCTTCAATCCTTGCGATGGCCGTAAACGCGCGGCTGGGTGTAGTAATCAATCAGCGGTACGCAGATGTTGGCCAGCAGTACGGCAAACGCCACGCCATCGGGATAACCACCAAAGCTGCGAATCAGCCACACGAGTAAACCAATCAGTGCGCCATACACCAGACGACCACGATTGGTGGTTGATGCCGTGACCGGATCGGTGGCGATGAAAAACGCGCCCAACATGGTGGCACCGGAGAACAGATGAATCAGCGGTGAGTTAAGCGATTCAGGCGAGAACAGCCAACCGAGGGTGGCACAACAAGCCAGTGAGACCAGGAAGCTAACCGGGATGTGCCAGCGAATCGCATTCTTCGCCAGCAGCAACATGCCGCCCAGAAGATAGCCGAGGTTAATCCACTGCCAGCCCAGACCCGCCAGCACGCCGGTGTAAATTGGCTCAGCCAGCAGTTGCTCTGCGGTGTGTCCCGCACGTAGACCGGTTTTGAACGTATCCAGCGGTGTAGCCTGGCTCACGCCATCGACGCCTAGTTGTAGCTGTTGCATGGTTTCCCCCGCCAGTGTGTGGTGGGTAAAAATCATACTGAGCGAGTCTAACAAGCCAGGCTTGATGGCTTGTAGCGTGTCAGGTGGCATCCAACTGGTCATCTGTACCGGGAACGAGATCAGCAACACCACATAGCCAACCATCGCCGGGTTGAACGGGTTCTGCCCCAAACCGCCGTAAAGTTGTTTCGCGATCACGATGGCGAAGACGGTACCCAGCACCACCAGCCACCAAGGGGCCAGCGGCGGCAAGCTAATGCCGAGCAGCAGTGCAGTCAGTAACGCGGAATTATCGCTCAGCGTTGGCACGACCGGCGCTTTACGCAGGCGCAGAATGGTACCTTCGGTGATCCACGCGGTGGCTGTGGCCAGTAACACCTGAATCAGAAAACCAATGCCAAAGAAATACCATTGCGCGGCCATCCCTGGCAGCGCAGCCAGCACCACCAACAGCATGATATTGCCAGTGCTGCGGCGGTTATGGGTATAAGGGGAACTTGCGATACGAAAAGCCATTTATTCCTCAGTCGTCGAAGGCTGCTGCTGCGCTTTACGCGCTTTGGCACGGGCGACCGCGGCAGCAATTGCCGCTTTGCGTGGGTCGGCGGAGTCAGGAGAGGCAGCAGCCTCCACTTCAGGGGATGATTCAGATTGCACTTCGGCCTGCTGTGCGGCTGCGGCTTTCTTGGCTTTCGCACGCGCAATCGCCGCTTCGACGGCGGCTTTACGCGGATCGACCTCAGCAGCAGGTACATCAGCCGGTTGTTCAGCGGCGGCGGCTTTCTTGGCTTTCGCACGTGCAATGGCCGCTTCGACAGCGGCTTTACGCGGATCGATGTCAGCAGCAGGTGCATCAGCCGGTTGTTCAGCGGCGGCAGCCGCTTTCTTGGCTTTCGCACGCGCAATCGCTGCTTCGACGGCGGCTTTACGCGGATCGACTTCAGCAGCAGGTGCCTCATCGGGTTGTTCAGCAGCAGCAGCCTTCTTGGCTTTCGCACGCGCAATCGCCGCTTCGACAGCGGCTTTGCGCGGATCGACATCAGCAGCAGGTGCTTCTACCGGTTGTTCAGCGGCGGCAGCCGCTTTCTTGGCTTTCGCACGCGCAATCGCCGCTTCGACAGCGGCTTTACGTGGATCGGCTTCAGCAGGAGGTGCCTCAGCCGGTTGTTCAGCGGCAGCTGCCTTCTTGGCTTTCGCACGTGCAATCGCCGCTTCGATAGCGGCTTTACGCGGATCGATGTCAGCAGCAGGTGCATCAGCCGGTTGTTCAGCGGCGGCAGCCGCTTTCTTGGCTTTCGCACGTGCAATGGCCGCTTCGTCAGCGGCTTTACGCGGATCACCTTCAGCAGCAGGTGCCTCAGCAGGTTGCTCCGGCGCAGACGCCTTTTTAGCTTTAGCGCGTGCAATCGCCGCTTCCACCGCGGCTTTACGCGGGTCGCCTGACTGGTGGCTCAGTGCCTGAGTTTCAGCCTGTTTTTCTGCTTGCTGAGCCAGTGCCTGCGCATGACGTGCTTCGCGCTCGGCAGCCTCCTGCTCTGGGGTTTTGGCCTGACGCGCTTTCACACGTTCCACTGCCGCATCGAGTTCACCCTGGTCAGTGCGGGCAACGCGCTGTTTGGCTTGCTCATGACGGGCTTCGCGTGCCAGTTTTTCACGCTCTAAACGCGCCTGACGGGCTTCAAAACGGGCTTTGGCTTCGGCAGTGCGTTTCGCCTCCAGATCAATGGCACGCAGTTCGGCCTTCTCCTGGCGATAATATTGCACTAATGGAATATTGCTCGGGCAGACATACGCGCAGGCACCGCACTCGATGCAGTCATCAATATTATGCGCGCGTGCTTTATCGTGATCGCCGCCCTGGCTATACCAGAACAGCTGCTGCGGTAACAATTTGGCTGGGCACGCATCGGCACACGCGCTGCAACGAATACAGGACTGCTCTTCTTCGTTATTGCCCATCTCACTGGCAGAGGGGGCCAGAATACAGTTCGAAATCTTCACCAACGGAACATTCAGCGATGGTAAGGTAAAGCCCATTAACGGGCCGCCCATTATTACCATCTGGCGCGCGCTGGGAGTGAAACCGACATGATGCAGCAGATGGCTGACGGGCGTGCCTAAACGACCCCAGACGTTACGCGGCTGAGCAATCGCTTCACCGGTCAGCGTCACAACGCGCTCGGTGATCGGCTCGCCATCGACAATGGCGCGTTTGACCGCCCAGGCGGTACCGACGTTTTGCATCAGCACGCCGATATCCGTGGAGCGCCCGCCGTGTGGCACTTCCCGTCCGGTAAGAATCTGCGTCAACTGCTTGGCACCGCCAGAAGGATATTTGGTTGGGATCACGCGCAGTTGCAATTCGCGATCGCCACCCAACGCCTGCTTCAGTGCAGCAATGGCTTCAGGTTTATTATCTTCTATGCCAATTAACACCCGCTCTGCCTGTAAAACCCAGGCGAGAATACGACAACCTTCCAGCACTTCCGCTGCGCAATCCTGCATTAAGCGGTCATCCGCGGTGATGTAGGGTTCGCACTCGGCTGCGTTGATAATCAGCGTCTTTACACCACGCAGACCACCACGCAATTTAGTCGCCGTAGGGAAACCCGCGCCGCCTAAACCCGCGATACCCGCATCATGGATGCGCTTCACCACCTCTTCACGCGGCAGGGCGCGGAAGTCAGGTTGCGGATCGAGCGTAGTCCAGCGATCTTCGCCATCGGCGCGCAGGAAGATACACAGTTCCGAAAGACCCGAAGGGTGCGCGGTCATATGGGGCGCAATAGCTTCGATGGTGCCGGAGGTGGGAGCATGCACCGGCAGCATCCGTCCACCGCCGAAGGTCAGCGGCTGGCCACGCAGCACGTGCTCGCCAGGAGAGACACAAATCTCGCCTTCATGGCCAATGTGCTGCTTGAGTGGAATGATAAATTGTTCAGGCAGCGGCAGCTGACTCAGCGGCGTACCGTTTGACTGCGTCTTCATTTCCGGCGGATGAATACCGCCCTGAAAATCCCACAGTTTCTCTTTGCGGAACAGGTTTAACAAATTAAGCATGAGTTTCTACCGGAATCACCCGTACAGGAATGGTGTCGAGATTCCACTTCCAGTTGGCCGTGGTAGTGGCAACCGGACGCATCTCAATGCAGTCGGTCGGGCAGGGGGCAACGCACAGATCGCATCCGGTGCAAACGTCGCTCAACACGGTGTGCATGGCGCGCGTGGCGCCGACAATCGCATCAACCGGGCAAGCCTGAATACATTTGGTACAGCCGATGCAGTTGGCTTCATCAATCCACGCCACGGTGCGGATCGGCTCCTGCACCTCTTCGCCACCATCCAGCGGTTGCGGTTCGACGTTGAGCAGCGCAGCCAGTTTAAGCATGGTTTGCTCGCCGCCTGGCGCACACTTGTTGATGGCTTCACCGTTGTTGCCGACGGCGTCTGCATACGGACGACAGCCCGGATAACCGCACTGGCCACACTGGCTTTGCGGCAGAATACTGTCGATCTGTTCTACGATCGGATCTTCTTCCACTTCAAATCGACGCGAGGCATAGCCAAGCAGGGCACCGAATACCAGGCCCAACGCAGCTAATGCCACAATAGCAATCCAAATCGCGGTCATTAGAATTTCACCAGACCGGTAAAGCCCATAAAGGCCAAGGCCATCAAGCCTGCGGTGATCAGCGCAATAGAGTTGCCTTTGAATGGCGCGGGCACGTTGGCCAGCACCAGACGTTCACGCATACCGGCGAACAGCACCATCACCAGCGAGAAGCCCAGTGAGGCGCTAAAGCCATAGATCGCCGCCTGCAGGAAGGTATGGTTGAGATTAACGCTCAACAATGGCACGCCTAATACCGCGCAGTTGGTGGTGATCAGTGGCAGGAAGATGCCCAGCAAGCGGTACAGTGACGGGCTGGTTTTGCGCACCACCATTTCGGTGAACTGAACGACAACCGCGATCACCAGGATATAGGCCAGGGTGCGCAGGTAAACCAGGTCAAGCGGGACCAGGATCAGGTGGTTCACCAGCCAGGCGCAGATCGCCGCCAGGGTGATCACGAAAGTGGTGGCAAGTCCCATGCCAATGGCCGTTTCCAGTTTTTTTGACACGCCCATAAACGGGCATAGGCCGAGAAATTTGACCAACACGAAGTTGTTCACCAGCACGGTGCCAATAAAGAGAAGTAAGTAATCGGTCATTTTTTAACCTGGGAAGCCGAAAGGCGACTATTATCCGGAATTGAGAGGTGCATCTCAACCTCTACACAAAAAGTGCGGCAGTTGAGAGCACTCAGAATTAAATTCCTGACGAAACTCGCACCATTATGGCTGGATAAACGTCTGTTTCACGCGCTGTGAGCGCTTGAGATAGGGAACAAACACCGCGGCGGCCAGCAACGACAGCAGCAGGGTCTGAATCGCTTTGCCATCGGGCACTGGAGTAAAGGCAAAGGTTTTGAGTGCTAACAACACCGTCAGCAGCAGCCAGAGAATGTAATGACGCGGTAAGCGGCGCGAACGTTTACAAAAAATCCAGCACACCCAAATACTGTAAACCCACACCAGCCCAGCCGTGAGCAGGGAAATCGACCATTGGGTCAATAGCAGACCACCGTGAGAAAACAGGGTTTCACGTAATTCGGTGTTGAACAGCGGGCTGAGATACATCGCCACCACCAGGGCACTGGTCAACATGGTCATTATCAGCCAAGCCAGCGGCAGTAATAGCCAACCAGCGATGCGCGGCGGGTTCACCGGTTCGGTCATCTTGCAGATCCTGTAACGAATAAGAGAAGGCGTATTATGTCCAAACGGGGCACGCCCGACATGGACAACGCAATAGTGCAGAAAAAGGCAGGAAAATCCAATTACATTACATAGCGCCAGACAGATTTTGGCACGCAGCCTAAATCGAAGAGGCGACCGCCGGAAACAAGTTCAGCACGGCGATGGTCGGCGGCACGATACATATTGATGATGTCATTATCATCGGTCAGCGAATAATTGAGATGGTCATAGAGCTTTTCCAGACTATCGAGATTATTCACTTTACGGAATTTCAGCAGGTAATCGAGCGCAGTCATGATTGCCATTTAAAAAAATAAAGTACTGGGAAGTGCCCAAGTATAGGGAGCACACGGCCAGAGTCCATATGTCAGCGTTAAAAAAATTCAAAAATCAGACAAGGCGAGCTAATTTGTTTATCAAAAGGCATTTTTTCTCCCTTTCTTGTTTTTTTACGCCCATTTCTTACTGTATCTAAGGCAAATTGCCCCTTGATATTCGGGGGGGCGTGAAAAAATCTCACACCCTCAAAATCTCGTCTCTCTCTGCCTGTTTTAGTCCGTTAAATGGCTTATTTCTTTATCAGGCTACGCATAATTAGCTGATTTATTACCAGTTGGTTTGCAAGTTAATGCACGGCTCTTGAAACCACCGATCACATAGTGTGCGAATAGTCACAATTCTGATCATTGCTCACGTCTACAGCGCATAACCATTCTTTACGTAGCAGCTGTAATCGCTTCCAGTTGTTGTGCACATAACCGATTCTGTTTATTACCTTTATTTAACAGCAGTTGAAATAAATCACAGGTGAAATGTCCATAAAGCTGGTACGACTTCTGACGGGGCTAATTCCGTAACTCCTTTAATTCATTCTAATTTGTGAGGCATGTCGCGCTTGTTTATTTCCTTTTGCGCCAGGCTTAATCCGCGTTTTGTACCCCTACAGCACACTCCCTTCAGAGGAATGAAATTATGTGGAAACGTTTACTCTTGACCGCCATGGTGAGTTCAGCACTCAGCGCATCTGTACTGGCTGCAGATATGACGGTGGGCTTCTCACAGGTTGGCTCGGAATCTGGATGGCGATCAGCAGAAACCAACGTGGCGAAAAGTGAAGCGCAAAAGCGCGGTATCACTTTGAAAATCGCCGATGGTCAACAGAAGCAGGAAAACCAAATCAAAGCGGTGCGTTCATTCATTGCACAGGGCGTTGATGCGATCTTTATCGCGCCGGTGGTGCAAACGGGCTGGGAACCGGTATTGGAAGAAGCGAAAGACGCGAAGATTCCGGTGTTCCTGTTAGACCGCGCCATCGTGGTGAAAGACAAGTCACTTTATATGGCCGTGGTGACGGCGGATAACGTGCTGGAAGGCAAGTTGATTGGTGACTGGCTGGTTAAAACGGTGGGTGATAAGCAGTGTAACGTGGTTGAGTTGCAGGGCACGGTGGGTGCCAGCGTCGCGATCGATCGTAAGAAAGGCTTTGCGGAGGCCATCGCGGGCCACAATAACATTAAGGTGATCCGCTCTCAGTCTGGCGACTTTACCCGCAGTAAGGGTAAAGAAGTCATGGAGAGCTTCATCAAGGCGGAGAACAACGGCAAGAACATTTGCATGGTTTACGCCCACAACGATGACATGGCAATCGGCGCGATTCAGGCGATCAAAGAAGCTGGCCTGAAACCCGGCAAGGATATCCTGACCGGTTCAATCGATGGCGTGCCAGATATCTACAAAGCGATGCTGGCAGGAGAAGCCAATGCCAACGTTGAATTGACGCCAAATATGGCCGGTCCGGCCTTTGACGCGCTGGAGAAATTCAAGAAAGACGGCACCTTGCCGCCAAAAATCATCAAGACCGAATCGAAACTGTATCTGCCAGATTCTGCGCAGGCCCAGCTCGATACCAAAAAAGGCATGGGTTACTGATCCCCGCAGCCGCCCTTCGGGGCGGTTTTTCATGACGTAAGGCGAGGTAGAACCTGATGAGCACCTCCGATGAATCCGCACTCCTGACGCTGCAAGGCATCAGCAAAGGTTTTCCCGGTGTTAAAGCGCTGGATAATGTTTCGTTCAGTATTCGCAAAGGCGAGATCATGGCGCTGCTGGGTGAAAACGGTGCGGGAAAATCCACACTGATTAAAGTATTGACCGGTGTTTACACCCGTGATGCTGGCACCATTACACTGAATGGCAAAACCATTTCCCCGCACAACACGGCCGAAGCTCAGCAGATGGGCATTGGCACCGTGTATCAAGAAGTGAACCTGCTGCCGAACATGTCGGTGGCAGACAATCTCTATATTGGCCGTGAGCCACGCCGATTCGGCATGATTGATCGCAAGCGAATGGTGCGCGATGCCGATGCACTGATGCGTAATTACGGCTTTGCACTGGATGTGACACGTCCGCTGGGGCATTACTCGGTGGCGATGCAGCAAATTATTGCGATTTGTCGCGCGGTGGATCTGTCGGCACAGGTGTTGATTCTCGATGAACCTACCGCCAGCCTCGATGCCAGTGAAGTGGAGATGCTTTTTACTCTGATGGCGCAGTTAAGAGCCAAAGGGATGAGCCTGATTTTTGTTACGCACTTTTTAGACCAGGTGTATCGCATTACCGACCGTATCACGGTGCTGCGCAATGGTCAGTTTATCGCGACGCGCGAGACGGCATCGCTGCCGCAAATTGATCTGATCAAACTGATGCTGGGCCGCGAACTGCTGGAAACCGCATTGCAGCGACAGGGCAGTACTCTGCGCAGCAATCAACCGGTGGTGGAATTTGAAGATTACGGCAAGAAGGGCACCATCGAGCCGTTTAACTTGCAGGTTCGACCGGGTGAAGTGGTCGGTTTGGCCGGATTACTCGGTTCGGGTCGAACTGAAACCGCTGAAGTGCTGTTCGGTATTCGTCGTGCCGATCGCGGTACGGCAAAAATCAAAGGGAAAGTGCAGCACATTCGCACCCCGGCGAAAGCTTCGCATCTTGGCATGGGCTTTTGCCCGGAAGATCGCAAAACCGACGGCATTATCGGTGCGGCCAGCGTGCGCGAGAATATCATTCTGGCGTTGCAGGCTCAGCGCGGCTGGCTGCGACCGATCAAGCGCCGTGAACAACAGGCGATAGCCGAACGTTTTATTAAAAGTCTCGGTATCCGCACGCCGCACCCCGATCAGCCGGTAGAGCTGCTGTCGGGGGGGAATCAGCAGAAGGTGTTGCTGTCACGCTGGCTGGTGACCAAGCCACAATTTTTGATCCTCGACGAACCTACACGCGGTATCGATGTGGGAGCGCACGCCGAGATTATTCGCTTAATTGAATCCCTGTGCGCCGATGGACTGGCGCTGTTAGTTATTTCCTCTGAACTGGAAGAACTGGTGGGCTACGCCGATCGTGTGTTGATCATGCGCGATCTGAAGCAAGTGGCCGAAATCCCGCTGGAGCAGCTGTCGGTGGCGTCGATCGTTAACGCCATCGCTGACGGAGGAGCACAACATGCTTGAATCGCCTATGACACAGCCTAAACCCGAACGGCGTAAGCCGAAGTTGCCGCCTGGCATGCCACAGATTGCCGCACTGATTTTGGTGCTGCTGGTGGATAGCCTGGTGGCGAACAATTTTTTTGCCATCCATGTGCAGGAGGGCCGTTTATTCGGTAGTCCGATCGATATCCTCAATCGCGCGGCACCGGTTGCGCTTTTGGCCATTGGTATGACGTTGGTGATCGCGACTGGCGGCATCGATTTGTCAGTCGGCGCGGTGATGGCGATTGCCGGCGCAACCGCCGCCACGCTGACCGTAGCAGGACACAGCCTGGGCTTTATTATCCTTGCTACGCTGGGTACTGGGCTGGCCTGCGGTTTGTGGAATGGGGTTTTGGTGGCGCTGCTGAAGATTCAACCCTTTGTCGCCACGTTGATTTTGATGGTGGCGGGGCGTGGTATAGCGCAGCTGATTACCCAAGGGCAAATTGTGACCTTTAACAGTGATAGCCTGGGCTGGTTTGGTAGCGGTTCGCTGTGGCTGATGCCGGTACCGGTATGGATTACCTTGCTGGTGGCATTGCTGGTGTGGTTGCTGACGCGCAAAACCGCACTTGGCCTGTTTATTGAAGCGGTGGGGATTAACTTACGCGCTGCGCGCAATGCAGGGGTGACCGGCTGGCTGGTGGTGATGTCAACCTATGCGATTAGCGGCGTGTGTGCCGCCGTGGCGGGATTGATTGTGGCGGCAGATATTCGCGGTGCGGATGCCAATAACGCTGGTCTGTGGCTGGAGCTGGATGCCATTCTGGCCGTGGTGATTGGCGGCGCATCGCTGATGGGTGGGCGCTTTAATCTGGTGTTGTCGTTGATTGGTGCGTTGATTATTCAGTCGATGAATACCGGTATTTTGCTGTCAGGTTTCCCGCCTGAATTGAATCAGGTGGTGAAAGCCGTGGTGGTGATGTGCGTGCTGTTGCTGCAATCACCGCGCTTTATCGCGATGCTGAAAGGGAGACGTCCAAAATGATCAAACGCCATCTGCCTTTGATGATTACGCTGCTGGTGTTTGTCGCCGGTTATTTGTTTTGTCTGAGTCAGTTTCCTGGCTTTGCCTCGACGCGCGTGATTTGCAATATCCTGACCGATAATGCGTTTTTGGGCATTATCGCAGTGGGGATGACCTTTGTGATTTTGTCCGGCGGGATTGATTTGTCAGTGGGTGCCGTTATCGCCTTTAGCGGGGTGTTTCTGGCGCGGATTATTGGCGATTACCATGTCGATCCGGTTCTGGCGTTCGCCATTGTGTTAGCGATGGGCGCACTGTTTGGCGCCATGATGGGGTGGCTGATTGATGCCCTGAAGATCCCGGCTTTTATTATTACCCTGGCCGGGATGTTTTTCCTGCGCGGCTGTAGTTATCTGGTGTCGGAGAACTCGATTCCTATCGATCATCCGCTGTATACCACGTTGTCGAGTCTGGCGTGGAAGATACCCGGCGGTGGAAGGCTGAGTCTGTTGGCGGTGATTATGCTGGTGGTCGTGGTGGGGGGAATTATCCTCGCGCATCGCACCCGTTTTGGTAATCAGGTTTATGCCATCGGCGGTAATTTGACGTCCGCACAGTTGATGGGAGTGTCCACCCGAGCGACCACCATTAAGATTTATATGCTTTCGACGACACTGGCGACTTTAGCGGGGATTGTGTTTTCAATTTATACCTCCGCAGGTTATGCGCTGGCGGGTTTGGGCGTGGAGTTGGATGCGATTGCCTCAGTGGTGATCGGCGGTACGCTTCTTTCGGGCGGTGTCGGTACGGTGCTCGGCACGCTGTTTGGGGTGTTGATTCAGGGGTTGATTCAGACCTGGATTAACTTCGACGGGACGCTGAGTTCGTGGTGGACGAAGATTGCCATCGGTATTCTGCTGTTTGCCTTTATCGCGTTGCAGCGTTTGCTGACCGTGATGTGGGATCGCCAGAAGAATGCACCGGTTAAACGCCTGACGTCGTGAGTGTATGGCCTCGTAGGGTGTGCATTTATGCGCACTTGTTGCTGGGTTTGGCTGGGGTGCTATGGGTCTCGTGCCCGGCCCCATAAAGGCCAGCCCGATCGCAAAGGAATCACGCATCCATGCAGATCGGCCGCCGCATCCCGGCGGCGGACGCTTTGCTCTTCGGGCTGGCCTTTACGGGGCTTTAAGCATGGTTATTGCTGTAGTCCGCGATGGCATCAGTATTCTCTCCAACTTTGGTGGCGCAATTAATTGCGCATCTGCCGCGCTTGCTGTGGGTATCGTGCATCGCCCCATAAAGGCCAGCCCGATCGCAAAGGAATCACGCATCCATGCAGATCGGCCGCCGCATCCCGGCGGCGGACGCTTTGCTCTTCGGGCTGGCCTTCACGGGGCTTTGAGTATGGTCATTGCTGTATTCCGCGATGGCATCAGTATTCTCTCCAACTTTGGTGGCGCAATTTATTGCGCATCGGCCGCGCTTGCTGTGGGTATCGTGCACGGCCCCATAAAGGCCAGCCCGATCGCAAAGGAATCTCGCATCCATGCAGATCGGCCGCCGCATCCCGGCGGCGGACGCTTTGCTCTTCGGGCTGGCCTTCACGGGGCTTTGAGTATGGTCATTGCTGTATTCCGCGATGGCATCAGTATTCTCTCCAACTTTGGTGGCGCAATTTATTGCGCATCGGCCGCGCTTGCTGTGGGTATCGTGCACGGCCCCATAAAGGCCAGCCCGATCGCAAAGGAATCTCGCATCCATGCAGATCGGCCGCCGCATCCCGGCGGCGGACGCTTTGCTCTTCGGGATGGCCTTTACGGGGCTTTAAGCATGGTTATTGCTGTGGCCCGAGATCGTGTTGACGTTCCTGGCAGGTTTTTATGACTTAGCAAAACGCACGAGATTTTCAGTAAGGAAACAAAGGCGGGCAGTGGAGTAAAGCGTCCGCCGCAGGGATGCGGCGGTCGAGGCTACAGGGATGTATTCACGCCGACTTTACGCAACGCCCGCCTTTGTTGACTGACCAGCACGGTTTAACCAATAAAAAGCCGCGAATCTTTCGCGGCTTCATTTATCAAATCACCGTATCACCGTATCACCGTATCACCGTGCCAGTCGGTAATACGCCTCGTTCCAGCGCAGTGCGTCTTTAAACGCGGGCAAACGTGTCTCTTCATCGATCACTAGCACTTCAATGCCGTTCAGCTCGCCGTACAGGTACATATCGTCCAGATCTAAGGCCTGACTAAACACCGTATGATGGGCACCGCCCGCCAAAATCCAGGCTTCAGACGCGGTCGCCAGCGAGGGTTGTGCACGCCACAGCGCGCGGGCAACCGGCAATTTCGGCAGCGGTTTTGGCTGTTCAATGGCATCGACTACATTCACCAGCAGACGGAAGCGATCCCCCATATCGATCACGCTGGCATTCACCGCACGACCTGCTGGCGTTGAAAAGATCATGCGCGCGGGGTCAGCTTTGCCGCCGATGCCAAGGAACTGCACATCTATTAGCGGTTTGGTCTCTTTGGCAATCGATGGACACACTTCCAGCATATGCGAACCTAACACCAGATCGTTGCCCGGTGAGAAGTGGTAGGTGTAATCCTCCATAAACGAAGTACCACCGGCACGGTCCCCGGCCTGGACTTTCAGGATGTGCAGCAGTGCAGCCGTTTTCCAGTCACCTTCACCTGCAAAACCATAACCTTGCCCCATCAGGCGCTGTACCGCTAAACCGGGCAACTGTGTCATGCCATGCAAAGTCTGGAAGTTGGTGGTGAACGCTTTACAGCCCTCTGCATCGAGGAAACGTTTCAGGCCCAGTTCGATGCGCGCGGCATCCAATACGTTCTGCCGCTTATCGCCATTAACTGATGCGGCTTCGCTGAACAGATACTGACTCTCATATTCGTCAATCAGCGCGCTCACTTCCCCCTCGCTCACGCTGTTCACCACCTCGACCAGATCGCCGACACCCCAGCCATTGACCGAATAGCCGAACTGAATCTGTGCGGCGACTTTATCGCCTTCGGTAACGGCCACTTCACGCATATTGTCGCCGAAGCGCGCCACTTTCAGCTGCTGGCTCGCCTGCCTGGCCAGTGCGGCATTGATCCAGCGCGCGATGCGTTGCTGGCTGGTTTTATCCTGCCAGTGGCCGGTCACCACGCTGTGCTGTAAGCCCATGCGGGCGCCAATAAAGCCAAACTCACGGCCGCCGTGAGCGGTTTGGTTGAGGTTCATAAAATCCATATCCATGCTGTCCCACGGAATCTCCGCGTTGAACTGGGTATGGAATTGCAGCAGCGGTTTATTCAGGATGCTCAGGCCGCCAATCCACATCTTGGCGGGAGAGAAAGTATGCAACCAGGTAATGATACCGGCGCATTGATTATCGTGATTGGCTTCGCGGCACAGCGCGAGCGCTTCATCTGGAGATTTCACCAACGGTTTCAACACCAGCGGCACCGGTAAATTACCTGCCTGATTCAGGCCGTCCATTACCTGGCGGGCGTGCTGCTCCACCTGGCGCAAGGTTTCCGCTCCGTAGAGGTGCTGAGTACCAATCACAAACCAAACGTTCTGTTCCATTTACTGCTCCTTACTTGGCGGATGCGGCGTACTGCGGTTCAGCAGCCTGGCACCAGTTTTGATAACGTTGATAAAGTTGCTGATAGCCCGCTACGCGCAGGCTGTTGGGCTGCAATGTCACGGCAATAGGGCTGGCCATGACCTGCTGGGCAGCAGGCACATCGGCATGCACTCCGGCAGCCACGGCGGCAAAAATGGCCGCACCTAAGGCGCAGCACTCATCGGAGGCGACAATATCCAAGGGTCGGTTCATCACATCGCAGCACGCCTGCATGATGGCGGGAGATTTACGCGCAATACCGCCAAGCGTCAGGATGCTCTCCACCGGGATCTGCTGCTGTTCGAAACACTCCATGATGGCGCGTGCGCCAAAGGCGGTGGCGGCGACCAGGCCGCCAAACAGTGCGGGGGCATCGGTGCCCAGATTCAGGTCAGTGATCACCCCTTTCAAACGCTGATTGGCATCCGGCGTGCGGCGACCATTGAACCAGTCAAGGATCACCGGCAGATGGTCTAACTGCGGGTCGGCGGCCCAGGCTTCGGTCAATGAGCGGATTAAATCCTGTTGCATTGCGGCTAGCTGAGGTTGTAATTCGGGATGACGCGCCACGGCCTGCTGCAATGGCCAGCCGAGCAGGCGACTAAACCAGGCGTATATATCGCCAAATGCGGACTGGCCCGCCTCACAGCCGATAGCACCCGGCATCACGCTGCCGTCTACCTGGCCGCAAATACCTTTAATCGCGCGGTCACCGACTTTTTCGCTATCAGCTATCAGGATGTCGCAGGTGGAAGTGCCAATCACCTTCACCAAGGTATAAGGCTGTGCGCCCGCGCCTACCGCTCCCATGTGGCAATCAAATGCGCCGCCAGACAGGATCACCTGTTGCGATAATCCCAAACGCTGCGACCACTCAGCAGAGAGCGTGCCGACCGGCACATCGGCGGTATAGGTATCGGTAAACAGCGGAGAATCGAGTTGCTCAACCAGCAGTGGATCGAGGGCGCGGAAAAAATCGGCGGGTGGTAAGCCACCCCATTCAGGATGCCAAAGCGATTTGTGACCGGCGGCGCAGCGTCCACGACGTAGCTGTGCTGGTGCCGTGTTACCGCTCAGCAAAGCGGGCACCCAGTCGCACAGTTCCACCCAAGACACTGCCGCGTCACGCACTGCAGCATCGCTGCGCGACACGTGCAGAATCTTGGCCCAGAACCACTCCGATGAGTACACGCCGCCAATGTAGCGGGTGTAATCAGTGAAATGACCGTTACGGCACAGCTGGTTAATCTCTTCCGCTTCTTCGATAGCGGTGTGATCTTTCCACAATACGAACATGGCATTCGGGTTGGTGGCGAATTCCGGTCTTAACGCCAGAACCTGGCCCTCACGATCAATCGGTGCGGGGGTGGAACCCGTGGAATCCACGCCGATGCCGACCACAGCTGCACGCTGTTGCGGTGATAACGCTTGCACTACCGCGACTACCGCCTGTTCTAACGCATCAATATAGTCTTGTGGATGATGGCGAAAGCGATTGGCGTGCGCATCGCAGAAATCACCCTTCGCCCAGCGTGGATAGTTCACCACGGCTTTTTCCAGCTCTTTACCACTGTGGCACTCCACGGCGAGGGCACGCACCGAGTCACTGCCAAAATCCAGCCCAATTGTTATGGCGCCAGCACCCATTGGGATTCTCCTGTGTGAGTTATCTGGCTCTATCCTGGAATGCGGCTGTTTAAGCGGTTAGTCATCGCTGGCTGAGAACATGCACTTTTCTGCTATCGACGAGGATGTGTGATCGGCAGCAAAAGTTAATGACTGGTTAATTTCGCTGAATATATGGAGGATTTTGTCATCGTTTTGGGATGTGATACCGCTCTACATTTTTCCTTTCCATTCCCGCTACAACTAGCCCAGCGTTTGCACAGCCTTTGTACAAACCTTGAGCTAACGCGCTGATTTTGCGCTGTACCCGAACGTGAAATCTGATTGGTAGCGTTTACACCGATTCGTTATTAACAGCGATAAAACACCATTGTGCCGGAGAGCATCATGCATAAATTCACTAAAGCGCTGGCGGCGGTAGGTCTCGCCGCGGTTATGTCACAATCCGCTATCGCCGAGACCATGAAACTCGGTTTCCTCGTTAAACAACCGGAGGAACCTTGGTTCCAGACTGAATGGAAATTCGCCGACAAAGCGGGCAAAGATCTCGGCTTTGAGGTCATCAAAATCGCGGTACCGGATGGCGAAAAAACGCTGAATGCCATCGATAGCCTGGCGGCGAGCGGTGCCAAAGGTTTCGTGATCTGCACGCCCGATCCCAAGTTAGGCTCCGCCATTGCCGCCAAAGCGCGTGGTTATGGCCTGAAAGTCATCGCGGTAGATGACCAGTTCGTCACTGCTAAAGGCAAGCCAATGGATACCGTGCCGCTGGTGATGATGGCCGCGACCAAGATTGGCGAGCGTCAGGGGCAGGAGCTGTATAAAGAGATGCAAAAACGCGGTTGGGATGTGAAAGAGACCGGCGTGATGGCGATCACTGCAAACGAACTGGATACCGCGCGTCGTCGTACTGGCGGCTCGATGGATGCGTTGAAAGCAGCCGGCTTCCCGGAAAAACAGATCTATCAGGTACCCACCAAATCGAATGATATTCCTGGCGCCTTTGATGCCGGTAACTCGCTGTTGGTGCAGCATCCAGAAGTCAAACACTGGCTGATTGTCGGCATGAATGACAACACCGTGTTGGGCGGCGTGCGTGCGACTGAGGGGCAAGGCTTTAAAGCTCCTGACGTGATTGGCATTGGTATCAACGGCGTGGATGCGGTCAGTGAACTGTCAAAAGGCGCACCCACCGGATTCTACGGATCGCTGCTGCCTAGCCCGGATGTGCACGGTTATAAGAGCAGCCAGATGCTCTACAACTGGGTGACCAAAGGTGAAGAGCCACCGAAATTTACCGAAGTCACAGACGTAGTGCTGATCACCCGCGACAACTTTAAAACTGAGTTGGCGAAGAAAGGGCTGATGTAATTGATGGAGGTCGCCATTAATGGCGACCCTACGAATGGCAAATGATGAACGCGATATGTGAACCGATTGAGGTCGCTGTTAAAGGCGAGCTTACGAATGACGAACGCGATATGTGTAGGGTGCGCATTCATGCGCACCTGAGATCCAGCATGATTCAGGAGTTTCCATGAATAGCACTGATTCCGCTTTTCTCTCTTTTCATGGCATTTGCAAAACCTTTCCCGGCGTGAAAGCGCTGCAGGACATCTCATTCCAGTGCCGCGCCGGGGAAGTGCACGCGCTGATGGGCGAAAACGGTGCCGGGAAATCGACGCTGTTAAAGATTTTGAGCGGCAGCTATCAGCCCACAGAGGGTGAAATCCGTATTAAAGGGGAGGTGAAAACCTTCAACAACACCGTTGAGGCGTTGGATGCGGGCGTGGCGATTATTTACCAGGAACTGCATCTGGTGCCGGAAATGAGCGTCGCGGAGAATATCTATCTCGGCCAACTGCCGCACAAACGTGGCTTGGTTAATCGTAAGCTGCTGCGCTACGAGGCCGATTTACAGCTTAAGAACCTCGGCATGGATATCGATCCGGATATGCCTTTGAAATATCTGTCGTTGGGGCAGTGGCAGATGGTAGAGATTGCGAAAGCGCTGGCCCGTAACGCGCGCATTATCGCGTTTGATGAGCCGACCAGTTCGCTCTCGGCTCGTGAAATTGAGCATCTGTTCCGTGTGATCCGACAACTGCGCGACCAAGGCCGCACGGTGCTGTACGTATCTCACCGTATGGAGGAGATCTTTGCCCTGAGCGATGCCATTACGGTGTTCAAAGATGGCCGCTATGTGCGCACTTTTACCGACATGAAAAATACCGATCACGATGATTTGGTGCAGGCCATGGTCGGGCGCAATCTCGGCGATATCTACGGCTACGCACCCCGCGCGCTCGGCAAGGTACGCCTGCAGCTGGAAAACGTCGAAGCGAAGGGCGTGCGTATGCCGATTTCCCTCCAGGTAAGAGCCGGTGAAATTGTCGGTTTGTTTGGGCTGGTCGGTGCCGGACGCAGCGAATTGATGAAAGGGCTGTTTGGCGCCACCAAATTGCGTGGCGGTACGGTGACGCTGGATGGCAAACAGCTCAACATTCGCCAGCCGATTGATGCCATTCGCGCCGGGATCATGTTGTGCCCGGAAGATCGTAAGACCGAAGGCATCATTCCGGTGCACTCGGTGCGAGACAACATCAACATCAGCGCGCGTCGCCACAATCTCACCGCCGGTTGTCTGATTAATGCCAGTTGGGAAGCGAAAAACGCCGATATCCACATCCGATCGCTCAACATCAAAACCCCCGGCCCGCAACAGCTGATCATGAATCTCTCCGGTGGCAACCAGCAGAAGGCGATCCTGGGCCGCTGGTTGTCGGAAGAGATGAACGTGATCCTGCTGGATGAGCCGACGCGCGGTATTGATGTCGGCGCTAAACACGAAATCTACAACCTGATTTATCAGCTGGCCAATAAAGGGATCGCGGTGCTGTTTGCCTCCAGCGATCTGCCCGAAGTGATGGGATTAGCGGACCGCATCATTGTGATGCGCGAAGGGGAAATTGCCGGTGAACTCACACACGATGCGGCCACGGAACAGCTGACGCTGAGCCTGGCGATGCCGAAAACCACTCAAGCGGCCGCCGTGGCCTGATGTAAAGGAGAGCAATAATGGCTTCATCTACCACTTCCAACACGCCACCCGCGCAGCGCCATGGCCTGCAACTGGGGCGGATTTGGGACAACTTCGGCATGCTGGTGGTATTCGCGCTGCTGTTTATCGTCTGCGCCATCTTTGTGCCGAATTTTGGTTCACTGATCAACATGAAAGGGCTGGGGCTGGCAATGTCGATGTCGGGCATGGTGGCGTGCGGGATGCTGTTCTGCCTCGCTTCCGGCGATTTCGACTTGTCTGTCGCCTCCGTGATCGCCTGCGCTGGCGTGGTCACCGCTGTCGTGATCAACATGACGGAAAGCCTGTGGATCGGTGTGGCAGCGGGTTTGCTGCTGGGCATGGCCACCGGGTTTATCAACGGTTTTGTGATTGCCCGGCTGAAGATCAATGCGTTGATCACCACCCTGGCGACCATGCAGATTGTGCGCGGCCTGGCGTACATCTTCTCGGATGGTAAAGCGGTGGGTATTGAAGATGAACGTTTCTTCACCCTCGGCTACGCCAACTGGTTGGGTGTGCCGGCCCCCATTTGGCTCACTATTGCGACCATGATTGTCTTCGGATTCCTGCTCAACAAAACCACCTTTGGCCGCAATACGCTGGCGATCGGCGGCAATGAGGAGGCGGCGAGACTGGCAGGGGTGCCGGTGGTGCGCACGCGCATCATCATCTTCATTTTGTCAGGTCTGGTGTCGGCAGCCGCGGGTATTATTCTGGCATCACGTATGACCAGCGGCCAGCCGATGACATCGCTGGGCTATGAGTTGATTGTGATCTCTGCGTGTGTGCTCGGCGGAGTATCACTGAAAGGCGGCATCGGCAAAATTTCCTATGTGGTGGCCGGGGTACTGATTTTAGGCACGGTTGAGAATGCGATGAATTTATTGAATATCTCGCCGTTCTCACAGTATGTGGTGCGCGGTTTGATACTGTTAGCGGCGGTGATTTTTGACCGCTACAAACAGAAAAATAAAGCGATCTAATGCTGGATTCTGTAGCGGCGGCCTCCAGGCCGCCCGCAAATTACGTTTCAGTGAGGGCACTATGTACCATCGTGAACCGCCAAATGAGCAGCAGAACCCCTTATTACCGGGCTACCCGTTCAACGCCTGGCTGGTGGCGGGGCTGACGCCAATTAATGCCAACGATCAGTTGGATTTCTTTATTGACCGCCCTCTGGGTATGAAGGGCTACATCCTGAATCTGACCATCAAAGGTCAGGGGCGGGTATTTGATGGTGAATCGGCTTTTGATTGTGAGCCGGGTGACCTGCTGCTGTTCCAGCCAAAAACGCCACACTACTATGGCCGTTCCCCGGACAGCCCTTGTTGGTTCCATCGCTGGGTCTATTTCCGCCCACGCGCTTACTGGACCGACTGGCTGCAGTGGCAGGATGAGAGCCAGGGCGTAGGGCGTTTGCGCCTGTCTGAGGCGCAGCGTGCTGAATTCGATCGCCTGTTTGCCAGTATCGAGCAAACGCACAATTCGGGGCGTCGCTTTGCGGAAGAACTGGCAATGAATCTGCTCGAACGGTTGCTGCTGCGTGCCGTGGAAGAGGACCCACGGAGCCATCAGCAAATCCGCGATCCGCGCGTGATTGAGGCCTGCCAGTACGTCACCAATCATCTGGCGAGTGAAGTCAAAATTGAGGAAGTGGCACGGCATGTCTGTTTATCGCCTTCGCGGCTGGCGCATCTGTTCCGTGAGCAAATGGGCATCAACTTGCTGCGCTGGCGCGAGGATCAGCGCGTTATCCGCGCCAAGTTGCTGCTGCAAACTACCCAGGAACCGATTGCCTCGGTCGGTCGTGAAGTGGGTTATGACGACCAACTCTATTTCTCTCGCGTGTTCCGCAAACGGGTGGGTGTCAGCCCCAGTGATTTCCGTCGGCGTAGCCAGGATGCACACGATGCTTTAGTGGCTCAGGAGAGCTGGCAATCGGCACGGAGTGCGATCTCCTGAGTTTTCAGGTGATTCCACCTTGTTCTTACTGACTGATTCGTCTTAAATCAGTCTGGTAACGAACAAGAGGAATGAGAATGAGCGATAAATTACGTGTCGGCCTGATGGGCTACGGCTTTGCCAGTAAAACCTTCCATGCACCTTTGATCGCCGGAACGCCGGGTGTTGAACTGGCCGCGATCTCCAGCAGCGATGCCAGCAAAGTGCACGCTGACTGGCCATCGGTGCAGGTGGTGGCGGATCCGCAAGCGTTGCTGGATGACCCGACACTGCAACTGATTGTAATTCCTACCCCGAACGATACCCACTTCCCGCTGGCAAAAGCAGCGCTCAATGCCGGTAAGCATGTGGTTGTCGATAAACCGTTTACCGTGACGTTGTCACAAGCGCGTGAACTGGACGCGTTAGCCAAAGCCAAAGGGCTGCTGCTGTCGGTATTCCACAACCGTCGTTGGGACAGCGATTTCCTGACGCTGAAAACCTTACTGGCGGACGGTACGCTGGGCGACGTGCGTTATCTGGAATCCCATTTTGACCGTTTCCGTCCTGAAGTGCGTCAGCGCTGGCGTGAGATGAAAGGGCCGGGCAGCGGTATCTGGTTTGATCTGGGGCCGCATGTGCTGGACCAGGCGCTGCAGCTGTTTGGTCCACCGGTGGCGATCAATGTGGATATGGCCGAGCTGCGCCCAGGCGCACAAACCACCGACTACTTCCATGCGGTACTGACCTATCCTACCCGCCGCGTGGTGCTGCACGCCAGCATGTTGGTGGCGGCTGAGTCAGCGCGTTTCGTGGTGCACGGCACGCGTGGGAGCTACGTGAAATATGGCCTGGACCCGCAGGAAGATCGTCTGAAAGCGGGCGAACGTCCACCGCGTGAGGACTGGGGCTACGACATGCGCAACGGCACACTGACACTGGCGGAAGGCGATGTGATGGTGGAAAAAGAGCTGTTAACGCTGCCGGGCAACTATCCAGCCTACTATGCAGGCATTCGTGATGCGATTGCCGGCACCGGAGCAAACCCGGTCGAGGCTGAAGAGGCAATTCAGGTGATGGAGCTGATCGAACTGGGTCTGCAGTCTGCCGAGAAGCGCCAGACGATGTCGCTGAAGTAACAGGATAACCTGATACAGGCTGTGCGTTGATTGAAACGGTCACCATAAATGGTGACCGTACAATTTATGATGCGCAGATTGGGATAATCACCTTTTAGGGTGGCCCAATATTGTAAGGTGCGCATTTTTGCGCACCTTATTATTTATCCCGCGACGCGCGCTCGCAGCGCCGCTTTCTCTGCATCACTCAGGAAGGCAATGGTCACGCCATTTTCCTGTACCTGACGCATCTCTGCGACGGTTAACCCTGCCTGCGGTGCGGCAACCTGATACTCATGTGCCAGTTCCACACCCTGAACTGCAGGATCATCCGTATTGATGGTGGCGAGAATGCCATGCTGCAGGAAGGCCTTCAGCGGATGGGTGGCCAGCGAGGCAACGGTGCTGGTCTGAATGTTTGACGTGAGGCATGACTCCACGCCAATGCGCTGCTCGGGGAGGAAATCCATCAGCGCACGATCTTCAATCGCTTTCACACCGTGGCCGATACGTTCGGCACCCAGCTCACGAATGGCCTGCCAGATGCTTTCCGGGCCTGCGGCTTCACCGGCGTGCACGGTAATACGGAAACCGGCGTCACGGGCGCGATTGAAGTGACTGAGGAACTCACTGCCCGGGAAACCTAACTCGTCGCCTGCCAGATCCACCGCCGTGATGCCATCACGGTGTGCCAGTAAACCTTCCAGTTCACGCAGACAGGCTTCATCACCGAAGGTGCGGCTCATGATGCCGATCAGATTGACATCCACACCATACTGTTTTGCGCCTGCACGCACGCCATCAATGACGGCTTCAACCACACCGGCAATCGGCAGATTGTGGGTCATGGCCATATAACCCGGCGAGAAGCGCAGTTCTGCATAGTGAATACCTGCACGGGCGGCATCTTCGACGTTTTCCAGCGCAATGCGGCGACAGGCATCGAGATCGCCCAAAACTTTTACGCCCCAATCCAGTTTTTGCAGGAAGCTGACCAAATCCGGTTCGTTGGCGGTGACTTGCACGTGCGGACGCAGTTCGTCGAGGGTATGAGCAGGCAGAGCAAGATTAAACTGGCGGCCTAAATCAAGAATAGTTTGTGCGCGGATGTTGCCATCAAGATGGCGGTGGATGTCAGTCAGGGGGAGTTTCAGGTCAATCATGTCGCACTCGCTAAAGTTACATAAAGTGCAGAGCATTATAAAAACATCTTGCGCAACAGCGCCAGTGATTTGCGCAAAGCGAGAAAGGGATGCTGAAATAATCAGCATCCACAGGCTATTAACCGGTGTGTAAAGCCGCCAGCAAACGATCCAGACCCTCATCCAGCTTGCTGCGCGGGCAGCCAGCATTAAGACGCAAATACCCTCGGCTGGCTTCGCCGTAAGTAGAACCCGGCATGATCGCCACCTTGTAGTGATGGATTAACTGCTGTTGCAGGGCCTGCTCATCAATACCGAGGGGATTAAGGTCAATCCATGCCAGATAGGTTGCCGCAGGCGGCTGCCAGTCGAGATCCGGAAATGCGCCATTCAGCCGCAGGGCAATATGCTGCATATTCTGCTTCAGGTAGTCCCGCAGAGCATCGAGCCAGGGCGCACCCTCACGATAGGCTGCGATGGTAGCAGCGACGGCCATCACCGCCGGAGACGACAAACCATCCTGCTGTTTGAGCGCGTGGAACCACGCCTGGCGATCGGTGGCATCTGGGATGATGCCCCAGGCCCCGGTCAGCGCCGGAATATTGAAGCTCTTAGATGCAGAGGTGAACAACGCCCATCCGGACTGCGCCACCTCGCTCCACGGCGTATGGCGCTCCGAGCCAAGAACCATATCCATATGGATCTCGTCGCTGATCACCTTCACACCGTAACGTTCGCACAGCGAGGACATCTGCTGCAATTCCGCCTTCTGCCATACTTTGCCAGTAGGATTGTGTGGGCTGCACAGCAGCATCACTTTGCATTGCGGCCGCGCCAGCAATGTCTCCAACTGAGCCATATCACAGAGCCAGCTGTTGCCCTGACGCTGTAGAGGCAGTTCCAGCACGCGGCGTTGGTTGCCGTTGATGGTGTTGTAGAACGCATCGTAAGCTGGCGTATGGATCAGCACTTCGTCACCGGGCTGGGTCCAGTGGCGCAGCATCTGCGCCACCATGTAGATCACCGACGGGCCGTAGACCAGTGACTCGGCGGCGACGGTTGTGCTAAAGCGGCGCTGCATCCAGTGCTGCAGGGCAGCGAGGAAATCATCATGCTGCCAGCGGCTGTAGCCAAACACACCGTGTGCCACACGCTGTTGCAGGGCATCAAGAATGCAGGGCGCGGTCGCGAAATCCATATCTGAGATGGTGAAAGGCAGCAGATTCGCCACGCCGAAGCGGTCAGCAACAAAATCCCACTGCGTACACCAACTGCCGTGGCGATCTACCACACGATTAAAATCAAACATATCCATCATGCCACCGAGGTGCTCATCAGGTGTGCCATCTCATCTTTCACCGACTGGACTTGCGGGCCAATCACCACTTGCAAACTGGTTTGATTGAGATGGACCACGCCAATCGCACCATTGGCTTTCAACGCGGCATCATCCACTTTGCTCATGTCCGCGATGGACAAGCGCAGGCGGGTCAGGCAGTTATCCAGCGAAGTGATGTTTTCAATGCCACCCAGTGCCGCCAGAATAGCCGGTGTGTTGTAACCGGATTTCCCCACGCCAGCACGACTCACCTGTTGTTCAACACTGCTGGTTTCTGCTTCTCGGCCAGGGGTTTTGATATTGAAGCGAGTGATGGCGAAACGGAAAATCGCGTAATAACCGACAAACCACACGGCAGCGATCACCGGCACCCAATACCACTTCGTGGAGAGGCCGTGCAGCACGCCGAATACGAAGAAGTCGATGACGTTGCCGTCGGTATTACCAATAGTCACGCCGAGGATTGCCATCACGGTAAAACCTAAACCAGTCAGCAGCGCATGGATTAAGTACAACACGGGCGCGACAAACAGGAACAGGAATTCAATCGGTTCGGTAGTGCCACCGACCACGCAGGCCACCACGCCAGAGATCAGCAATCCTTTAATTTTATGACGATTCTCAGGACGGGCGCAGTGATAAATCGCCAGCGCCGCACCCGGCAATCCACCGAGGAAGGCTGGCATCTTGCCTTGCGACAGGAAGCGCGTGGCACTCTCGGCAAAGCCATGGGTCTCTGGGCAGGCTAACTGTGCCTGGAATATGGTCAACGCGCCGCTGACACTTTTGCCGCACACGTCCAGGGTGCCGCCGGCATCAGTGAAACGGATGATTGCCACCAGAATATGTTGCAGACCGAAGGGCAGCAGTAAACGTTCGCCGGTACCGAAGATCATCGGACCAAATTCACCTGCGCTGTTAATGACCCAACCTAAACCGGTTATCGCACGGGCAAAGAATGGCCAGATCAATGGCACCACCAGGCCCAGCAGGCCCATCACCACCGTGGTCACAATCGGTACAAAACGCGTGCCGCCAAAGAAGGCCAGTGCGTCTGGCAGACGGATGTTGTGGAAGCGCTCATGCAGCCAAAACACCACCACACCCACAATCACCGCGCCGAGAATACCGGTGTCGATCGACTGAATGCCGAGAATGTTCTGTACGTTATTGGCTTTCAGCACGGCCGCATCAGTGGTAGGCAAAATGCCATTGATGTTCAGCCAGAAGTTGACGCTGAGGTTGAGCACGGCATAACCGACAAAACCGGCGAAGGCGGCCACGCCTTTATTCTCTCGCGCCATGCCCAGCGGGATAGCAATCGCGAACATGACCGGCAAGTAGCTGAAGGCAAATGAGCCCAGCTTGGCCATCCAGATGAATAACGATTGAGGGGGAAAGTGACTTTAAAAACAGTATTTTACGTTCAGGCTGTTTTACAGTGGGGCATCGGTGGGGCATTTCTTGAAAATTCAGCGTTCAACACCGCCATCTGATCAAGGTTGTTTTCTGTCATCCATTTTCCATAAACGGTATAAATCATCTGTGCAGAAGAGTGGCCCATCTGGTTAGCAACAAAGTTCGGGTTAACTCCGGCACCTAATGCCCAGCATGCAAACGTGTGGCGCGTTTCGTAGGCTTTGCGGTGTCGGACTCCTGCCCGTCGCAAAATTGTTCGCCATGCTGACCCAAGAGAACCGTTAGTATAGTAATCCTCAGACCTCCCATTCATCGCGGTCAGGTGCGGAGAAAAAATGAATGTGCACAGGTCAATGCGCTTTTCGCCATTCTGCCTAAGGTGAACCTTGATTTCGTGCTGCTTACCCATTCTGGTGAGCGGCATTTGTCGCTTTAGAGCTTCAATCGCTGGCGCTGATAGCTGAACCGTCCTGATCCCTGATTCTGTCTTGGGTGGCGTGAAGTGATTGGCGAGGGACTCGCCGCGCACTATCTTTGCCGTCCAGTTGACTGTGTCGATATCTTCCCAGGCCAAAGCGTAAATCTCACCGTGGCGCATACCGGTATTCACGGCAAAGATGATCATGTTCTGCATCTGGTCAGAAGGGCACATATCTAACACGCGATCATACTCTTCACGCGTGAGCGGATCAGGATTTGGCCTCTCTTTCTTGAGCGGCGACACCCCATCAAGTGGGTTTTGATCCATGTAACCATTCCGCACTGCAAACGAGAACATACCCCTTATGCAGGCGATGTATCCATTCACTGTTGTTGCCTTTCTTCCTTCCAGTGGTCGGTGGTCTCTTCCTCTTGGCCTTTGATATCCGTTCAAAAGCATCTTTCTTGCCTGAAGCATATCTTCCTGCGTAATGCTGTTCGCATATCTTTGCTCACCCAGCACCTCAAATACTGACCTGATGTATGAGAGGTAGTGGATGCGTGCCGTTTTCGTCAACTCGAGCTCTTTCAGCGACATCCACTTTTGAGCCAGCTGTGACAGTGTCACCGGCTGCCTTTTCCCTCCAAACTTTTCGACATTAGCTGAATCCGGAAACTGCTTGCTGTAGTCAAAGTTCCCGGTCTTGATTGCATAGCACACCGATGTGCGCAGCTCTCCTGCCATCTTCCTGTTCTTGGGTGTATCAGGCACTCCAAGACTCTCCCTTACTCGCTTGCCTTGGTATATGAACCAGATACGCAGAGACCCTCCGTGGTTCTCTACGCCGGTTGGATAGCTAGCCATTCGCTTTCCTCGGTTGTTGATGGAGCCGACATTTAAGCAGAAATCTTTCTGCGGATCGCTGGGCGCTGCTTCTCAATCCAGTGATTTATTTCTGGCAGGCAGTACATGATGGTGCTGTTTTCTTTCGGCGCGAGGTCTGGTGAGACATGCTTATACTCACGGCCTTCCATCCAGGTAGAGCGGCGGGCGTGCTGGATCATGTGTTTGGTCATGCCGGTTACTGTGGTGAGAACGGACTCGGACACCCATTTATTGGGTGTCAGTTGAATAAGGTTTTCCATTGGCTCTCCGGATTTTGGTATATCGCTACAAATGGGTAGCGGGTGGAATGTGGCTGCATTTCAAAATTTATTGTTTAGGCGGCCAAAGCCACGCCAGCAGCAGGGCAATAAAAAGGGCCAGGTTTGTGATAACCCAGCCCGTGTCGACTTCATCGCATGTGGCAGTCATTTTGCCGTCCGCATTTCTTTATCAATTCGCCGCACATAGTGGATCAGCCAGGTTTTAGGCCTGAACGTATTTGGCGGCAGGCAATCAATAGTTTTGGCGTGGCGATCGAGAATGGCGGTAATGATGCCGTCGCGTTCTGATCGCGGCTTATCTTTAAGCGCGGCCAATATATCTGACCGGCACTTGCGCGCTACCGCCCGGAGCGCGTTTTCAGTTTGTGTCGACATCATGCAATTTTCTCTCTTGCTAGCGGTGAGCACATCTCTGGAAGATTGGCGCGCACCAGGGCTTCAGCGAACGGCGGCGGTACCGCGTTGCCGCAGCGGGCAACCTGTTTGTCTTTGGCGTATTTCTTGCCGCGAAAGTCCTGATCAATGACGTACCAGGAAGGGAAGCCTTGCGCCGCGTAGAGTTCGTGAGGCTGCAGCATGCGCATGCCGATATCGACTATCTGATAATCGGTGCCATCAACCGTGATCAGGCCGAACCGGTCATTGGTGGTGACGGTGCCAAGCGGTTCATTCAGGCCAACGCCGCCTTTCTCGTTCCCGTAATACTTCATCAGGAAAGCGCGCACCTCGCCCAGGTGGGTGCCGCTGGCGGTGATGGTGTGCAGCGGCGTGTCGGTAGGTTGGCCGGTGTTGGTACCGCGAAACTTAATCAGGTTCGACGTAACCAGCGCATGATGATCGGTGGTGGTCACCGTATGCGCTGGCCCATCCAACGCGGCGCCGGGGCCGGTATAGTTGCCACCGAAGTGTTTGGCGAGGAAAGCGGTCGCGAGGGCAAACTTATTGCCCCCGGCGGTAACGGTTCCAACTGGCTTGTCTATATCGAGAACGCGCGGCGCTTGTCCGGGGCGCTCACCATATCCCATCTGAATCATTGTTGGCACGACTAACGCGCTATGCCCGCCGCCGCCAGCTGTGACCGTTCCCGCTGGTTCATCAACCGGGTGACCAACACTGTTACCGAACTGGCGGGAGATGACCGGCGCAAGCATAGAGCAGACAATGTTGGTGCGGTTCTGAGTCAGCAGCGTAAAAAAAGGCTTATCAACCGGGCGCGGCTTCATTTGAAATGTTGATCCGCCGGTACCAGCAAAAATCGGCGCGACCACGGCATACCCATGCTTGCGGGTAATCGTCTGAAGTGGGTCATCCAGTGACTGGCCCCGGAAACAGTCATAACCGCCTTTGCTGGTGGTGTGATTGCACTTCACGATGAAAGGCGTTGGGTTGTCGGTTACGAAGCGCTGAATGCCGCGAGCGATGCGCTTCATCGTATTTTCGGCCAGCGGCTTACTGCGTCCAAAAATGCTGGGGCAGGGAATTGACCAGTCGATGCATTCAGCCGCGGTTCTCCATGGCTTCAAATGTCCTGACTGCACAGCCAGGCTTTTTGGATCACCATGCGATGGCTGTGGCCACGTCACTGGCTGACCGTCGCAGCGCATCACCATGAAGAAGCGTTTGCGGATAGTTGGCGCGCCATAGTCACAGGCGCGCAGCTCCCGGTATTCGACCGTATAGCGCAATCCGGCGACAAGGCGGCGGGCGTCTCCACTGTGACGGCCGATCTGTAGGAAGTCGCACACCTCATCCAGCGCCGGATGATCCGCCGGAATGCCGGTGCTCAACATGCCAACGAATGCCGCGAAGGTTTCTCCCGCTCGCGCCGGATCCGGACGGTCTTCACTGTCCAGCAGCGGGCCCCACGTTTTAAACTCTTCCACGTTCTCAAGCATCACAACGCGCGGACGCTTAGCCAGTGCCCAGCGGATGACAATCCAAGCCAGGCCGCGAATCTCTTTTTTAACAGGCTTGCTGCCCTTCGCTTTGCTGAAGTGGCGGCAGTCGGGGGAGAACCAGGCCAGTCCAACCGGCGCGCCAGAAGTCGCCGCGACCGGGTCAATATTAAACACCGATTCGCAGTAGTGCAGCGTGTCCGGATGGTTGGTGGTGTGCATGGCGATCGCGTTTTCGTCGTGGTTGATGGCAATGTCCACGCTGCGGCCGGTAGCCATTTCAATACCGGTACTGGCTCCGCCGCCGCCGGCGAAGTTATCGACGATGATTTCCCTCATAGGACTTGTTCTCCAAACGATGCGGTTAGCGACTGAGCTGCGGTGATGATTTCTGCTGACGGGTGGCGTTCAAGCAACATGCGGTTTATGTGCTGCATCACCTTCTGATGGTGTCCATCTTCAATTGAATGAAGCGCGGGGATCTGCTTCGCAATCAACGTGACTTCTGCGGGCCAGACACGGTTACCTGTTTCAGGAATAATTTCAGGAATATTTTGCAGCTGAATCTGTCGCGCCATCTTGCCTGCTGCGCGTTCAATCATCGACATCATTGCTGCGCCGCGCATCTCCAGCTCTTCCCGGCTGACATAGTCCATTTTCGGCCCGCGCCAGTTCTTATCGAACACAGCGATCGCTGCGCCGAACCCGGCTGATGATTCTGCTGGCTGGCCTTCCTCTGGCCGGTACCATTCTGGCAAGTCGAAACTGATGCGCCCGCGCACAAAGGCAACGTGATCCGCTTCTTCCGGCCACCACGTCTCGGCGGTTGCCGCTTTGATGAAATAGACATATCGCCCGCCAAGCTCACGCATTGCCATGGTGTGGGCGATGATGTGGCGCATGCCGGTGATGTAATGCCCATCGTGCTCACTGGCTCGACTGTAAGGCGGGTTCGCATACGCTGCGCCATTCAGTTCCGCCAGCCGGGCTGACCAGTCCTGCGTTAGCGCATTATCTTCGGCGGAGTAATACGCCTCGCATTTGTTGTTCTCGCGATCGGCAAACAGGTCGAGCACGAAAGGGCCGTACAGCGAATTAATGCCCCACCAGATTGGATCAGGGGTGCGCCACTGGTCGCCAACCTGCTTTAGTTGGTGCACCGATGCAGTTCTT